>NZ_JBHXQO010000002.1:429332-470771 GCF_042717135.1 Streptomyces sp. NPDC058620
GGTTGGGTGCGGGGGGGGGGGGGCGGTGGGGTGGGTTGGGGGGGGGGGGGGGGGGGGGGGGGGGGCGGGGGGGGCGCGGGGGGGGGCGCCCCCGCGGCCCCCGCGCCTCAAACGTCGGCGGGGCTGAAAGACGGCCTCAAGCGCCGGCCGGGCTCGGGGGTGGCCTCGGGGGCGGCGGGGGTGAAGGTGGCTCAAACGCCGGCCGGGCCGGGGGTGGCCTCGGTGCCCACCGCGCCGAAGGCGGCCTTGAGCGGCGGCCGGGCTGGAAGGATGGGGCTCGGCGGGAGGAAAAGGGGCCGTATGCGGCTTTCGGGGGCCTCGGGAGGGGGGCTTCGGGGGCTGTTTTGACCCGCGTGGGGGCTCAACGGTATTCTTCTGGTTTGTTATGCGTATTGGCTTGGTCGTTCTCACGCGAGGGGCCCTTACGCCGGTCCACCGGGCCGATGACCAGCGGCAGGCACTCGGGTTGCGTCCCCGCAGTGCCGCAAAGGCTGGTGTGATCGTCCGGGTGGCCTTGTCAGGACTCCATTCACTGAAGAAGCGAAGGCTACGACCGTGCGTACGTACAGCCCCAAGCCCGGAGATGTGACGCGCCAGTGGCACGTCATTGACGCCGAGGACATCGTCCTGGGCCGTCTGGCCACCACGGCTGCGAACCTCCTTCGCGGCAAGCACAAGGCGATCTACGCCCCCCACATGGACATGGGCGACTTCGTCATCATCATCAACGCCGAGAAGGTTCACCTTTCCGGCAACAAGAAGACCCAGAAGATGGCGTACCGCCACTCCGGGTTCCCGGGCGGTCTCCGCTCCGTGCGTTACGACGAGCTTCTCTCGAAGAACCCGGAGAAGGCCGTCGAGAAGGCCATCAAGGGCATGATCCCCAAGAACACCCTGGGCCGTCAGATGCTCTCGAAGCTCAAGGTCTACGCGGGTGACCAGCACCCGCACGGCGCGCAGCAGCCGGTCCCGTTCGAGATCACCCAGGTCGCGCAGTAGTTCCGGCCTCCCCCTAAGACGTACAGAAAGATCTGAGGAGAATCGTGGCCGAGACCACTGTTGAGACCCCCGTCGAGGGCACCGAGGGCGAAGAGGTTTTCGCTGAGGTGACCACCTTCGAATCCGAGGTGCCCGTCGAGGGCGAGTACACCTCCGAGTCGCTGGCAGGCCGCTTCGGCGACCCGCAGCCCGCGGCCGGCCTGGGTCGTCGCAAGAACGCCATCGCCCGCGTCCGGATCGTTCCGGGCACCGGCAAGTGGAAGATCAACGGTCGCACCCTTGAGGACTACTTCCCCAACAAGGTGCACCAGCAGGAAGTCAACGAGCCCTTCAAGGTGCTCGAGCTCGACGGCCGCTACGACGTCATCGCCCGCATCTCGGGTGGCGGCGTCTCCGGTCAGGCCGGCGCCCTGCGCCTCGGCGTGGCCCGCTCGCTGAACGAGGCGGACGTGGACAACAACCGCGCCACGCTGAAGAAGGCCGGCTTCCTCTGCCGTGACGACCGTGCGGTCGAGCGCAAGAAGGCCGGTCTCAAGAAGGCCCGTAAGGCCCCGCAGTACAGCAAGCGCTAAACCGCCTGCTCGTCAGCGTTACCCGTTCGCCCCGGCGGCACACTTCGTGCCGCTGGGGCGTTCGTTTATCGGCCCTCGCGGGCGTATAACGGCATAAGACGTTCAGACGTTCAGACGTTCAGAGGTTCATAGGGCAGAGGGCCGGGCCCTGTCGCGCGGTGTTCGCGGCAGCATGCCCAGGCCCGCCCCGTTTTCGTATTTCTTGGGTTTGTGGTTTCGGAGCAATCTCGGAGGACACCAGTGGGACGACTCTTCGGCACGGACGGCGTGCGCGGCGTCGCCAACGCGGATCTGACGGCCGAGCTCGCGCTCGGTCTGTCGGTCGCGGCGGCGCACGTACTTGCCGAGGCGGGCACCTTCGAGGGGCATCGGCCGACGGCCGTGGTGGGCCGTGACCCGCGCGCGTCCGGAGAGTTCCTGGAGGCCGCCGTCGTGGCGGGCCTGGCGAGCGCGGGCGTGGACGTCCTGCGGGTGGGCGTGCTGCCCACCCCTGCCGTGGCGTATCTCACCGGCGTGCTCGGCGCCGACATCGGCGTGATGCTGTCCGCCAGTCACAACGCGATGCCGGACAACGGTGTCAAGTTCTTCGCCCGCGGCGGCCACAAGCTCGCCGACGAGCTGGAGGACCGGATCGAGACGGTCTACGAGCAGCACCGCACCGGTGAGCCGTGGGCGCGCCCGACGGGTGCCGGAGTGGGCCGGGTCAGTGACTACGCCGAGGGCTTCGACCGGTACGTCGCCCACCTCATCGCCGTACTCCCCAACCGGCTCGACGGGCTGAAGGTCGTCCTCGACGAGGCGCACGGTGCCGCCGCCCGGGTCTCGCCCGAGGCGTTCGCGCGGGCCGGTGCCGAGGTCGTCACCATCGGTGCCGAGCCGGACGGTCTGAACATCAACGACGGCTGCGGCTCCACCCACCTGGGCCTGCTCCGTGCCGCGGTCGTCGAGCACGGCGCCCACCTCGGCATCGCGCACGACGGCGACGCCGACCGCTGCCTGGCCGTCGACGCGGCGGGTGAGGAGATCGACGGCGACCAGATCCTGGCCGTGCTCGCCCTCGCCATGCGGGACGCCGGACAGCTCCGCAAGGACACCGTCGTCGGCACGGTCATGTCGAACCTCGGCTTCAAGATCGCGATGGAGCGGGAGGGCATCCAGCTCGTCCAGACCGCCGTCGGCGACCGTTACGTCCTGGAGTCCATGAAGGCGGAGGGCTTCGCGCTGGGCGGCGAGCAGTCCGGCCACGTCATCGTCCTCGACCACGCCACGACAGGCGACGGCACGCTGACCGGCCTGATGCTGGCGGCCCGGGTCGCCGCCACCGGCCGTACGCTCGCCGATCTGGCCGGTGTCATGCAGCGCCTCCCGCAGGTGCTCATCAACGTGCCGGACGTCGACAAGTCCCGGGTGAGCACCTCGTCCGAGCTGGCCACCGCGGTCGCGGAGGCGGAGCGCGAGCTGGGCTCCACCGGGCGCGTCCTGCTGCGCCAGTCGGGCACCGAGCCGCTCGTACGGGTCATGGTCGAGGCCGCCGACATCGAGCAGGCGCGCGCCGTGGCCGGCCGGCTGGCCGACGCGGTGAAGTCCGCCCTGGGGTGACCTGGCGTCACACGCCGCCGGACGGGGCCGTCTTCGGGGCCGTCCGGCGGCGGTGGGCGGCCCACAGGCCCTTCTGGACCAGGAGGGTCAGGGTGCCCGCGAGCACGATGCCGCCGAGGTTCGCCAGCAGCTGGCCTGCGGAGCCCGACATCTGGCCGTAGTCCTTGTAGCTGAACGCCACCGCCGCGTTGGCCGCGGCCGGGACCGTCGTCACCGAGATCGCCACGCCGATCAGCGCCCCGGACTTCGCCGAGGTGAGCGAGAGCGTCCCGGCGATGCCCGCGAGGAACGCCACCACGAACGACATCCAGTCCGGCTTCCAGATGAACGCCGTGTTGGGCCGGTCGCCGTCGATCATCGAGCGGGTGAACAGGCCGGCGGCGTCCATCAGCCAGGCGAAGCCGGCGGTGATGACCATCGCCACCGCGAAGCCTCCGATCAGGGCCGACAGCGAGCGCCACACCAGGCGCGGGGTGCGCTGCACCAGCGCCGTGCAGACCCCCGCCAGCGGGCCGAACTCCGGGCCGACCGCCATCGCGCCCACGATCAGGATCGCGTTGTCGAGCATCACACCGCAGGCGGCGAGCATCGTGGCGACGGTGAGGAACGCCAGGTATGTGACGCTGAGCGTCGACTCCTCGTGGGTGGCCTCCGACAGCTCCTCCCACAGCACCGCGTCCGCGCCGTCACCCGGCGCGTCCTCCTCCGCCTGATCGGCGTGCGCGGAGAGCGTCAGGTCCACGTTCTCGACGGTGATCGAGCCGCCCTTGTCGATACCGAGCCTGCGCAGCTCCCCGATCAGCTCGTCCCCGGCCTCCCGCGCCACATCGCAGAGCACCACGTCCCCGGCCGGACTGCGGGCCGCGCCGGTCAGCACCGCGAGGTGGGTGGCGCCGACGGTCCGTTCCAGGAGGTTCACCACCTCGCCCGAGCGGTCGGCGGGGACGATCAGGCGCAGATGCAGCACGGGCGGGCTCCTGGAAGGGTCAGAGTTTGCGCAGCGACAGGCGCTGGACCTTGTGGTCGGGTCCCTTGCGCAGCACCAGAGTGGCACGGCCACGGGTGGGCGCGACGTTCTCCAGCAGATTGGGCTTGTTGATGGTCCGCCACATCGTGCGCGCGTAGTCCATGGCCTCCTCCTCGGAGACCTGGGTGTACTTGCGGAAGTACGAGAACGGGTTCTGGAACGCCGTCTCGCGCAGCTTGCGGAAGCGGCTGAGATACCAGGTCTCGATGTCCTCGGCCCGGGCGTCGACGTACACGCTGAAGTCGAAGTAGTCCGCGAGCCCGACCCTGGTCCGGCCGTCCTTGCCGGGCAGCGCCGGCTGGAGCACGTTCAGCCCCTCGACGATCAGGATGTCCGGGCGGCGTACGGTCAGCCGCTCGTCCGGCACGATGTCGTAGATCAGGTGCGAGTAGACGGGTGCGGTCACCTCGTCCTTGCCGGCCTTGATGTCGGCGACGAAACGGGTCAGGGCCCTGCGGTCGTACGACTCGGGGAACCCCTTGCGCGACATGAGGCCGCGCGCCTGGAGCTCCTTCATCGGCAGCAGGAAGCCGTCCGTGGTCACCAGCTCGACCCGGGGGTGCTCGGGCCAGCGGGCCAGCAGCGCCTGGAGGATGCGGGCGCTGGTCGACTTGCCGACGGCGACACTGCCCGCGACCCCTATGACGAACGGGGTGCCCCGCTGCGCCCCGTGGCCGTTGCCCGCGTCGCCCAGGAAGGTGTTGAGGGCGCCGCGCAGGCCCGAGGTGGCCTGGACGTAGAGGTTCAGGAGCCGGGAGAGCGGCAGGTAGACGTCACGGACCTCGTCGAGGTCGATGACGTCGCCGAGGCCCCGCAGCTGCTCCACCTCGTCGGCGGAGAGCGGCAGCGGAGTCTTGTCGCGCAGGGCGCTCCACTCGGCCCGTGACAGGTCGACGTAGGGCGTCTGCGCGTGCTCGGTGCGACGTTGGGTGCTCCGTGCCGGCGAAGTGATCACGGGTTCATTGTTGCGGGAGTTTTAACTCCGTGGGGGGTGGGTTCGGTCACGTGGGCTCCGCCAGGGCCCCGGCGACGCCCTGCAGGCCCCGGAAGGGGCCGGTGTCCACACCCCTGTAGTGGACCCCGGCCTCTGTGCCGGGGAGGCACGGGAGAGCCCGTGACTAGGGCTTCTCGCCCTCGGCGTCGACGACGGCCGCGGCCGTGCGGGCCTCGCTGATGGTGACGTCACCGGCGGTGAACCTCTGCGCGGGGCTCTGCATGCCTTCGGGCACCTTCACCTCGTGGTCCTCCGTGACCACGAAGCGCAGGCCGGCGTAGCCGTAGTCGTAGGGGGAGAGGAGGATCTCGCGGCGTTCGTGGGTGCCCTCCTCTTCCCGGGTGACGGCGATGGCCTCGCGGCCCGCGGCGTCCTTGACGAGGCGTCCGGTGATCCCGACGCCCGGGAGCGTGGCCATGGCCCGGTAGATACGGGCCACGGCGGCCGGAGGGAGGGGGTAGGACTGCAGGAGCACGCTCAGTCCGCGGAAGGTCTGGGCCTCCTTGCTCTCGGGGCGTGACCGACCACTCGCGTCCGCCGGGTATAGCCTGCGGACCTCGGCCAGCAGTGCCGCCGGATCCTCGGGCAGGGCGGCCGCGGCCCGGTAGGTCTCGCGGTTCGAGTAGTCGTCGTCCGACTGGACCTTCTCCGCTGCGCCCTTGCCGTAGGGGCTCCAGGAGTCGGGTTCGTACTGGAGCTCGCCCGTCTGTCCGTTGTCGGCCTTCAGCTCCGGTTGTCCGATCACGACCCTGGTGTAGATCCACTGGTTGTCGCGGGGCTCCGGGGGAGCCGTCACGCCCTCCAGGAAGTCGGCGGCCCGGTTCAGGGTCTCCGCCGGGCCGGACAGGTCCAGGTTGCCCGCGACCGCGGCGGGAGCCGTGCCGCGCGGTCCTGCCGTGTCCAGCAGCTGGGTGCCGAGGAGGGCCGCCACGGTGATCGCCGCGGCCGTGCCGAGGGACGCGATCCGCCAGTCGGCCCGCGCCCGGCGGGTGCGCCCGCCCGCCGCCATGGCCTCGGTCAGGCGCAGGCGCCCTGGGGCCAGGGTGGCGCGGTCGGGTACGGGGGCGTCGGCGCGCAGCTCGCGCAACCGGGTCATTTCGTCCATGACGGGGTCAGCTCCAGTTCGTCCTGGGTGAACGAGGGATCGATGCGCAGTGCCTCGCGGACCTTCCGCCGGGCGCGGTTGAGCCGGGAGCGGACCGTGCCGAGGGGGATCTGGAGGGCCTCGGCCACCTCCTGGTAGCCGAGGTCCGCCCACGCGACGAGCAGCAGGACGTGCCGGTCCCCGGGTGAGAGCCCGGCGAGCGCGCCCGCCAGCGGCGCCTGGACGGCTATCCGGTCGTCGGAACGCTCGCTCCAGGACGCGGCGACGGGGTCCTGCCCGGTGCGGGCCAGAGCGCGCAGGGCCCGTACCTCGGTACGCCGGTGCTTGCCGATCAGGTTGGCGGCGATGCCGTACAGCCAGGGCCGCGCGAGGCGGTGGGTGGTGTCGTAGCGCTCACGGGTCCGGAACGCGATGAGGAAGGTCTCCGCGGTGATGTCGTCCGCCGCTTCCTCGCCGAGGCGGCGGGCGGCGTACCGGTGGATGTCGGGGGCGTGGTGGTCGTACAGACCCGCGAACAGTTCAGGCTGCTCCAGGGACTGGGCGATGATCTCGGCGTCGTCGGGTCCGGGCGCGGCGGCCGGTGCGGCGGGCGGCGGCCCCGGGGGTACGCCGCCGGGCCCCGCCGGTGGTCGTGGTCGTCCGGGCACAGCGCCTCCAGGGGGTCGGTCGGCCGGTGAGTCCGGCACCCCCTGTTGCCCGCAGCGGCCGGAAAGGTTCACGGGGGGCGGGAGACGGGTGCCGTACGCACGGCCCGGGGGTGGCCCGCCACGGTCCCCGTCCCACGCCCACCCTCTCCGTAACCCTGGGAACCCGCCCCTCGCCGCCTTATGGTGCCGCTATGTGCGGAATCGTGGGTTATGTCGGTGGACAGTCGGCGCAGGACGTCGTGGTCGCGGGTCTCAAGCGCCTTGAGTACCGGGGGTACGACTCGGCGGGAGTCGCCCTCCTCTCGGACGGCGGGCTCGCCGCCGCGAAGAGGGCGGGGAAGCTGGTGAATCTGGAGAAGGAGCTGATGGAGCGGCCGTTGCCGGCCGGGCACGTCGGTATCGGGCACACCCGGTGGGCCACCCACGGGGGCCCGACCGATGCCAACGCCCACCCCCACCTGGACAACGCAGGCCGCGTCGCGGTCGTGCACAACGGGATCATCGAGAACTTCGCCGCGCTGCGCGGCGAACTCGCCGGGCGCGGCCACGGCCTGGCGTCGGAGACCGACACCGAGGTCGTGGCCCATCTGCTGGCCGAGGCGTACTCCGGCGGTGCCGGTCTGGCGGAGGCCATGCGGCAGGTGTGCCGTCGGCTCGAAGGGGCCTTCACCCTCGTCGCCGTGCACGCCGACGAGCCGGGCACGGTGGTCGGCGCCCGGCGGAACTCGCCCCTCGTGGTGGGGGTGGGCGAGGGGGAGACCTTCCTGGCCTCCGACGTCGCCGCGTTCATCGCGCACACCCGGTCCGCGATCGAGCTGGGCCAGGACCAGGTAGTGGAGCTGACCAGGGACGGGGTGACCGTCACCGACTTCGCGGGACGGCCCGCCGAGACCCGCGCGTACCACGTGGACTGGGACGCGTCCGCGGCCGAGAAGGGCGGCTACGCCTCCTTCATGCTCAAGGAGATCGCCGACCAGCCGAAGGCCGTGGCGGACACGCTCCTCGGGCGGATCGGCGGGGAGGAGGGCGCGCTGCGGCTCGACGAGGTGCGCATCGCGCCCAGCGTGCTCCGGGAGGTCGACAAGGTCGTCGTCATCGCCTGCGGGACCGCGTACCACGCCGGAATGATCGCCAAATACGCCATCGAGCACTGGACCCGGCTGCCCTGCGAGACGGAACTCGCCAGCGAGTTCCGCTACCGCGACCCGATCCTGGACCAGCGGACGCTCGTCATCGCGATCTCGCAGTCCGGCGAGACCATGGACACCCTGATGGCCCTGCGGCACGCCCGTGAGCAGGGGGCGAAGGTGCTCGCCATCTGCAACACGAACGGGTCGACCATCCCGAGGGAATCCGACGCAGTCCTCTACACGCACGCCGGGCCGGAGGTCGCCGTCGCCTCGACGAAGGCGTTCCTGACACAGCTCGTCGCCTGCTACCTCGTCGCCCTCTATCTCGGGCAGGTGCGCGGGACGAAGTGGGCGGACGAGATCCGGACGGTCGTGCGGCAGCTCTCCGAGATGGCCGGGGCCGTCGAGCGGGTGCTGGCGACCATGGAGCCCGTGCGCGAGCTGGCGCGCTCGCTCGCCGACGAGGACACCGTGCTGTTCCTCGGGCGCCACGTGGGCTATCCGGTGGCCCTGGAAGGCGCGCTGAAGCTCAAGGAACTGGCGTACATGCACGCGGAGGGCTTCGCCGCGGGCGAGCTCAAGCACGGGCCCATCGCGCTGATCGAGGACGGTCTGCCGGTCGTCGTGGTCGTCCCGTCACCGCGGGGGCGCTCGGTGCTGCACGACAAGGTGGTGTCGAACATCCAGGAGATCAGGGCCCGCGGGGCCCGCACCATCGTGATCGCCGAGGAGGGCGACGAGGCGGTCGTTCCGTACGCCGACCACCTGATCCTGATCCCCGCTACGCCTACGCTGCTTCAGCCGCTGGTCGCCACCGTGCCGTTGCAGGTCTTCGCCTGCGAACTGGCGACCGCCCGCGGCAACGAGGTGGACCAGCCGCGCAATCTGGCGAAGTCAGTGACAGTCGAGTGAGTGAGTGAGTACGTGATCATTGGGGTCGGGATCGATGTGGCCGAGATCGAGCGCTTCGGCGCCGCGCTGGAGCGTACGCCCCAGATGGCCGGACGGCTTTTCCTGGACAGCGAGTTGATGCTGCCGAGCGGAGAGCGGCGCGGTATCGCCTCGCTCGCCGCCAGGTTCGCGGCCAAGGAGGCCGTCGCCAAGGCGCTCGGCGCGCCCGCCGGTCTGCACTGGGCGGACGCCGAGGTGTACGTCGAGGAGAGCGGGCAGCCCCGGCTGCGGGTCCGCGGCACGGTCGCCGCGCGCGCCGCGGAACTCGGGGTGCGGCACTGGCACGTCTCGCTCAGCCACGACGCGGGGGTGGCGTCGGCCGTGGTGATCGCGGAGGGTTGACCGTATGCGAACGGCTTACAGCGTGGAGACCGTACGGGCCGCCGAGGCGGCACTGATGGCGCGGCTGCCGGAGGGCGCCCTGATGCAACGGGCCGCCGCGGGGCTCGCGGTGGCCTGCGGCGATCTGCTGCGGCGCAACGGCCGGGTGTACGGGTCGAGGGTCCTCCTGCTCGTCGGCGGCGGCGACAACGGCGGCGACGCGTTGTACGCCGGGGCGCGGCTGGCGAAGCGCGGGGCGGGTGTACGGGCGCTGCTGACCTCGCCCGGCAAGGTGCACACCGGCGGGCTCGCGGCGCTGCGCGCGGCCGGTGGCCAGGTGCTGGACAGTGCGGACGAGCTGGGGGCGGTCGACCTCGTCGTCGACGGCATAACCGGGATCGGCGGCCGCGGCGGGCTGCGCCCGGAGGCGGCCGCCCTGGTGGCGGCCGTCATCGCGCACGGGCACGGGGCGCCCGTGCTGGCCGTGGACCTGCCGAGCGGGGTGGAGGCGGACACCGGGGCGGTCAACGGCCCAGCGGTGTGGGCCGACGCGACGGTCACCTTCGGTACGTACAAGCCGGGGCTGCTCATCGACCCGGCCGCCGAGCGGGCGGGCGCGCTGCGGCTCGTCGACATCGGCCTGGGCCCCGAGCTGCCGGAGCCGCCGGATCTGGAAGCGCTCCAGTACGCGGACGTGGCCGCGCTGCTGCCCCTGCCCGGCGCCGAGAGCGACAAGTACCGGCGTGGTGTCGTCGGCGTGGTGGCCGGGTCCGAGCGGTACCCGGGCGCCGCGGTGCTCGCGGTCGCCGGGGCGCTGCGGGGCGGCGCGGGGGCCGTGCGGTACGTGGGTCCTGGCGCCGGCGCGGTGATCGCCCGCTTCCCGGAGACGCTGGTGCACGCGGGGCCGCCCTCCAAGGCGGGGCGGGTCCAGGCGTGGGTCGTCGGGCCGGGGCTCGGGGACGGTTCAGCGGCGGCCGAGGCGGTCGCCGACGTGCTGGCCGCCGAGGTGCCGGTGCTGGTCGACGCGGACGGGCTGCGGCTGCTGGACGCCGAGACCGTACGGTCGCGCTCCGCGCCCACCGTGCTGACCCCGCACGCAGGTGAGGCCGCGGCGCTGCTCGGCGTGGCGCGCGAGGAGGTCGAGGCGGGCCGGCTCGCCGCCGTACGGGAGCTCGCCGCCCGCTACCGCGCCACCGTCCTGCTGAAGGGGTCGACGACCCTGGTCGCCGAGGCCCGGGACACGCCGGTACGGGTCAACCCGACCGGCACCTCCTGGCTGGCCACCGCGGGCAGCGGCGACGTGCTCTCCGGCCTGACCGGCTCCCTGTTGGCCGCGGGGCTCGCGCCGCGCGACGCGGCATCGGTGGGCGCCTATCTGCACGGGCTCGCCGCCCGCCGGGTCTCGGCCGGGGCACCCGTGGCCGCGCAGGACGTGGCGGACGCGGTCCCGGCGGCCTGGCGCGATGTGCGGGACGGGTGAGCCTGCGCCACGCTGGGGAAGGGCGGCGGAAGGAGAAGGGCCGTGGGCAGGAGTTCCGTTCGTGTCCGGCGGGTGTACGAGCCGCTGGAGGACGAGGACGGTGTACGGGTTCTCGTCGACCGGCTCTGGCCGCGCGGGGAGAGCAAGGCGAAGGCCGCGATCGACAGGTGGCCCAAGGACGTCACCCCGTCGAACGAACTGCGCTCCTGGTACCACCAGGACCCCGAATCCCGGTACGACGACTTCGTCGACCGCTACCGCACCGAACTGTCGGACCCGGCCCACACCGAGGCGGTCGGTGAACTGCTCGACCTGCTGCGCGAGGGTGGTCCGGTGACGCTGGTGACGGCGGTCAAGGACATCCCCCGCAGCCATGTCCCGGTGCTCGTGGACCATCTGGAGCACGAGCTGGCGCAGCACTGAGCCGGTGCCGGCGCCCCGGCCGCGCCGCGCACGCGACACGCACTGGCGTACGCCTCTGAGACACTGGGCGCGATGAACGAGACAGCGACCCTGAGAGCCCGTGCAGAGATCGACCTCGCCGCACTGCGCGCCAATGTGCGCGCCCTGCGTGCGCGGGCGGCCGGTGCGCAGCTCATGGCCGTCGTGAAGTCCGACGCGTACGGGCACGGGGCGGTGCCCTGTGCCAGGGCCGCGCTGGAAGCGGGCGCGACATGGCTGGGCACCGCCACCCCGCAGGAGGCACTGGCCCTGCGGGCGGCCGGTCTCGGCGGCCGGGTGATGTGCTGGCTGTGGACGCCCGGGGGCCCGTGGCGCGAGGCGATCGAGGCCGACATCGATGTGTCGGTGAGCGGCATGTGGGCACTGCGCGAGGTCGTCGGGGCGGCCGCCGGGGCGGGCGCCGTGGCCCGTATCCAGCTGAAGGCCGACACCGGCCTCGGGCGCAACGGCTGCCAGCCCGCCGACTGGCCCGAACTGGTCGCGGCGGCCCGCGCCGCCGAAGCGGACGGCACGGTCAGGATCACCGGGCTCTGGTCGCACTTCGCCTGCGCTGACGAGCCGGGCCACCCGTCGATCGCGTCCCAGCTGGACGTGTTCCAGGACCTGGTGGCGTACGCGGAGAAGGCGGGCGTCCGGCCCGAGGTGCGGCACATCGCGAACTCGCCGGCCACCCTCACGGTCCCCGAGTCCCACTTCGATCTCGTACGGACCGGGATCGCCATGTACGGAATCTCGCCCAGCCCCGAGCTGGGCACCCCGGCCGATTTCGGGCTGCGCCAGGTGATGACGCTCGCCGCGTCGGTCGCCCTGGTCAAGCAGGTGCCCGCGGGCCACGGCGTCAGTTACGGCCACCACTACACGACGTCCGCCGAGACGACCCTGGGCCTGGTGCCCGTCGGGTACGCGGACGGGATTCCACGCCACGCCTCGGGCCGGGGGCCTGTCCTCGTCGGGGGCCGGCGCCGCACGATCGCGGGCCGGGTGGCGATGGACCAGTTCGTGGTCGACCTGGAGGGCGACGAGCCGGAGCCGGGCGCGGAGGCGGTGCTGTTCGGGCCGGGGGACCGGGGCGAGCCGAGCGCCGAGGACTGGGCGGTGGCGGCGGACACCATCGCGTACGAGATCGTCACCCGCATCGGGGCCCGGGTGCCACGCGTCCATCTGAACCAGTAGCCCCGGTCGTGTCGATGTCCGGCCACCCGGCAGCGGGCGCCCGGCGTCCGACACCCGATATCCGATCCACGAGGACGAGGAGCGCGGCACGGTGAGCGAGAGCAGCGCGGGGGACGTGGTGGTGACGGCGGCCGCCGCGGCCGGCTGGCGCCGGGCGGGCATCGCGGGTGCGGCGATAGGAGTGATCGCGGCGGGCGCCGCGGCCGGTGTCGCGGTCGAGCGGATGACCGTGGGCCGGGGCATGCGCAAGAAGGCCCGGCTGGCGCTGGACGCCGCGGGCCCTTACGGCGCCCTGCGTGGCGTGCCGGGGAAGGCGATCGCGGACGACGGCACGGCACTGCACTACGAGGTCGACGAGGCCGAGCCGGAGGGCGGGGCGGGTGCCGCGGCCGCTCCCGGCGCGGTGGCCCCCGGTTCGCGGAGGCGCAGGCTCTTCGGCCGTAAGACACCCGCGCCCGTCACCGTCGTCTTCAGCCACGGCTACTGCCTCAGCCAGGACTCCTGGCACTTCCAGCGGGCCGCGCTGCGCGGTCTGGTGCGTACGGTCCACTGGGACCAGCGCAGCCACGGCCGGTCCGAGCGCGGCAGGGCGCAGGCCGAGGGCGTGCCCGTCTCGGTGGACCAGCTCGGCCGCGACCTGAAGGCCGTCATCGACGCGGCGGCGCCCGAGGGGCCTCTCGTGCTGGTCGGGCATTCGATGGGCGGCATGACGATGATGGCGTTCGCCGACCAGTACCCGGCGCTGATCCGGGACCGGGTGGCCGCGGTCGCGTTCGTCGGCACGTCCAGTGGGAAGCTCGGCGAGGTGAGTTTCGGGCTGCCGGTGGCGGGCGTCAACGCGATACGACGGGTGCTGCCCGGGGTGCTGAAGGCGCTCGGCTCGCAGACGGAGCTGGTGGAGCGCGGGCGGCGGGCGACCGCGGATCTCTTCGCGAGCCTCATCAAGCGGTACTCGTTCGGTTCACGGGACGTGGACCCGGCGGTCGCGCGGTTCGCCGAGCGGCTGATCGAGGCCACCCCGATCGACGTGGTGGCCGAGTTCTATCCGGCGTTCACCGAGCACGACAAGAGCGGGGCGCTGCCCGCTTTCCGTGAGGTCCCGGTGCTGATCCTGGCAGGCGACAAGGATTTGGTGACGCCCAGTTCGCACAGCGAGGCCATCGCGGAGGTCCTGCCCGACGCGGAGTTGGTGATCGTGCCGGACGCAGGGCACCTGGTGATGCTGGAGCACCCCGAGGTGGTGAACGAGCGCCTCGCGGACCTGCTGGTTCGCATCGGTGCCGTGCCGACGACGGCTCCGACCGTCTAACGTTGACCGGCATGGAAGCAGTGCAGAAAAGTCCGGCGGCGGAGAGCTCCGAGCCGGACACCGTCACCCTGGGCGTGGCCGTCGAGTCACCCGAACAGATGCAGGACCTGGGCCGCCGGATCGCCGGTGTGCTGGCCCCCGGTGACCTGGTGATGCTCTCGGGCGAACTGGGGGCCGGCAAGACGACGCTGACCCGGGGGCTCGGTGCGGGGCTCGGGGTGCGGGGCGCCGTCACCTCGCCCACCTTCGTGATCGCGCGGGTGCACCCGTCGCTGGCCGGCGGTCCCGCGCTCGTCCATGTCGACGCGTACCGCCTGGGCGGCGGGCTCGACGAGATGGAGGACCTGGACCTCGATGTGTCGCTGCCGGATTCGGTGGTGGTCGTGGAGTGGGGCGACGGCAAGGTCGAGGAGCTGTCGGAGGACCGCCTGCGGGTGGTCATCGACCGCGCGGTCGGTGACACGGACGACGAGCGGCGCACGGTGACGCTCGTGGGCATCGGGCCGCGCTGGGCCGGGCTGCGGGCGGAACTGGCCCCGGAGGGGTAGCGGGCCGGTCCCGGGGCTCCGGACGGGTTCCCGAGCGAGACTTTCCGACAGGCCGTCGGTAAATTGTTGCGCGCGGGGCCGCAGGCGTGTTCACATGGAGAGAAGACTTGGTTAGGTCTACCTAACCACGCCTTCCACCGGAGCCCCAGGAGGCATCCATGCCGACGCCCGAGCGTGAAGTGCAGCAGCCGTCGCCGCAGGCGCGGCCGTCGTCGACGGTGTCCATGAAGGATCTGCTGGCCTCCTGCGCCGCCGCTTCGGCGGTCTCCACGCCTCCGCGCGAGGAGCGCGAGGGCGGAGAAGAGGCGGACCACGAGGAGCGGCCGGGGCCGGCCGGCCGGCGCGACGCGGCCTGAGAGACCGCCGCGCACCGCTACGGCCGCTGGGACCGTCGTGCGGGGTTACGGGCCGTCCTGACGCCGTCGTGTGCCCGCGGACCGGCGGAGACCACCATCGTGTGCCCGCGGACCGGCGGAGACCGCCGCGTACCGCTACGGAACGACGACGACCTTGACGCCGACCGTCGCGAACGTCCACATCGCGTCGCCGTCCGCCCGCTTCATCCGTACCCCGCCCGTCCTCGACGTCGGGTCGGGGCTCGCCAGCGTGCCGTCCTGGGCGGCGCTGAAGCCGATGGCCACGTCGTCGACGTTCGTGAAGCGCACGACGTGCTCGATCATCACGCCGTCCGAACCCTTGACGCTGCCGGTGCGCGAGCCCACCTGGTAGACACCGGGCAGCGGGCTCACGGGACTCGGCATGACCGTGAACGTCCGGCCCGCCTGCCCCTTGGCGTCCACCAGCCAGACCCGCCGGTCCTTCAGTGCGTACACGACGCGCATCCCGGTGCCGGATTCCTCGGGCACCGCCAGCGGCGCCGTCGCCGGCTTCGGCTTCTGGGAGGGCTGGGCCGAAGCGCTGGTGGAGGCCGAGGGCTTGGGGACCGCCACCGAGTCCGGTGCGCTGGCCGACGCCTGGTAGGCGAGGAAACTGACCGCGACAACAGCCGCCGCAGTGAGCCCGGCCACGATTCCCGAGCTGCCCCTTGCCACCTGAGCTCCCCTTTCGCCTGCCATCCGGCGTATGTCGTACAAGCGTTTATGTCGTACACACGTATACCGGGTGACGGTAGCAGCCGGGGCGGGGCGGACCGGGACGACGTACGGGCGCGGTGACCCCGTCGGCGGAGCCGTAGGCTGTTTGTGTGCTCCTGCTCGCCGTGGATACCGCCACCCCCGCCGTCACCGTCGCCCTGCACGACGGCTCAGCCGTCGTCGCCGAGACGAGCCAGGTCGATGCCCGAAGGCACGGCGAACTGCTGATGCCCGCCGTCGACCGGGTCCTTGCCGAGGCGGGGGTGACACTCGACGCCGTGACCGGCCTGGTCGTGGGCGTCGGCCCCGGCCCCTACACCGGCCTCCGCGTCGGCCTGGTGACGGCGGCCGCCTTCGCCTCCGCGCTCTCCGTCCCCGTGCACGGGCTGTGCACCCTGGACGGGCTCGCGTACGCCGCCGGGCTCGCCGGCCTCCAGGGGCCGTTCGCCGTCGCCACGGACGCCCGCCGCAAGGAGGTCTACTGGGCGCGGTACGAGGACTTCCGCACCCGCACGGGTGACCCCGCCGTGGACCGGCCCGCCGATATCGCCGCACAGCTCGCGGGACTGCCCGTCGTCGGGGCGGGCGCGGTGCTCTACCCGGAGGCGTTCCCCGACGCCCGGGAGCCCGAACACGTGTCGGCGGGCGCACTGGCCGCCCTCGCCGCCGAGCGCCTCGCCGCCGGGCAGGAACTGCTCCCGCCGCAGCCGCTCTATCTGCGCAGGCCCGACGCCCAGGTGCCGAAGAACTACAAGGTGGTCACCCCGAAGTGACCGAAGTGATCCAAGGGGCAGGCGCGGCGACCGTGACCGCGGTGCTGCGCGAGATGCGCTGGTGGGACATCGCCCCGGTGCTGGAGCTCGAACACGAGCTGTTCCCGGAGGACGCCTGGTCGGCCGGGATGTTCTGGTCGGAACTGGCCCACGCCCGCGGCCCCGGCGCCACCCGCCGCTATGTCGTCGCCGAGGAACCGGCCACCGGCCGGATCGTCGGATACGCGGGACTCGCCGCCGCCGGTGACCTCGGCGACGTCCAGACCATCGGCGTCACCCGCGACCACTGGGGCGGCGGCCTCGGCTCCGAACTCCTCACCGATCTGCTGAAGCACGCCACGGCCTTCGAGTGCTCCACGGTGCTCCTGGAGGTCCGGGTCGACAACACCCGCGCGCAGAAGCTGTACGAACGCTTCGGCTTCGAGCCGATCGGCTTCCGGCGCGGCTACTACCAGCCCGGCAACATCGACGCGCTCGTCATGCGCCTCCACGTACAAGAGCACGGACAAGAGCCCGTACAAGAAACTGAGACTGACTGATGGCTGACGAACCGCTCGTACTCGGCATCGAGACCTCCTGCGACGAGACCGGGGTCGGCATCGTGCGCGGCACGACCCTGCTCGCGGACGCCGTCGCCTCCAGCGTCGACACACACGCCCGGTTCGGCGGTGTCGTCCCGGAGATCGCCTCCCGTGCCCACCTGGAAGCGATGGTCCCGACCATCGAACGCGCCCTGAAGGACGCCGGGATCAGCGCGCGCGACCTCGACGGCATCGCGGTCACGGCCGGTCCCGGGCTCGCGGGCGCGCTGCTCGTCGGGGTCTCGGCGGCCAAGGCGTACGCGTACGCGCTGAACAAGCCCCTCTACGGGGTCAACCACCTCGCCTCGCACATCTGCGTCGACCAGCTGGAGCACGGCCCGCTCCCCGAACCGACCATGGCGCTGCTGGTCAGCGGCGGGCACTCCTCGCTGCTGCTCGCGCCGGACATCACCAACGACGTCCGGCCGCTCGGCGCGACCATCGACGACGCGGCGGGCGAGGCGTTCGACAAGATCGCCCGGGTACTGAACCTCGGCTTCCCCGGTGGACCGGTCATCGACCGCCTGGCGAAGGAGGGCGACGCGAAGGCCATAGCGTTCCCGCGCGGTCTGAGCGGTCCCCGCGACCCCGCGTACGACTTCTCCTTCTCCGGGCTCAAGACGTCCGTTGCGCGCTGGATCGAGGCGAAGCGTGCGGCGGGCGAGGAGGTCCCGGTACGGGACGTGGCGGCGTCCTTCCAGGAGGCCGTCGTGGATGTGCTCACCCGCAAGGCGGTCCGTGCCTGCAAGGACGAGGGCGTCGACCACCTGATGATCGGCGGCGGTGTCGCGGCCAACTCGCGGCTGCGGGCCCTGGCCGAGGAGCGGTGCGAGCGGGCCGGTATCCGGCTGCGGGTGCCCCGCCCCGGACTCTGCACGGACAACGGGGCGATGGTCGCCGCACTGGGCGCCGAGATGGTGGCCCGCAACCGGCCGGCCTCGGACCTGGAGCTGTCGGCTGACTCCTCGCTGCCGGTGACGGAGACCCACGTGCCGGGCGCCCATGCCCATGACCACGATCACGTGCACGAGATCAGCAAGGACAACCTCTACTCATGAGCGGTCCGGCCGTCGCGCTGATGTGGGAGGCCCGGGCCACCGAGGGCCGGGGCGCCGAGCTGCTGGAGTGGGCGCGGGCCCGGTCGGCGGAGCTGGCCCGCGAGCCGGTCCGCCGCGAGCTGCTGCGCGCCCCGCAGGACCGGGTGCTCGTCATCACCTGGTGGGAGGGCGCCTACGGTGACGAGCTGCCCGAACTCCCCGAGCCGGACGCGGAACTGATCGCGCGGCCGGTGCACCGGTGGCGCTTCGAGTCCGTCGGCTGAAAATCCCCGGAAAAGAAATCCGCCAGGGTGTCGATCCGGGGCGTGCCCGTTCGACGTACGAGTGTGAGGCGGGGAAACAGCCCGCCCCGACCCGAGGAGTCACCGTGCCGCGCTATCTGACGATGGTCCGTATCGACGAGAACAGCGCCCCGGCCGAAGGCCCGAGCGAAGCGCTGATGCAGCGCATGGGCGCCCTGATCGAGGAGATGACGAAGGCCGGTGTCCTGCTGGACACGGCAGGGCTCACCCCGACCGCGCAGGGCACCAGGGTCACCTGGTCCAACGGCGAGTTCACCGTCACCGACGGGCCGTTCACCGAGACGAAGGAAGTCGTCGGCGGCTACGCGATCATCCAGGCCAAGGACAAGGCCGAGATCCTGGAGTGGACCAAGCGCTTCCTGGCGGTCCACGAGGCCCACTGGACCGTGACCTCCGAGATCCGCGAGATCGCCGAAGGCTGACGGGCGCAGGGGTGGGGCGGCAGGTCCTTGCCGCCCCGGCCCCCGGCTGCTCTGATGGGTGGCCGTGACAGAAGCACGCAGTGCCGTCGAAGCCGTGTACAGGATCGAATCGGCACGGATCATCGCCGGAACCGCCCGCATCGTGCGCGACGTGGGAATCGCCGAGGAAATCGCGCAGGACGCCCTGCTCGCCGCGCTGGAGCAATGGCCCGTCTCCGGGGTACCGGACCGGCCGGGCGCCTGGCTCATGGCCACCGCGAAGCACCGGGCGATCGACCTCGTACGCCGCAGGGAGACCTACGCGCGCAAGCTGGCGGAGGTCGGCCGGGCCCTGGAGGACGTACCGCCGCCGGAACCCGCCGATCCGGACCACATCGACGACGACCTGCTGCGGCTGATCTTCACCTCCTGCCATCCGGTGCTCTCCACGCAGGCCCGGATCGCCCTCACGCTGCGCCTCCTCGGCGGCCTCAGTACCGAGGAGATCGCCCGCGCGTTCCTGGCCACCGAGGCGACCGTCGCCCAGCGCATCGTGCGGGCGAAGCGGACGCTGGGCCGGGCGGGCGTCCCCTTCGAGGTGCCCTACGGCCCCGACCGCGCCGCCCGCCTCGACTCCGTACTCGAAGTGATCTACCTGATCTTCAACGAGGGGTACGCGGCGACCACGGGCGACGATCTTCTGCGCCCGGCCCTCTGCCAGGACGCTCTGCGGCTGGCCCGGGTGCTGGCCGGTCTGATGGAGAAGGAGCCCGAGGTCCACGGGCTCGTCGCGCTGCTGGAGCTCCAGGCGTCGCGCGCCGCCGCGCGGACCGGGCCGGACGGCGCACCGGTGCTGCTCGCCGACCAGAACCGGTCGCGTTGGGACCAGTTGCTGATCCGGCGCGGCTTCGCGGCCCTGGCGCGGGCGAGCGCGGTTGGCGGGGCGACGGGGCCGTACGCCCTGCAGGCCGCGATCGCCGCCTGCCACGCGCACGCGGTGACGTACGAGGACACGGACTGGACCGCGATCGCCACGCTGTACGGGCACCTCGCCGCGCTCGCTCCGTCCCCCGTGGTGGAGCTGAACCGGGCGGTGGCGGTGTCCATGGCCGAGGGACCGGCGGCGGGGCTCGCCCTGGTGGACGCGCTGGCGGCGGGGCCGGAGCTCAAGGCGTACCACCTGCTGCCGAGCGTGCGGGGCGATCTGCTGGAGCGCCTGGGGCGGCGGGAGGAGGCGCGGGCGGAGTTCGCACGGGCGGCGGAGCTGACCCGCAACGAGCAGGAGAGGACGCTGCTCCTGGCGCGCGCCGACCGGGTGTCGCGATGAGTTCCGGGGGCGCGGCGGGTCTACCTTCCGAGAGCATCCGGCGGTGCTCCGGAGTTCCGGAGCATCTGCCTTTCGGCGTTCCCGGCGAGGAGAAGACCATGCAGAAGATCACTACGTTCCTGTGGTTCGACACCCGGGCGGAGGAGGCGGCGAACTTCTACGTCTCCGTATTCGGCGGGGACTCGCGGGTCCTGGACGTGACCCGCTACGGGCCGGCCGGCCCGGGAGAGAACGGCTCGGTCATGACCGTGAGCTTCCGGCTCGCGGACCAGGAGTACACCGCCCTCAACGGCGGCCCGCAGTTCCCCTTCACTGAGGCCATCTCGCTCTCCGTGGACTGCGCGGACCAGGCCGAGGTGGACCGTCTGTGGGACGCGCTCTCCGAAGGCGGTGAGACGGGGCAGTGCGGGTGGCTCAAGGACAGGTACGGCCTGTCTTGGCAGATCGTCCCGAGCGGTCTTTCCGAGGCGCTGTCCGACCCGGACCCGGCCAAGGCGGAGCGGGCCATGAAGGCGATGCTCGGCATGCGGAAGCTGGACATCCAGGCGCTCCGGGACGCCTGAGCACGCGCGCGGGGAGTTCCGGGCGGGGTCCCTACGACAGGCCCTGGCCGCGTCCGTCCCCCGGCCCGAAGGCCGCGAGCGCGTCGGCGTCGGTGATCCGTCCCCGGAGGTAGGTGCCGGCCCACTCGGCGGCCCCCTCGAAGCCGGACTCCCGTCCGACGCGCGCCACGGCGGCCTCCACGTCGAACTCCGTACGCCGCAGTTCGACCCCCGGCCGAGCAGCGCCCAGTGCGCTCCGGGGCGCCCGTACGGCATGCCGACGCTGCCCGGGTTGACCACCAGGCGGCCGTGGGCGAGCCTGACGAACGGCATGTGCGTGTGGCCGCACACCACCGTGCCCACCTCGTCGTCGAGGCCGCTGAGGACCTCGTCCCAGCGGTCGAGGTGCGAATCGACCAGGACGGTCTCCTCGTCGTCGCGCGGGGTGGCGTGGCAGAACAGCACCCGGCCGAGGCCGGGGAGCGTCAGCTCGGCCGTACGCGGCAGTCGGCCGAGCAGGTCGAGGTGGTCCTCGCGCAGTTGACGGGCCGCCCAGGTGCTGACCGGGCAGGGGATGGAGGCGCGGACACCGCGCCGGTACTCGAACAGCTCGCGGTCGGCGTTCCCGCTGACCCACACGACCCGCTCGCCGAGGCCCGTCAGCAGGTCGAGCACCTCGGCGGGCTGGGGGCCCGCCGTGATGTCCCGGTCAGCACGATGCGGTCGGCGGCCGACACATCGGGTTCGGCGAGTACCGCTTCGAGTGCGGGCAGTGCCCCGTGGACGTCCGAGAGAACCGCGACCCTTTTCACCATGAGGTCCACCCTGCACGGCTGTTCACGGCCCGTCACCCCCGCGTGCGTGACCGGTCGGTAGTGTCTGGGGCATGCCACGCCGTTCACCGCTGCCCCCGCCCCCGCCACCCGTGGAGCTGCGCTCCTGGCCCGGCCGGCAGGCGATGCTCGCCGACCGGGCCGTGGTTCTGGGCGAGTTGGTCAGGATGCACCTGGGGCACGCGCGGCTCGCCATGCTGTGGCTGTGGGGGATGCTGGCGGCGCTCGGCTGGTCGTTCGTGGGCGGGGCGATCGTCTCGTTCGAGGAGCCCGACGATCCGTTCGCCGCGATGCTGGGCATGGTCGGATTCGCGCTCGGTGCCTGCCTGCTGGTGCCGTCGGTCGCGTTCGTCGCCGTCGGACTCGCCCGGGACCGGCAGGTCCGCCGGCTGCTCGTCCAGTGGGGCGCGCTCGACCGCGACCCGGCGGGGGACCCGCGGCTGCGGATTCCCGGCGTCAGCCTCGTCTGGATGCTGACGTCCTTCGCGCTGTGCGCCCTCGGTCTGTACACGTGTGTGGTCGTCCCCGCGGGCGCGGAGGCGGGCGAGGAGACGTACGGGGAGGTGGCCCTGCTCATGGGGCTCGGCCTCATCTGCTGGCTGACCGGGCTGATCGGCGTCGTCAAGGCGTTCGCGCACCGTCGCTGGGTGCTCCGGGTCATCGTCGGGACGCCCGTGGAAGCGCCGGTCAGGGCCGCTTCAGGGGCTGACCGACCAGCATCGTAGGAGCCCCGGCCACCCGGGTCAGGAACACGGTCACCGCGTTCGGGCCCTGGAGTTTCATCTTGCGGCGCAGTTCCTCCGGTTCGACGGCGGAGCCGCGCTTCTTGACGGTCAGGACGCCGACCTTCCGCTCCCGCAGCAGGGCCTTGAGCTTCTTCATGTTGAAGGGGAGCTCGTCCGTGATCTCGTACGCCGTCGTGTACGGGGACGCGTACGGCTCGTCGCTCGTGACGTACGCGATCGTCTCGTCGACCAGCCGCCCGCCGCACCGGTCCACGATGTCGGCGACCAGATGGGCGCGGATGACGGCGCCGTCGGGTTCGTGCAGATAGCGGCCGACTGGCCCGACGGGCGGGGCGGGCAGCGGAGCCGGGGCCGTCAGGGTGGCGCCCGCCGGGAGCAGCGTCGCCCGGAACGAGCCGGGCGTGAAGCCCTCGCCGAACCAGAGCACCGCCTCCTTCACATCGCCGCCGTCCGAGATCCACTCGGCCTCGGCCCGCGGTCCGATCGCCTCGTGCGGGACGCCGGGGGCGATCTTCAGCGCGGCGCGGGGGGCCTTCAGCGCGGCCGAGGTCGCCCAGGACAGGGGCGGGGAGTACGCCTCCGGGTCGAAGATCCGGCCGCGTCCGCCGCGCCGGGCCGGGTCGACGAAGACCGCGTCGTACGGTGCGGTGTCGGTCTCTGTGACATCGGCGCAGCGCACCTCGATCAGCCCCTCCAGGCCGAGCGCCGCGGCGTTGGCGCGGGCGACCTCGGCGGTCAGCGGATCGCGGTCCACGGCCAGTACCGCGATGCCCGCACGCGCGAGGGCGATCGCGTCACCGCCGATCCCGCAGCACAGATCGGCCACGCTCCGCACCCCGAGGGCGGCGAACCGCTGCGCCCGGTACGCGGCGACCGAGGTGCGGGTCGCCTGCTCGACACCGTTGGGAGTGAAGAACATCCGGTACGCGTCCTCGGCCCCGAACTTCGCCACCGCCCGCTGCCGCAGCCGGGCCTGCCCCAGGGCCGCCGACACCAGGCCGGCCGGGTGGCCGCGGCGCAGGCGGGTCGCGGTGGCCAGTTCCCGGGCGGGGTCGTGGTCGCGCAGCTCGGCCAGGAGCGCCGCGCCCTCGGGGGTGCGGAGCGCGTGGAAGGCGGCGAGCGGGTCGGGCGCGTCGGGCGTGGGGAGAGCGTTCACCCGGCCCATTGTGAGCCAGCCGGGGGACCGGGCGGGCCCGGCGGCGGTGTCGGTCCCGGCGTCCGGGCGCGTCCTGGCAGGATGCGGCGCCATGCAGCTAGTACGACAAAAGGGACAATTCGCCATGACGTGGCGCAGATCAGGCCGCCTCGTCCGTGGGCCGGTCCGTACGGCCCTGATCGCCCTCCTCGCCACCGCCGTCGCTTCAGGGTGCGCCGCAGACGGCGCGGACAGCGCCACCGGCGCCAAGCGGCCGGTATCGCCCGCCACCGGTCAGGAGGGCCCGCCCGCACTGAAGGCGGCGCCGGCCGGCGCGCTGTCCGTGTACGCCGAGAAGATGCGGCGGAAGCAGGCCGCGCGGGTCGCCGCGGCCAAGAAGTGGGGGCTGGCGAAGATTCCGCTGACCGCTCCCGAACCGCCGGCCGTCAAGCCGCGCATCACCACCCGCAAGGGATTCGAAGTCACCGGCGGGGACGCGCTCCCGCCCGTCTTCACCACTGTGCCGACCAAGGAGCGGATCGTCTTCCTGACGATGGACGACGGGGCCGAGAAGGACCCCGCGCTGCTGCGGATGATGACGGAACTGGACATCCCGTACAGCGCGTTCCTCAGCGACTACGTGGTGAACGAGGACTACGGCTACTTCAAGAAGATGCAGGCCCGCGGTGTCGTCCTCAGCAACCACACGCTGAACCACCGTTATATGCCCGGCCTGTCCTATGCCGAGCAGGAGCGGGAGATCTGCGGCCAGCAGGACATGATGGCGAAGCACTTCGGGAAACGGCCCACGCTCTTCCGGCCGCCGTACGGCAACTACAACCGCGACACCCTGCGCATCGCCAAGTCCTGCGGCATCAAGGCCGTGCCGCTGTGGGCGTCCGAGGCGTTCCCCGACCACATGGAATGGCGTGAGTGGGACCGGGACCTGCACCCCGGCGACATCATCCTCACCCACTTCCGGGGGCGCGAGGACTGGAAGGGCTCCATGCCGGACATGATCCGGCGGGTCATGAAGACGGTCACGGACAAGGGTTACGCGGTCGCCAGGCTGGAGGACTACGTCTGACACGGGAGGGCGGCGCGTCCGCCACGCAGGGGTGGTGAATTGGCACTCCGCTTGACCGAGTGCTAATCGCGGTCATAGTCTCAGTGCTGGCACTCCCCACTGGAGAGTGCCAGCATCACCGTGCGACAGGGCAGGTCCGGCACCCGCGACGACGGATCGACCTGGTCGCCACCCCAAAGACTGTTAAACCCCGTGAGATCTCCGAAGGGGGAGACCGGATCGTGTCGACCACCAGCTCCAAGGTTGCGATCAAGCCGCTTGAGGACCGCATTGTGGTCCAGCCGCTCGACGCCGAGCAGACCACGGCCTCCGGCCTGGTCATTCCCGACACCGCCAAGGAGAAGCCCCAGGAGGGCGTCGTCCTGGCCGTGGGCCCGGGCCGCTTCGAGAACGGCGAGCGTCTTCCGCTCGACGTCAAGACCGGCGACGTCGTCCTGTACAGCAAGTACGGCGGCACCGAGGTGAAGTACAACGGCGAGGAGTACCTCGTCCTCTCGGCTCGCGACGTGCTCGCGATCATCGAGAAGTAATTCACCCACGTTTGTTTCTGTTCTGCGCCCCTGGCCCCCGCGAAATAACTAGCCGGGTGGTCAGGGGCGCAGTTCGTTTGAGAGGACAGGCAACAGCCCATGGCGAAGATTCTGAAGTTCGACGAGGACGCCCGTCGCGCCCTTGAGCGCGGCGTCAACAAGCTTGCCGACACGGTCAAGGTGACGATCGGCCCCAAGGGCCGCAACGTCGTCATCGACAAGAAGTTCGGCGCTCCCACCATCACCAACGACGGTGTCACCATCGCGCGCGAGGTCGAGCTCGACGACCCGTTCGAGAACCTCGGTGCCCAGCTGGTGAAGGAGGTGGCGACCAAGACCAACGACGTAGCGGGTGACGGCACCACCACCGCCACCGTCCTGGCCCAGGCGCTCGTCCGCGAGGGTCTGCGCAACGTCGCCGCGGGCGCCTCCCCGGCCGCCCTGAAGAAGGGCATCGACGCCGCGGTCAAGGCCGTGTCCGAGGAGCTCCTCGCGACCGCCCGCCCGATCGACGACAAGTCCGACATCGCCGCCGTGGCCGCGCTCTCCGCGCAGGACTCGCAGGTCGGCGAGCTCATCGCGGACGCGATGGACAAGGTCGGCAAGGACGGTGTCATCACCGTCGAGGAGTCCAACACCTTCGGTCTGGACCTCGAGTTCACCGAGGGTATGGCCTTCGACAAGGGCTACCTCTCCCCGTACATGGTGACCGACCAGGAGCGTATGGAGGCCGTCCTCGACGACCCGTACATCCTGATCCACCAGGGCAAGATCGGCTCCATCCAGGAGCTGCTCCCGCTGCTGGAGAAGGTCATCCAGACGGGTGGCTCCAAGCCGCTGCTGATCATCGCCGAGGACGTCGAGGGCGAAGCCCTGTCGACCCTGGTCGTCAACAAGATCCGCGGCACCTTCAACGCCGTCGCGGTGAAGGCCCCGGGCTTCGGTGACCGCCGCAAGGCCATGCTCGGCGACATCGCCACCCTCACGGGTGCGACCGTCATCGCCGAAGAGGTCGGCCTCAAGCTCGACCAGGCCGGTCTCGACGTGCTGGGCACCGCCCGCCGCGTCACCGTCTCCAAGGACGACACGACCATCGTCGACGGCGGCGGCGACTCCGCCGACGTCAAGGGCCGGGTCAACCAGATCAAGGCCGAGATCGACTCCACGGACTCCGACTGGGACCGCGAGAAGCTCCAGGAGCGCCTCGCGAAGCTGGCCGGCGGCGTGTGCGTGATCCGTGTCGGTGCCGCCACCGAGGTGGAGCTCAAGGAGAAGAAGCACCGTCTGGAGGACGCCATCTCCGCGACCCGCGCCGCGGTCGAGGAGGGCATCGTCTCCGGTGGTGGCTCCGCTCTGGTCCACGCCGTCAAGGTCCTCGAGGGCAACCTCGGCAAGACCGGCGACGAGGCCACGGGTGTCGCGGTCGTGCGCCGCGCCGCCGTCGAGCCGCTGCGCTGGATCGCCGAGAACGCCGGCCTCGAGGGTTACGTCATCACCTCCAAGGTCGCCGAGCTCGACAAGGGCCAGGGCTTCAACGCCGCGACCGGCGAGTACGGCGACCTGGTGAAGGCCGGCGTCATCGACCCGGTCAAGGTCACCCGCTCCGCCCTGGAGAACGCCGCGTCCATCGCGTCGCTGCTGCTCACGACCGAGACCCTGGTCGTCGAGAAGCCGGCCGATGACGAGGCCGAGGCCGGTCACGGCCACGGTCACTCCCACTAGTACGCGCCCGGCACACCACTGAAGCCCGGTACCCCCGTCGCGGGGGTACCGGGCCTCGGTGCGTTCGCGGGCCCGTCACGCGGAGTGGTTCAGCACCTCCGCGGTCACCGGGTCCGCGAACGGGCGGCCCTCGGCGAAGCGCTCCAGCTCGTCCAGCGCCTGATCCGCCATGCGGTGCAGCTCGTTGCCCAGTGAGCCGGCGATGTGGGGCGTGAGCAGGACGTTCGGCAGGTCGTACAACGGCGAATCCGCGGCCGGAAGTTCGGGCTCCGTCACATCGAGCACCGCGTGCAGCCGGCCGCTCACCAGCTCCGGGAGCAGCGCGTCCTCGTCGACCAGCGAACCGCGCGCCGTATTGATCAGCGTCGTCCCCGCCGGCATCAGCGCCAGCTGCGCCGCCCCGATGAGGTGGCGCGTCTCGGGCAGTTGGGGTGCGTGGACGGAGACGACCGAGCTGCGGGCGCACAGCTCCGGCAGCGTCGCCGTCCGCACCCCGAGAGCGGCGGCCTCGGCGGGGGAGACGTACGGGTCGTACAGCAGCACGTCCAGGTCGAACGGGCGCAGCAGTTCCATCACCCGGCGGCCGATGCGGGACGCGCCGACGATGCCGACCGTACGGCGGTAGTTGCCGCTCGCGCCGAGGTCCTGGAGCCAGTCGTGGTCGGCCCGCAAGGCGCGGTAGCGCTGGGCGGCGTGCAGGACCCGCTTGTTGGCGAAGAGGATCGCGGCGAGCGTGAATTCGGCGACGGGCAGGGCGTTGGCGTTGGCCGCCGAGGTGACGGCGATGCCGCGTTCCCAGCAGGCGTCGGTGATGTGGTGCTTGACGGACCCGGCCGCGTGCACGACGGCGCGCAGCCGAGGGGCCGCGGCCAGGATCTCCGCGGTCAGCGGGGTGGCGCCCCAGCAGGTGAGGAGCACGTCCGCCTCGGCGAGCGCGGCGGCCGCCTCCGGACCGGGGGCGGCCAGATCGTGGGCGACGAGGCAGGGGTCCGTCCGGGTGAGGGCGGCCAGCCGGGTGCGGTGGCGTTCGGCGAACAGCCGGCCGGCGATGCCGGGTCCCATCGCGAGCAGCGCGCGGGGCCGGTTGTCAGTGGCGTGGGGCATGGTGGAACTCGACTCCTCTTAGGCTCGCCTGACGGTCACTTGACACTTCCGGCCGTCAGTCCCGCCTTCCAGTGCCGCTGCAGTGAGACGAAGGCGACGATCAGGGGGATGACGGCGAGGAGGGAACCGGTGACGACGAGAGGGTAGAAGCTCGGCTCGCCATGGGTGTTGGTGTTCCAGGAATACAGGCCGAGGCTCAGGGGGAAGAGCTCGCGGTCCGACAGCATCACCAGGGGGAGGAAGAAGTTGTTCCAGATCGCGGTGAACTGGAAGAGGAAGACGGTCACGAAGCCCGGCATGACCATGCGCAGACCGATCGACCAGAAGGTGCGCAGCTCACCCGCCCCGTCGATCCGGGCGGCCTCCAGCGCCTCGTTGGGGATGTACCCCGCACAGAAGACCCGTGCGAGATACACGCCGAACGGGTTGACCAGTACGGGGATCAGCACCGACCAGTAGGTGTTGACCAGCCCGGTCTTCGAGGCCAGGAGGTACATCGGCAGGGCGAGGGCGGTGGTCGGGACCAGTACGCCCATCAGGACGAGGGCGAACAGCTTCTCCTTGCCCCGGAACTCGTACTTGTCGAAGGCGTAGCCCGCGGCGACGCAGATCAGGGAGCAGACGAGCGCGCCGCCGCCCGCGTAGAGAAGGCTGTTGACGTACCAGCGGAAGTAGATGCCGTCGCCGTAGGCGGCGAGGTTCGACAGGTTCTCGCCGAGGTTGAAGCCGTCGAAGGAGAAGGCGTTGCCCGCGAGCAGATCGCCGGTGTCCTTCGTGGCGGCGGTGACCAGCCAGACGAGCGGGAAGAGCATGTAGACGACGGCGAGCATCAGGAAGCCGTTGACCGCGGTCTTCGACATCCAGCGGTTCGGGGGAGCTGAGGGGTTCATGCCTTCCTGCCCTTGCGTCCGGTGAAGCGGGTGACGACGAAGGACAGCAGCGCGGCGGTGAGGGCCAGCAGGATGGAGGCGGCGGCGGCGAGCCCGTAGTCGTTGCGTTCGAAGGCCGCGGTGTACGCGTACATGTTCGGCGTCCAGGTGGAGGAGACGGCGGAGCCGGTCCCCTTGGCGAGGATCAGCGGCTCTGTGAAGAGCTGGAGCGAGCCGATGACCGTGAACAGGGCGACCATCGCGACCGAGGCACGGATCAGCGGAACCTTGATGGAGAAGGCGATCCGCCAGGCGCCCGCGCCGTCCACCGTGGCGGCTTCGAGTACGGAGCGGTCGACGGCCTGGAGCGCGGCGTAGAAGATCACCATGTTGTAGCCGAGCCATTCCCACAGCGCGATGTTGACGATGGAGGGAAGGGCGCCGTCGGGGGAGAAGAAGTCGAAGCCGATTCCCCCGGACTCCATGGCGCTGACCACCGGGCTGAGCTGGGGTGTGTAGAGGTAGACCCAGATCAGCGCGGCGATGATGCCCGGTACTGCGTGCGGAAGGAAGAGTGCCAGCTGGAAGAACCGGCGGGCGCGGGCGAGCGTGGAGTCCAGCAGCAGAGCGAGCGCGAGAGCTCCGACGAGCAGCAGCGGAATGTAGAAGAGGCAGTATCCGAGCAGGACGACGAAGCCCTCGCGGAAGGCCCGGTCGCCCAGCGCCGCCGCGTAGTTGTCGAGGCCGCTGAAGACGGTCTCGGTGCCGCCGAAGCCCAGTCCGGACTGCTTCTCGGTGAACAGGCTGAGCCAGACCGCGTAACCGATCGGCACCACCATGACCACGGTGAACAGTGCGAAGAACGGGCCCAGCAGGATTGCGGCGGCTCTGGTTGTCCGGGCGCGCTTCATCAGCCGGCGTCCTCGACCTTCAGGCCGCGCTTCTTGAGCTCGGTGACCGTGGCGTCATGGCCGGCCTTCACCGCTTCGGCGATCGTCGTGTCTCCGCTCGCGACCTTGCCGAACTGGTCCTTGATGATCGTGTTGGAGGTGCCGGTCGTCGGTCCCCAGGCCCAGTCGGGCCGGATGGACGTCGCGGCACCCTCGAAGACCTGGTAGATGTCCGCGCCGCCGTAGTAGCTCGCGTCGAAGGCGGCCTTGGCCACCGGGCGCAGCTCGGCCGCGGCCGGGAAGGCGCTCGACGTGCCGGATGCGATACGGGCCTTGATGCCTTCCGGCGTGGTCGACATCCAGGTGGCGAACTCGACGGCTGCCTCGGCCTTCTTGCTGTTCTTCGACACGGCGAAGGTGGACCCGCCGAGCATGCCGCTCGCCGGTGTGCCGTCCCAACTGGGCATCGGCGCGACCGCCCACTTGCCGCTCTGCTCGGGCAGCGTGCCCTTCAGGACACCGGCGCCCCAGGCGGCCCCGAGGTAGCCGACCGTGCCGCCGTTCTTGAGCGAGTTGGTCCACTCCGGGCTGAACGAGGCGTTGGCCCTGATCAGGTCGTCGTCGATCAGGCCCTGCCAGTAGTCGGCGGTCCTGGTCGTCGCCTCGTCGGTGGTGTTCACCTTCCAGGTGTCGCCCTCGGCCTTGTACCACTGGGCCCCGGCCTGCCAGGCCATCGCCTGGAAGGTGGTCGGGTCATCCGGGAAGAAGGTGCCTATGCGGGCCTTCTTGTCGGCCTTCCTGACCTTCTCGGCGGCCTTGCGGAAGTCGTCCCAGGTGGTGGGGACCTCTACGCCGTACTTCTCGAACAGGTCCTTGCGGTAGTAGAACGCCTGCGGCGAGGCGTCGAACGGGACGGCCCAGTTCTTGCCGCCGAGCGTGGTCAGTTCCACCGCCTGCGGCAGCAGCTTCTTCTTGATGTCGTCCGTGACGTACGCGCTGATGTCCTGGACGGAGCCCTGGCTGACGAACTCGGGCAGCTGCGGGTACTCGATGCTGACGAGGTCGGGCGCGTTGCCCGCCTTGACCGCGTTGGAGATCTTGGCGTAGCCGCCCGCGTTACCGGACGGGATCTCCTCGTAGACGACCTTGATGTCCTTGTGCGAGGCGTTGAACGCGTCAACGACCTCCTTCGATCCCTTCGCCCAGCCCCAGAAGGTGATGCTGACGGGCTTGCCGTCGCTTCCGGGTGCGGCTTCGTCCTCACCGCTGCCGCCGCACGCCGTGAGAACGGCGAGGGCGGTGGCGGCACCGAGGACGACGTGGGACGTTCTGCTCCAACTGCGGCTCACAGCGAGGCTCCTGAACAGGCGGCGACATGGGGCGTTGGCCGTGATCCTTGAACCAGTGGTGACCGAAGTCAAGAGCGAAAGATTGATTGATCGAAAAAAGATCAGAACGGTTATGTACGGAAGTGGCGGCGGAGGTTACGTCAGGGGGTCCCCGCAGGAGCTCCGCACCCGGAGCTGCGGGAGCAGTGTCAGGTGGCGGCGGGGCGGTACGGTGCCGGGCTCCCCGGTCTGCGTGAGGCGTTCCACCAGCAGTTCCGTCGCATGCCTTCCCACCTCCCGCTTCGGCGGGGCCACGGCGGTGAGCGGGGTGTCCGCGAGCGCCGCCACCTCGTCGTCGTAGGCGATGAGCGCCAGGTCCTGCGGCACCCGGACGCCGAGCTCGGCGAGGCGCTGCACGACCTGGATCGCGTCCACGTCGTTGTGGATCAGGGCGGCGGTCGCCACCCCGGAGACGACCGCCTCGCGCAGGGCCTGTACGGCCTCCTCGAAGGCGTCGGGCGCCTGGTCCGCCGGTACGGAACCGATCACGTCCTGCGGGGCGCGCAGCCCCAGCACGGCGAGCGCCTCCTCGTACCCGGACCGCACCGTGACGGCCGTCGGCGAATCGGCGCGGGCCATCAGCAGCGGAGCCCCGTGACCCAGTTTCACCAGGTGGCGCAGGGCGAGCAGCACTCCGTGCCGGTGGTCGGAGCAGACCCGGTCCAGGGCGTCCAGGGGCGAGCCGGCGGCGGGCTGCCGTTCGAGCAGCACCGTGGGCACGGGCAGTGAGGCGATCCAGTCGCCGTACGCCGCCGGGTCGCCGGGCCGCCGCCAGCCGGGCGCGATCAGCACCCCTTCGGCACCGGCGGCGAGCAGGCCCTGGGTGCGGGCGTGGTCCTCCTCCGGCCGGTAGTCCGAGATCCGCAGGATCAGCCGGGCCCCGGCGCGGGCCGCGGCCTCGTGCGCCCCGCGGATCACTTCGGCGAAGTAGTACGTCGCCGAGGGCGCGAGCATGCCGAGGACCAGCCCACTGCCCGCACCGCCCGCGGAGCCGGGTGCAGGGGCCGTACGGTCCTGGGGCCAGGAGACCGAACCGTGCACCCGGTCGAGCAGGCCCCGGCCCGCCAGGTCCTCCACGTCCCGGCGCACCGTGACGGGTGAGACCCCCAGCTGGGAGGCGAGTTCCGAGACGCGGGCCGAGCCCCGTTCCCGTACCAGCCCCAGCAGGCGGTCATGACGTTCAGCAGCACTTTCGCGCACGACAGCAGTCCCCTCGACGTGTGTGTCCCCGACCCTAGACCACGATGATCGAACGACGGGAGTTTCGATCATTCAAGTGCTTTTCGTTGACGTTCGATCAGTCCGAGTCCAGGATTCCTGGCGATGCCTGCCCGACCCGACTCGGACTCTCCGTACGGAGGAATTGTGAGAAACCGGGGCGCCTGCGAAGGCCCCGGGCTTCCGTAAGGACGCCCTGCCGGACTGCCGCCCTGCCGGACTACTGAGGACCGTACTTGCGGCCTGTCCTGGAGGTGACCCCTCCGAGCAGGCCGCGAGGCGTCACCTTCACCAGCCCCATCAGCGCCTTGTACCTGGCGTCCGGCACCGACACCGTCCGGCCGCGCGCCAGGTCCGCGAGCGCGCTCGTCACCAGCTTGTCCGCGTCGAGCCACATCCAGCCGGGGATGCTGCCCGTGCCCATTCCGGCGCGCTCGTGGAACTCCGTCCGTACGAACCCGGGGCACAGCGCCATCAGCCGCACCCCCGACCCGGACAGGTCCTTGGCCGCCCCCTGGGTGAACTGCACGACCCACGCCTTGGAAGCCCCGTACGTCCCGCGCGGCACGAAGGCCGCGACGGACGCCACGTTGATCACTCCGCCGCGCCCCCGCTCCTTCATCCCGGCCGCGGCGGCGGACGTCAGCCGCAGCACGGCCTCGCAGTGCACCTTCAGCATCGCCAGCTCATCGGCCATGGGGACCTCCAGATAGCGCCCCTTGTTACCGAATCCGGCGTTGTTGACCAGGAGGTCGACGGACTGGTGGCGGTCCCCGAGGCGGGCCTCGACCGCCGCGATCCCCTTGTCCTCGGAGAGGTCGGCGGTCAGGACCTCGGCCTCGATGCCGTGCCGGTCGTGCAACTCGGTGGCCTGTACCCGCAGCCGCTCGGTGTCACGGGCCACCAGCACCAGGTTGTGTCCCTCGCCCGCGAGCCGCCGCGCGAAAGCGGCCCCGATCCCCGCCGTCGCGCCCGTAATCAGTGCAGTCGTCATACGCGGCACGTTAGTGCCCCGCGTGCGCGGGAGGCCGACCCGCCCGCTGTCCCTCGTCGACAACCACGAACTGGCCCATCATTCCCTCGTCCTCGTGCCGCAGCAGATGGCAGTGGTACATGTACGGAGTGTCGGGATCGGCCGGTCCGTCGAACCGCAGAACGATGGTCACCGTCGTACCCATGGGCACCGCGACCGTGTCCTTGCGGCCGCGCAGCGCGGGCTCCGGCTCCTTCCCGTTCACGGCCAGAACCCTGAACTGCACGTCGTGGACGTGGAAGTTGTGGGTCACGTCGCCGCCGTTGCGCAGGGTCCAGGTCTCCGTCGTGCCCCGGACGACCGTCTCGTCGATCCGGCCCATGTCCATCGGGCGCCGGTTGATCCCCGACTGCAGCAGCTCGAAGTGCCGGCCGCGTACCGAATCCTCCGCCCGGGGCAGCTCCGGTGCACCCAGGGCCGCGGGCAGGGCGGGCGACGTCCGCAACGTCTTCGCCGCGCGCAGCTCCAGTACGTCGAAGGAGTCGTCGCCCCCGTTGAACCGCTTCTCCCAGCCGTTCCCATGGCGCCACGGATGGCTGCGCAGCACGGTGCGCTCACCCGGACGCACGCGTACGACGATCTCGGCGCGCTCGCCGGGGGAGAGCTGTACGCGGTTCATGGTGGCGGGCTTCTCCAGCAGTCCGCCGTCCGTCCCGACCAGGCCGAACGAGCGGTCGTCGTCGAATCCGAAGGTGTAGACGCGGGCCGTGGACGCGTTCAGCAGGCGCAGCCGTACGAGCTCGTCGCCGACCTCCAGGTACGGGTCGAGGGTGCCGTTCACCAGGGTCTGCTCGCCGAGGAATCCGGTATTGGCCAGGAAGAAGCGCCCGTGGTCGAGCTTCGCCCCGTCGAACGTCACGTCCTGGACGACGACCGGAAGATCGTCCACTCCGTACCTGCTGGGCAGCGCGAGCCGCTTCGACCGTTCGTCGTCGATCAGGAACATCCCGGCCAGCCCGCGCTGGACGTGCCGCTCGGTCCTGCCGTGCGGATGGGGGTGGTACCAGAGCGTCGCCGCCTGCTGGCCGATCGTCCAGCGCGGGGCCCAGTCGCCGCCCGCAGGCACCATCTGGTGCGGTCCGCCGTCCATCGAGGCGGGCAGGTGCATCCCGTGCCAGTGCACGCTCGATGCCTCGTCCAGGGTGTTCCTCACCCGGACCTTCACCTGCTCGCCGCGGCTCGCGCGCAGTGTCGGCCCCAGATAGCCGCCGTTGAATCCCCAGGTCGGGGTGGGCCGCCCGTCCTTGAACTCCGTTTCCCCCGTCTGCATCCGCAGATCGAAGACCCGGGTGCCGTCCTTGTCGACGGTCGACCCGGCCAGCGGGGGCACGGCCATCCGGTTGGCGAAGCGGACCTTTCCCACCGTGCTCACATCGGCGCCGGTCCACAGCCAGGCGAACACGCCGCCGACGGCCGCCACGAACACGCCCGCCACCACTCCCAGCGTGATGAGCGTCCGTACCAACCACCGTCGTCCCCTGGCCTTTTCCATGCTGCCCAGGGTTCCGCCCGGGGGCCGGCCAGGGCATGGGGCGCATCCCTGACCGGCCCCTGAGCCGCCCCCTACGGACCGTCAGCCGTCAGACCCCGTGCTTCTCCACGTACGCCCGTGCGTCACGCAGTGCCTCCGGGTGCAGCGCGTCCCCGGCCGCGAGCAGCTGGGACAGCAGGTGCCGCTCGGTCGTGACGGCGCGGAACACCAGGGACACGGTGACGTCGTGGTCCGGCCGGTGCACTATCTCGATCGGGTCCCCGGCGCTTATCGTCCCCGGTTCGACGACCCGCAGATACGCGCCGGGCGCGGCCTGCCCGGTGAACCGCTTGACCCACCCCTTCTCGCCGAGGTGACCCGCGAACGTACGGCACGGAATGCGGCCCGTGGTGACCTCCAGGACGAGACGGGAGCCGATCCGCCAGCGCTCTCCGATCCGCGCCCCGCTGACATCGATCCCCCGGGTCGTGATGTTCTCGCCGAACTCACCGTTGGCCAGGTCCCGGCCGAGCACCGTCTCCCAGGCGTCGAGCTCCTCGCGCGCGAAGGCGTACACCGCCTGGTCCGTGCCCCCGTGGTGCCGCATGTCGCACACCGTGTCACCGGCCAGACCGCTGCCGCCGGTCCCCTTGGGTCCAGGGTCCGCCACGTGTACGGGGCCGTCGGCCGGGCGCTTGTCGATCCCGGTGACGCCCCCGGGACCATTGGTGTGTTCGGACGTCCTGGGGCGGCCCAGGTTCACGGTCAGCAGCTTCATGGCGTACACGCTAGCGAGCCGCCACTCAAAGCCGCACGCCATTTATTCGCCCACGCTCCAAGATTCGCTTATGGTGGAGGAGTGATCGAAGCCCGTCATCTCCGAGTCCTGCGCGCCGTGTCCACTACCGGTTCGTTCTCCGCGGCCGCGCGCGAACTGGGCTGCACCCAGCCCGCGGTCAGCCAGCAGATGAAGGCGCTCGAGGCGTCGGCGGGCACCACGCTGCTCATCCGTACGGGCCGCGAGATGAGGCTGACCCAGGCCGGCGAGGCCCTGGTGCGCCACGCGTCGGGCATCCTCGCCGGGCTGACCGCCGCCGAGGAGGAGGTCGCGGCGATCGCCGGGCTGCGGGCGGGCCGGGTCCGGCTCGTCTCGTTCCCCAGCGGCAGTTCCACCCTGGTCCCGGGCGCGCTCGCGGCCCTGCGCGCCGCCCACCCCGGCACCCGGGTCTCGCTGGTCGAGGCGGAGCCGCCCCGCTCGGTGGAGATGCTCCGGGACGGTGACTGCGACATCGCGCTGGCGTTCCGCTACGGGGCGTCCGGCGGCGAGTGGGACGACCTGGTCGTGCGCCCCCTGCTGGCCGACCGGCTGATCGGCCTGGTCCCCGAGGGGCACCGGCTGGCGGGCGCCGACTCCGTGAGCATCGCGGAACTGGCCGACGAGCCGTGGATCGCGGGCTGCCCGCGCTGCCGCCGTCAGCTCGTGGAGGTCTGCGAGGCGTCCGGCTTCACTCCCCGGATCGACTTCGCCACCGACGACTACCCGGCGGTGATCGGACTGGTGGGTGCGGGGCTCGGCGTGGCCGTCCTGCCGGAGCTCGCCATCGAGTCGGTGCGCCCGAAGGGCGCCCGTACGGTCACGGTGGAACCGGCCATCGAACGCGAGATCGTCGCGCTGACCCTTCCGGACCTGGCCCAGGTGCCCGCCGTGGCGGCCACCCTCGACGAACTCTCCCGGGCCGCCGCGCGCTGAAGCGGGGCAGCTCCGGCTGATCCGGGACTGCCCCGCTTCGGTGGTTGTATGGGGAACGCCTGCGAAGAAACGTTTCTCTGTTTTGGGTGGGGGCGCCGGTGTCAGGCATGCCCGGGGCCGGCCGTGGCGCCCGAGTGGGCCGCCGTGATCAGCCGGTTGCGCGCCCGGCCCATGAGCTCTTCGCGCTCGTCCTCGGTCAGGCCGCCCCACACTCCGTAGGGCTCCCGTACCGCCAGCGCGTGTGCCGCGCACTCGGCCCGTACCGGGCAGCGCATGCACACCTCTTTCGCCGAGGTCTCGCGAGCGCTCCGAGCCGCCCCGCGCTCACCCTCCGGGTGGAAGAAGAGTGAGCTGTCGACCCCTCGGCAGGCGGCCAGCAGTTGCCAGTCCCACAGGTCTGCATTGGGTCCGGGAAGGCGGGAGAAATCTGCCATTGCTTGTCCCCTCGAAACCGTGCTGAGTCGGAAACGGCATCCTCGACCGTTGTGGATCGTCGGTGACCGGAGTCCCGACCGTACATCTACGGTGTTAGTAGATGTAAATATGACTGATTGCGAATCTAGCCACAGACACCACTAAAAGGGAAGAAAATACGCTAAATGGGGCATACCTTTGGGTGAAGTTTTCGTTGACGCCTGGATGATCTGCGCCGCTCTCCTCCGTGTACGGCCCCTCACGTAGAGTGCCGAACTCGACCTTCCGACCCGTAACTCTTTCGAGTGACCATCGTTGAGAGTGCGGAGGCGGTTGACGAAGAACGAGCTCGGGCAGATGTCCGAGGGGGTCAATCGCACAGGTGACGACTTGTATCAGCCTGGAGGCTCAAGGTGACGCGCATCAGCTGCGGAGGACGGTCATGACATCCGTCCTCGTCTGCGACGACTCCCCGCTTGCCCGAGAAGCGCTCCGCCGCGCGGTTGCCACCGTGCCCGGTGTCGAGCGTGTGACGACTGCGGCCAACGGCGAGGAAGTGCTCCGCCGGTGGGGGGCCGATCGTTCGGATCTGATTCTGATGGACGTACGCATGCCCGGTCTCGGGGGTGTGGAGACGGTCCGGCGGCTGCTCTCCGCCGACCCCGGGGCCCGGATCATCATGCTGACCGTCGCCGAGGACCTGGACGGTGTCGCGCTCGCGGTCGCCGCCGGTGCCCGCGGCTATCTGCACAAGGACGCCTCGCGCGCCGAGCTGCGGGCCACGGTGACGCAGGCCCTGGCCGATCCGACGTGGCGGCTCGCCCCGCGTCGGCTGCGGTCAGCCGAGATGGGTGCGGCGCCGACGCTCACCGCGCGTGAGATCCAGGTGCTCGAAGGCATGAGCCACGGCCGGTCCAACGCGGAGATCGGACGGGAGCTCTTCCTCTCCGAGGACACGGTGAAGACGCACGCGAGGCGTCTTTTCAAGAAGCTCGGCGCCTCGGACCGCGCGCACGCCGTGGCGCTCGGTTTCCGCTGGGGCCTGGTCCGCTGACACCGGGCCGGGGCCGGTAGCCGAAGCCGCCCCCGTCCGCACACCAGCGGGCGGGGTGACGGGGACGGCGGGGCGGCGGGCCCGTGATCCGGCCGCTCCGACCAGCGATATGTGACGCTTCCCGGCCGATGCCGCATTCTTGAGACGTGGAGTTCCTCGGGAACGATTCGGTCGAGCGGAAGGGGAGGGCGCAGGACATGACATCCGGCGCACCCGCTCATAACGCTTCGGTGCACAACTCAGGACGCGGTGCCGCGGATCCGGCGGCGTCAAGGCACCATGGTTCGATGCGCGATGACGAGACAACGGTGATCGGTGCTCTGGTGCACCGCGCCGTCGACGGCGACGCGCAGGCCACCCACGATCTGCTGGCCCACGTCCACCCCCTCGCGCTGCGCTACTGCAGGTCCCGGCTGAACCGGCTGCCCGGTGATGCCCGTCACTTCGTGGAGGACCTGGCGCAGGAGGTGTGTGTCGCGGTGCTGATGGCGCTGCCGCGGTACAAGGACACCGGCAGGCCCTTCGAAGCCTTCGTCTTCGCCATCGCGGGTCACAAGGTCGCCGACCTCCAGCGCGCCGCCATGCGGCACCCCGGGTCGACGGCCGTGCCCTCCGACGAGATGCCGGAGCGGCCCGACGATTCGCTCGGCCCGGAAGAGCGTGCCCTGCTCAGCAGCGACGCGGCCTGGGCCAAGAAGCTCCTGGCCAACCTCCCGGAGAACCAGCGTGAACTGCTGGTCCTGCGGGTCGCCGTCGGACTGACGGCGGAGGAGACCGGACAGATGCTCGGGATGTCCCCGGGGGCCGTCCGGGTCGCCCAGCACCGCGCACTGAGCAGGCTGCGCGCCCTCGCGGGACAGTAGGCGCGTCCGCCCGCGAGCACGTAGGAACGTACAGAACCACTTACCGATCTTGATCGTGGAATGAGACACCCCGGAAGCCCGTTAGCATGGACATCCGCACCGATCAAGGCCATTTGGGGAAGGTGTCATGACTGCAAACGTCGACGGAGTGCCCGAGAAATTCGCGACGCTCGGGCTGACATACGACGACGTGCTGCTGCTGCCGGGCGCGTCCGACATGGCGCCCGATCAGATCGACACTTCCTCGTACATCTCGAAGAACGTCCGGGTGAACATCCCACTGCTGTCCGCGGCGATGGACAAGGTCACCGAGGCGCGCATGGCCATCGCCATGGCCCGTCAGGGCGGCGCGGGCGTGCTGCACCGCAATCTCTCCATCGCCGACCAGGCCAACCAGGTCGACCTGGTGAAGCGCTCCGAGTCCGGCATGGTCACCGACCCGATCACGGTGCACCCGGACGCGACGCTCATGGAGGCCAACGACCTCTGCGCCAAGTTCCGCATCAGCGGTGTCCCCGTCACCGACGCGGCGGGCAAGCTCCTCGGCATCGTCACCAACCGTGACATGGCCTTCGAGCCGGACCGTACGCGCCAGGTGCGCGAGGTGATGACCCCGATGCCGCTCGTGACCGGCAAGGTCGGCATCTCCGGCGTGGACGCCATGGAGCTGCTGCGCCGCCACAAGATCGAGAAGCTTCCGCTGGTCGACGACCACGGAATCCTCAAGGGCCTCATCACGGTCAAGGACTTCGTCAAGGCCGAGAAGTACCCGAACGCCGCCAAGGACAAGGAAGGCCGGCTGCTGGTCGGCGCCGCCGTCGGTGTCGCGGGCGACGCCTACGAGCGGGCCCAGGCACTCGTCGAGGCGGGCGTCGACTTCATCGTCGTCGACACCGCCCACGGTCACTCCCGGCTCGTCGGCGACATGGTCGCCAAGATCAAGTCGAACTCCTCGGTCGATGTCATCGGCGGCAACATCGCCACCCGTGACGGCGCCCAGGCACTGATCGACGCGGGCGTCGACGGCATCAAGGTCGGCGTCGGCCCCGGTTCCATCTGCACCACCCGTGTGGTCGCCGGCATCGGCGTCCCGCAGGTCACCGCGATCTACGAGGCATCGCTCGCCGCCAAGGCGGCCGGTGTCCCGGTCATCGGTGACGGCGGCCTCCAGTACTCCGGCGACATCGCCAAGGCCCTCGTGGCCGGCGCCGACACCGTGATGCTCGGCTCGCTGCTCGCGGGCTGCGAGGAGTCGCCGGGCGAGCTGCTCTTCATCAACGGCAAGCAGTTCAAGTCGTACCGCGGCATGGGTTCGCTCGCCGCGATGCAGACCCGGGGCGACCGCAAGTCGTTCTCGAAGGACCGCTACTTCCAGGAGGGCGTCGCCTCCGACGAGAAGCTCGTCCCCGAGGGCATCGAGGGCCAGGTCCCCTACCGGGGTCCGCTCTCCGCGGTCGTCCACCAGCTCACCGGCGGTCTGCGCCAGTCGATGTTCTACGTCGGCGGCCGGACGGTGCAGGAGCTCCAGGACAACGGCCGTTTCGTACGGATCACCTCGGCGGGTCTCAAGGAGAGCCACCCGCACGACATCCAGATGACGGTCGAAGCGCCGAACTACAGCAGGAAGTAGCCGCACCGTCGCCCGAGGGGCGGCCCCGGGGGGTTCCCGGGGCCGCCCCTCCGACGTGTGTCGGGGATACTGGCATGGCAGACGTAGAGGGAAAGGCCACACCATCGTGACTGAGATCGAGATCGGGCGCGGCAAGCGCGGCCGCCGGGCGTACGCATTCGACGACATCGCCATCGTCCCGAGCCGTCGTACGCGGGACCCGAAGGAGGTCTCGATCGCCTGGCAGATCGATGCCTACCGGTTCGAGCTGCCGTTCCTGGCCGCCCCCATGGACTCCGTGGTGTCCCCGCAGCACGCCATCAGGATCGGCGAGCTCGGCGGCCTGGGCGTTCTCAACCTGGAAGGGCTGTGGACCCGGCACGCCGACCCGCAGCCGCTCCTCGACGAGATCGCGGAGATGCCCGTCGAGTCCGCGACCCGCCGGCTCCAGGAGATCTACTCCGCTCCCATCCAGGAGGAGCTGATCGGGCAGCGCCTCAAGGAGGTGCGCGACTCCGGTGTCGTCACCGCCGCCGCGCTCTCCCCGCAGCGCACCGCCCAGTTCTCCAAGGCGGTCGTCGACGCGGGCGTGGACATCTTCGTCATCCGCGGTACGACGGTCTCCGCCGAGCACGTCTCGGGCGCCGCCGAGCCGCTGAACCTGAAGCAGTTCATCTACGAGCTGGACGTCCCGGTGATCGTCGGCGGCTGCGCCACGTACACCGCGGCGCTCCACCTGATGCGCACCGGCGCGGCCGGAGTCCTCGTCGGCTTCGGCGGCGGCGCGGCGCACACCACGCGCAACGTCTTCGGCATCCAGGTCCCGATGGCGACCGCGGTCGCCGATGTGGCCGGGGCGCGCCGTGACTACATGGACGAGTCGGGCGGCCGGTACGTGCACGTGATCGCGGACGGTGGCGTCGGCTGGTCCGGCGACATCCCGAAGGCCGTCGCCTGTGGCGCGGACGCCGTGATGATGGGCTCCCCGCTGGCCCGTGCGACGGACGCGCCCGGCCGCGGCCGGCACTGGGGCATGGAGGCCGTCCACGAGGACGTGCCGCGCGGCAAGCTGGTGGACCTGGGCTCCGTCGGGACGACGGAGGAGGTCCTCACGGGCCCCTCGCACACCCCTGACGGCTCGATGAACATCTTCGGCGCGCTGCGCCGCGCGATGGCCACCACGGGCTACAGCGACCTCAAGGAGTTCCAGCGCGTCGAGGTGACGGTGGCGGACTCGCAGCACCGCCGCTGATCCCACGCCGGAGACCCGGACATGACGGGAGGGCCCGGACCACGCCTGTTGGGACGGGCCCACCGGCACAATATCA
>NZ_JBHXQO010000003.1:0-346721 GCF_042717135.1 Streptomyces sp. NPDC058620
CGGGCCCTCCCCGGACCCCAAGTTGGGACCCGATCTGTACGCGGACGGGCCCGCACCGTTCTCGGTCCCCGAGAAGCGGTGCGGGCCCTTCCGCATCCCATCGCATTCCGGACGTGACCATCCGATTAACGGTTCGTTGCTCCGTACGAGGCCGCAAACGCGCGGCCGGATGCGGAGGGGAACATGCCGGCCAGGTACACCCGCGAGCTGCCCGAAGAGGCAGCCCGCGAGACGACGAACTGCAACGACGCGGTGCGATGGTGCGGAGGCAGCGCCGTAGGCGACACCTCACGAGGCAGCCGTCGAGTAGTGGCACTGAACCGCTCTTCGGTGCTTCCCGGGCGTGGTCGACGTGCCTGACGCATACGACGGGCAGAGGCTGGCGACAGCGGTGGCCGAGTCGACCAACTGGACCGACCTCATGCGACGTCTCGGCCTCAAGAAGAGTGGCGGCCGGCGCCGCGTACTCCAGGAAAAGGTGGCCGGCCTCGGGCTCGACACCAGTCACTTCAAAAAGCGCAGTCCCTGGCGGAAGTACCCGGATGCGTCGATCGCCGCTGCCGCCGCGTCGTCATCGTCGCTGCGCGAGGTCGTCCTCAAGCTGGGTGCGCCGCCCGCAACGGGCACGTTGTCCCACATAGCCCGCCGCATCGCAGCCGCAGGGATCGATGTCAGCCACTTCCCCGGTATGAATCGCCCCCAGCTTGGCCTGCTCTTCACCACCGAGGAACTACAGGCGGCCGCCACCTCCGCCGAAAGCGTTCGCGGGGTGGCGCGGGCACTCGGAGTTCCCGACGACGGCCAGTCACGGGCGGCAGTGGCGTCGATGCTCCGGAGGAGGGGCATCGACACATCCCACTTCCGTAACGCTCGCCTCACGATCCCTGAGGACGCGTTGCGGGCAGCGGTACCAGAGGCCACTAGTTACGCCGAGGTCATGCGCACGCTCAGCCTCGAGGTGAACGACACGAATCACCGACGTGTCCGGCGCAAAGTCCTTCAGCTGAAGCTCGACACGAGCCATTTCAAGCGTCGCTCCTGGGGCGCCGCCCGGGTACACGAACCTCAACCGATCGCGCTGAAAACGCTCGTGGTTATGCCCTCGGGATCCGCGCGCGCAAACCGCCCACGCCTTCACCGAGCGCTACAAGAGATTGGCGTTCCCTACCAGTGCGCATCGTGCGGGAGCACCGGCGAGTGGCTGGGGCAGTCGATCACACTCCAGATTGACCACATCAGTGGCGACTGGCTCGACAATCGGGCTGAAAACCTGCGCTATCCGTGCCCGAATTGCCACGCGCTGACCGAGACATGGTGTCGCAACCGGCGCCGAACCAAGACGGTCGCCGATTGACTCCTTCTGGCGTACGCGCCCTCCCCTTGTAGACTGCCAACGCGCGCGAGTGCTGGAATTGGCAAGACAGGCTGGTTTTAGGTACCAGTGTCCTAGTGGCGTGAGGGTTCGAGTCCCTCCTCGCGCACTTTGCGAACAGGCCCGGTCCATGGCTCACGCCTTGTTGAACCGGGCCTGTGGCGTTCGCAGAAGGTCTCAGCCCACCAGCTCCCGCACCACCGGCACCAGCGCCCGGAACGCCTTGCCCCGGTGGCTGATCGCGTTCTTCTCAGCTGGGGTCAGTTCCGCGCACGTTCGCGTCTCGCCGTCCGGCTGGAGGATCGGGTCGTAGCCGAAGCCGTTCGTGCCGGACGGGGTGGGGCGCAGGGTGCCCAGGAGGCGGCCTTCGACCACGCGTTCCGTGCCGTCGGGGAGGGCCAGGGCTGCCGCGCAGGCGAAGTAAGCGGTGCGGTGGGGGGCGTCGATGTCGGCGAGCTGGGCCAGGAGCAGGTTCAGGTTGGCCCGGTCGTCGCCGTGGGTGCCGGCCCAGCGGGCGGAGAAGATGCCGGGGGCGCCGCCGAGTACGTCGACGCAGAGGCCGGAGTCGTCGGCGATGGCCGGGTGGCCGGTGGCGCGGGCGAGGGCGTGGGCCTTGAGGAGGGCGTTCTCCGCGAAGGTGACGCCGGTTTCCCTGACGTCGGGGATGTCGGGGTACGCGTCCGCGCCGACGAGGTCGTGGGTGAGTCCTGCGTCGGCGAGGATCGCGTGGAGTTCGGTGATCTTCCCGGCGTTGCGGGTGGCGAGGATGAGGCGGGTCATGCGTCGATTATCGCCGGGTGGAGCGGGGTCCCTACGGGGTGCAGACCTTGCCGATCTCGGCGGCGGCGTCGGTGACCGGGGTGATGTCGGGGGTGGCGTCGCCGGATTCGATGGAGCCGCGGACGTTGGTGACTCCGGCCTGGAGGTCGTCGACGGCCTTGCTGAGGTCGGCGTTGTCGGTCTTGTCGCCGAGGTTCTTCAGTTCCCTGTCGATCTCGTCCAGGGCTTCGGACGCCTGCGTCGGGTCGTCGGCGGCGGTGGAGATGGCCTGTTCGAGCTTGCCGACGCTGGTGGCGATCGCGTCGGCGGTCTGGACGCAGTCGAGTGCCTTGTCGAGGGCGCTGCAGCCGACGGCCGTGGTGAGGGTCAGCAGGGTGGCTGTGACGGCGAGTGCGATGCGGTGGTGACGGTGGTGGCGCGTGGCCATGGTGCGGTCCCTCCCCGGGGGGTTGCTACGTGGACGGGCGCACGGTTCGACCCGTGCGCCCGTACTCGTAACGACGCTGTGTGGTGTGTTCTTGGTTGCTTCTTTACTCGCCGAGGGTGCGGGCGAGGGCTTCGAGCTGGATTGCGGTGAGGTCCTCGCAGCCGCCGGTGGCGAGGTCGAGGAGCGCGTTGAGTTCCTTGCGGTCGAAGGGCTCGGCCTCGGCGGTGCCCTGGACCTCGACGAAGCGGCCGTCGCCGGTGCAGACGACGTTCATGTCGGTGTCGGCGCGGACGTCCTCCTCGTAGCAGAGGTCGAGGAGGGGGGTGCCGTCGACGATGCCGACGCTGATGGCGGAGACGGTGCCGGTCAGCGGCTTGCGCCCGGCCTTGATGATCTTCTTCGTCTGGGCCCAGGCGATGGCGTCGGCGAGGGCGACGTAGGCGCCGGTGATGGCGGCCGTGCGGGTGCCGCCGTCGGCCTGGAGGACGTCGCAGTCCAGGACGATGGTGTTCTCGCCGAGTGCCTTGTAGTCGATGACGGCGCGCAGGGAGCGGCCGATGAGCCGGCTGATCTCGTGGGTGCGTCCGCCGATCTTGCCGCGTACGGATTCGCGGTCGCCGCGGGTGTTGGTCGAGCGGGGCAGCATCGAGTACTCGGCGGTGACCCAGCCTTCTCCGCTGCCCTTGCGCCAGCGCGGGACGCCTTCGGTGACGGAGGCGGTGCAGAAGACCTTGGTGTCGCCGAAGGAGATGAGTACCGACCCTTCGGCGTGCTTGCTCCATCCGCGTTCGATGGTGACGGGGCGGAGCTGTTCGGGGGTGCGGCCGTCGATGCGAGACATGGGGGCAGCCTAATGGTCGTACGTGGGCGCACGGGACCGGCCGCCGTTCCCCGGGTGTGGGGGGCGGCGGCCGGTGGGGTGAGCCGGTGTCAGCGGGTCACATCATGTCTTCGATGTCGGCGGCGATGGGGTCGGCGTCGGTGCCGATGACGACCTGGATCGCGGTGCCCATCTTGACGACGCCGTGCGCTCCGGCGGCCTTGAGCGCGGCTTCGTCGACCTTGCTGGCGTCGTGGACCTCGGTGCGGAGGCGGGTGATACACCCTTCGATCTCGTCGATGTTCTCGATGCCGCCGAGCCCGGCGACGATCTTCTCAGCCTTGCTGGCCATGTCCTACTCCCTGGTCTTTGCGTGCTGTGAGCGGCCCACCGTGGGTCCGTTTCGTCACGGTAACGCACGGTTGGCCCAACTTCGCAGGCGCGTTTCCGGCTGATCACGAATGATGACGATCACCGGCGCCCTGTCTTCCGAGCGGGCCCGCACCGTACCGCGACTGGTCTACACCAGTTTGCAACAACCGCCAAACCAGGCGTGTTCCGGGAGGATGCCGATGAGCTCCAGCAGCGCAGCAGTGCCGACGCGGAAGTGGTGGAGCGGCCTCTTCCAGGGGCTGCAGAAGATGGGCCGCAGCCTCCAGTTGCCGATCGCGGTGCTTCCGGCGGCGGGCATCCTCAACCGGCTCGGTCAGCCGGACGTCTTCGGTGACGACGGTCTGGGCTGGACGAACGTCGCCAAGGTGTTCGCGGCGGCGGGCGGCGCGCTGCTCGATTCCGGGCTGGGTCTGCCTCTCCTGTTCTGCGTCGGTGTCGCCATCGGCATGGCGAAGAAGTCGGACGGTTCGACGGCGCTCGCGGCGGTGACCGGCTTCCTCGTCTACTACTCGGTGCTGCACGCGTTCCCGGTGGACTGCGCCCCGGGTTCGACGTTCACGTCGGGCGGCACGTGGTTCGGCACCTGCGTCGACGGAGACGCGACGGTGACGGCGGCCGAGTACCAGAACCCCGGTGTCTTCGGTGGCATCATCATGGGCCTGATGTCGGCCTGGTTCTGGATGCGGTACCACCGGGTCAAATTGGTCGACTGGCTGGGCTTCTTCAACGGACGCCGGCTCGTCCCGATCATCATGGCGTTCGTCGGTCTGGCCTTCGCGTCCCTGTGCGCCTGGGTGTGGCAGCCGATCGGTGACGGGCTGGTCGACTTCTCCGAATGGCTGGTGGACCTGGACTGGCTGGGTTCCGGCATCTTCGGTATCGCCAACCGCGCGCTGCTGGTGTTCGGCCTGCACCAGTTCCTCAACACGTTCGTCTGGTTCCAGTTCGGTGACTACACCAAGCCGGACGGCACCGTCGTGCACGGTGACATCAACCGCTTCCTGGCGGGCGACCCGACGGCCGGTCAGTTCACCACGGGATTCTTCCCGATCATGATGTTCGCGCTGCCGGCGGCGGCGCTGGCGATCTACCACTGCGCGAAGCCGCACCGGCGCAAGGCGGTCGGCGGCCTGATGGTCTCGGTCGGTCTGACGTCGTTCGTGACGGGCATCACCGAGCCGATCGAGTACTCGTTCCTCTTCGTCGCACCCTTGCTGTACGCGATCCACGCGCTGCTCACCGGTGTCTCGATGGCGGTGACGTGGGCGCTCGGGGTGAAGGACGGCTTCAGCTTCTCGGCGGGTCTGATCGACTACGTCATCAACTGGAGTCTGGCGACCAAGCCATGGCTGATCATCCCGATCGGCCTGGCCTTCGCCGTCGTGTACTACGTGATCTTCCGGTTCGCAATCACGAAGTTCGATCTCCAGACCCCTGGGCGTGAGCCCGACGAGGTCGAGGAGGAGATCGAGAAGAATCTCACGAAGTAGGAGGCACCGGGCTTCGCCCGCGTCCTCGTGAAGGCCCCCGGACCGTGCGGTCCGGGGGCCTTCGCCATGTCACTGAGGGTGCTGGGTGCACTACTGCGAATTAAGGGGAATTTGCAGGTTCCTTATCTAACCTTCACCGTGCTAAAACTGGTCTACACCACTGAGTGGTCCAGACCACGCGGCACTGACCCGCCGCGTTCCTTGAGTCGTCGCCCCCCAAGTGCACCTGTCCCTGGCGGCGCCTTGCCTATGGAGGAAGTTGATGAGTACGGCCACCGCTTCGGCGGCCCCCGCGAAGAAGCGGGGCTCCGGCCTGTTCCAGGGCCTGCAGAAGGTGGGACGCAGCCTCCAGCTGCCGATCGCCGTGCTGCCCGCGGCGGGCATCCTGCTCCGCCTCGGCCAGCCCGATGTCTTCGGGGCCGAGGGCCTCGGCTGGGGCAAGGTCGCCACGGTCTTCGCGACCGCCGGTGACGCGGTCTTCGCCAACCTGCCGCTGCTGTTCTGCGTCGGTATCGCCATCGGCTTCGCCAAGAAGGCCGACGGCTCCACCGCACTCGCCGCCCTGGTCGGCTTCCTGGTCTACAAGAACGTGCTGACCGCGTTCCCGACCTCCGACGCCGTCATCAACACGACGGCCAACAAGGGTGTCGACGTCGCGGCGACGTACAACGACCCCAAGGTCTTCGGCGGCATCATCATGGGCCTCCTGGCCGCCGTCATATGGCAGCGCTACCACCGAACCAAGCTGGTGGACTGGCTCGGCTTCTTCAACGGCCGCCGCCTCGTCCCGATCATCATGGCCTTCGTGGGCACCATCATGGGTGTCCTGTTCGGCCTGGTCTGGGAGCCGATCGGCGACCTCATCACCAACTTCGGTGAGTGGATGACCGGTCTGGGCGCCATCGGCGCCGGTGTCTTCGGTGTCGTCAACCGCGGCCTGCTGCCGGTCGGTATGCACCAGTTCGTGAACACGGTGGCCTGGCAGGAGATCGGTTCCTTCAAGGACTCCGCGGGTGGCGTGTGGCACGGCGACCTGCCGCGCTTCTTCCACGGTGACCCCACCGCCGGTCAGTTCATGTCCGGCTTCTTCCCGATCATGATGTTCGCCCTGCCGGCCGCCGCCCTGGCGATCACGCACTGCGCACGCCCCGAGCGCCGCAAGGCCGTCGGCGGCATGATGATGTCCCTCGCGCTGACCTCCTTCGTCACCGGTATCACCGAGCCGATCGAGTTCGCGTTCATGTTCATCGCGCCGCTCCTGTACGTGATCCACGCGGTGCTGACCGCCGTCTCGATGGCCGTCACCTGGGGTCTGGGCGTGCACCACGGCTTCAGCTTCTCCGCCGGTGCGATCGACTACTTCCTGAACTGGAACCTGGCGACCAAGCCCTGGATGATCATCCCGATCGGTCTGGTCTTCGCGGCGATCTACTACGTGGTCTTCCGCTTCGCAATCACCAAGTTCAACCTGACCACCCCGGGCCGCGAGCCCGAGGAAGAGGTCGAGGACCTGACCAAGGCGTAAGCCCGGCCAGGACAGATGTGACGAGGCCCCCACCTTCCCGGCGGAAGGTGGGGGCCTCGTCTGCGTGCCGCAGGCCCTATACCTCGTACACCGCGCCCGGGGCGGCCAGCTCGACCGGGCCGTCGTACGCCTCGCGGGCGTCGGCCACGTTGCGGGCGGCGTCCGTCCACGGCGGGATGTGGGTGAGGACGAGGCGCCCGGCTCCGGCGCGCGCGGCGTGCTCGCCCGCCTCACGGCCATTGAGGTGAAGGTCGGGGATGTCTTCCTTGCCGTCGACGAACGACGCCTCGCACAGGAACAGGTCCGCACCCTCGGCAAGTTCGTCCAGGGCCTCGCAGGGCCCGGTGTCGCCGGAGTACGTGAGGGTCCGGCCGTCGTGCTCGACCCGGATGCCGAAGGTTTCGACCGGGTGGCAGAGCTGCTCCGTACGCACCGAGAAGGGGCCGATCTCGAACGATCCCGACTTGAGCGTGTGGAAGTCGAAGACCTCGCTCATCGCCCGGTCGGACGGGGTGTCGGCGTGGGCCGTGGTCAGGCGCTGTTCGGTGCCGTCGGGGCCGTACACCGGGATGGGGACGGGGCGTCCGCCGTCGTGCCGGTAGTAGCGGACCACGAAGTACGCGCACATGTCGATGCAGTGATCGGCGTGGAGGTGGCTGAGGAAGATCGCGTCGAGGTCGTAGAGACCGACGTGGCGCTGCAGCTCGCCGAGGGCGCCGTTGCCCATGTCGAGGAGCAGCCGGAAGCCGTCGGCCTCTACGAGGTAGCTCGAGCAAGCCGAACCCGCGGACGGGAACGAGCCGGAGCAGCCGACGACGGTGAGCTTCATGGAGCGTGAACCTCCGAGGCGTGGGAACGGGGAGGGTTCGTGCGGTTCCTGCGGTGCGGTGAGCGGTGCGTTGAACGGTTCGTCGAGCGTAAGGCGCGAAACACCTGGTCGCTCCTCCGCGGCCTGCCGTTGTGGGGGAACTCACCTGCTCTGTCACCGGTTCGATGGAAGGCGCCGGTACGGTCGTTCGTATGAACACGTCCTGGTGGGTGGCGCTTGCCGCGGTCGTACTGCTCGCTCTCGTCGTGGCGGTGGTGGGCGGGCGGGGGCGCGGTGGCCGGGGCCGTCCGGGTGGGCGGGCCCGTCCGCCGGGTCGGCCGGCGGGGCCGCGGCGCGGTGCCGGGCGGTTGCCTCGGCCGGGCGAGATCTGGTGGGCGGAGGTGCCGTACGAGGACGGGCCCGGGTCGAAGGACCGGCCGTGTCTCGTTCTGTCGGTACGGGGTGGCACGGCCGTCGTCGCCAAGATCACGAGCAAGCACCATGCGGAGCGGCCGGGGGTGATCGCGCTGGCGCCGGGGACGGTGGGGGATGCGCGGGGGCGGCCGAGCTATCTGGAGCCGGATGAGACGCGGAGTGTGGCGGTGCGGGGGTTCCGGCGGAGGGTGGGCGACGTGGACCCGGGGGTGTGGTCACGGGTGCGCAGGTCGCGGTGAGGCGGGGTGTGGGGCCCTTCCCGGTGTGCTCAAGCGCCGGACGGGCCGGGGTTTCGGTGCCCGCCCGGTGCTTGGTCGGCAGGGGTTATGCCCAGAGCTGGCCGTGGAGTGTTTCGATGGCCGCTTCGGTCGTGGGGGCGGTGTAGACGCCCGTGGACAGGTACTTCCAGCCGCCGTCGGCGACGACGAAGACGATGTCGGCTGTTTCGCCGGCCTTGACGGCCTTGTTTCCGACGCCGATCGCGGCGTGCAGGGCGGCGCCCGTGGAGACGCCCGCGAAGATGCCCTCCTGCTGGAGGAGTTCGCGGGTGCGGGTGACCGCGTCGGCCGAGCCGACCGAGAAGCGGGTGGTGAGGACCGAGGCGTCGTACAGCTCGGGGACGAAGCCCTCGTCGAGGTTGCGCAGGCCGTAGACGAGGTCGTCGTAGCGCGGCTCGGCTGCGACGATCTTGATGCCCTCGACCTGTTCGCGCAGGTAGCGGCCCACGCCCATGAGGGTGCCTGTCGTGCCGAGGCCGGCGACGAAGTGGGTGATGGAGGGGAGGTCCGCGAGGATCTCCGGGCCGGTCGTCGCGTAGTGGGCGCCCGCGTTGTCCGGGTTTCCGTACTGGTAGAGCATGACCCAGTCGGGGTGCTCGGCGGCGAGTTCCTTGGCGACGCGGACGGCGGTGTTGGAGCCGCCGGCGGCCGGGGACGGGATGATCTCGGCGCCCCACATGGTGAGCAGGTCGCGGCGTTCCTGCGAGGTGTTCTCCGGCATGACGCAGACGATGCGGTAGCCCTTGAGCTTGGCCGCCATGGCGAGTGAGATGCCGGTGTTGCCGCTGGTGGGTTCGAGGATCGTGCAGCCGGGGGTGAGGCGGCCGTCCTTCTCCGCCTGTTCGACCATGTGGAGCGCGGGGCGGTCCTTGATCGAGCCGGTGGGGTTGCGGTCCTCCAGTTTGGCCCAGATGCGTACGTCGTCGGACGGGGACAGCCGGGGCAGGCGGACGAGGGGTGTGTTGCCCACGGCCGCCAGCGGGGTGTCGTACCGCATCAGCGCATGCCGCCGGCGACGGCCGGGAGGATGGTGATGCTGTCGCCGTCGCTCAGCTTGGTGTTGATGCCGTCGAGGAAGCGGACGTCTTCGTCGTTGAGGTACACGTTCACGAAGCGGCGGAGTTCGCCAGCGTCGACGATGCGTTCGCGGATGCCGTTGTGACGGCTCTCCAGGTCGGTGAACAGGTCGGCGATGGTCTCCCCGCTGCCGTTGACCGCCTTGGCGCCGTCGGTGTAGGTGCGGAGGATGGTCGGGATGCGGACCTCGATGGCCATGGCGTGGGCTCCTGTCGAATGCGGAGAGGTGGCGTGGGGCGCGCGTTTCTGCCCCCGCGCAGGGGGTGGGGCGGGTGGGTGGCGCTCGGGCCGGGGCTCAGACCGTGCGGCTCACGGGCAGGCTGCGGCCGGGACAGATCGCGCTGGACAGCCTGCACAGGTCGACGTGCAGCCGCGCGACGAGCAGCATGCCCGGCGTCTTGTCGCTCACGTCATGGAGAACCATGCGGTCATCGTATCGATTCCCACCCGGGAAACCCGAGTGTGATCTCGCATGGTGGATGGTATGTGTTCACTGTGTGGACAGCGCGCTCAGGAGCGCAGGTGGGTCCGGCCGGTGAGCCCGGCACGGGAGTGCGGCGGGCCGGCTCCTGACTCCCGTTCCCGGTCCGGGAGATGACTTTTCCGGAGGGGTTCGGGAGCCAGGGGCCGGCTCAGTACGCCTCGACGACCTGGACGTCCTCTTCCGTGACCTCGCCGTCGACGATGCGGTACGAGCGGAACTGGAAGGGGCCCGCCTCGTCGGTGTCCGCGGTGGAGACGAGGACGTAGTGGGCCCCGGGCTCGTTGGCGTAGGTGAGGTCGGTGCGCGAGGGGTATGCCTCGGTCGCGGTGTGCGAGTGGTAGATGATCACGGGCTCTTCGTCGCGGTCGTCCATCTCGCGGTAGAGCTTCAGCAGGTCGCCCGAGTCGAACTCGTAGAACGTGGGCGAGCGAGCGGCGTTGAGCATGGGGATGAAGCGTTCGGCGCGCCCCGTTCCGGCCGGGCCCGCGACCACGCCGCACGCCTCGTCGGGGTGGTCTGCGCGGGAGTGCGCGACGATCTGGTCGTACAGCGCCTGGGTGATGGTCAGCATGGCGTTCAGGATATGCATGTGGGCCCGCACGTACCGGGGAGTGGTACGGGCGGGCCCACATGGTGGACGGGGCCGTTGGGGCGGCCGGGCGTCCGGGAATGCCTCCGGGCGTGGTCAGCGCTTGACGAAGGCGGTGTTCTCGGGGTTGCGGGCCTTGAGCACCAGGTAGGAGACACCGAGGATCAGGGCCCACAGCGGGGCGCAGTACAGGGAGATCCGGGCGTCCTTGTCGACGGCCATCATGACGATGACGAGGCCGATGAAGGCAAGTGCGAACCAGCTGGTGAAGGGTGCGCCGGGCGCCCTGAAGGTGGACTGCGGCAGTTCACCGCGGTCGGCCTTGGCGCGGTAGCGGAGCTGGCAGACCAGGATCATGATCCAGGCCCACATGCCGGAGATGGTCGCGAAGGAGACGACGTAGTTGAACGCGTCGCCCGGCCACTGGTAGTTGATCCAGACGCCGACGAGCATCAGTGCGGCGGAGAAGGAGGTGCCCGCGAGCGGCAGGCCGTTCTTCGTCAGCTTGGTGAACGCCTTGGGGCCCTGGCCGTTGAGTGCCAGGTCGCGGAGCATGCGTCCGGTGGAGTACATGCCGGAGTTGCAGGAGGAGAGCGCCGCGGTGAGGACGACGAAGTTGACGATGGCGGCGCCGACGCCGAGGCCCATCTGTTCGAAGGCGGCGACGAACGGGGAGACGCCCGGCTCGAACGAGCTCCACGGCACCACGGAGAGGATCATGATCAGCGCGCCGACGTAGAAGACGGCGATGCGCCACGGCACGGTGTTGATGGCCTTGGGCAGGACGGTCTTCGGGTCTTTGGACTCGCCCGCGGTGACGCCGACGAGTTCGACGGCGAGGAAGGCGAACATCACGATCTGGAGGGTCATCAGCGTGCCGCCGATGCCTTCGGGGAAGAATCCGCCGTCGTTCCAGAGATTGGCGACGGTCGCGGTGTCCCCTGCGTCGGAGAAGCCGATCGTGAGGACGCCGGCGCAGATCAGGATCATGCCGATGATCGCGGTGACCTTGACCATCGAGAACCAGAATTCGAGCTCACCGAAGAGCTTCACGGAGATCAGGTTGGCGCCGAACAGAATGATCGTGAATACGAGCGCGGACAGCCACTGGGGAATGTCCCACCAGTACGTCATATAGGTGGCGGCTGCGGTGACCTCGGTGATTCCGGTGACGACCCAGAACAGCCAGTAGGTCCAGCCGGTCACGAACCCGAAGAACGGGCCGATGAATTCGCGGGCGTACTCCGAGAATGAGCCCGACACCGGGCGGTACATGAGGAGTTCGCCCAGGGACCGCATGATGAAGAAGATCACCAGGCCCGCGATGGCGTAGGCCAGGATGAGACTGGGCCCCGCCCGGTCGATGGCCTTGCCCGCACCCAGGAAGAGCCCGGTACCGATGGCTCCGCCGATGGCGATCATCTGGATCTGCCGGGCTCCCAGTCCGCGCTGGTATCCCTCGCCCGTTGTTTCGGCATTCGCGGGCTCCTGCCCTGCGTGCCCCTTGTCGACCTGCGCCGATGTCATGGGTGATGCGCCTTTCTCCACGCTGATCCGCGCCTTCGCAGGCTGCGGATCAGGTCCTGATCCCCCCGGATATGGATGGAGTGCCGCCGGCGTTCGGCCGGTGTGTAGCGCCCCCGGGGACAGGGGTGGCGTCCCCGGGTGGTCGTGAAGATTTATCACGTATGCCCCGGGGGGCCGGGAGTCATGGTGTGGCGCACGCCACAGGAAAAAGCGGACAAGCGTTTCCAGGCGCAGCAAAAAAGGCCATTCAGGTGACGCGATCGTTATTCGGATTTGAGCGTCCGTTGAGCGAACACCTACGGCATCAGTGTCTCGACGAGCGTTTCCTGGAGGGCGCCGAGCCAGAGGTAGGCCATCACCATGGGCTTGCGCGGGTCGCTGTCGGGAAGGCGGTAGAGCGAGCCGTCCTCGGCGCCGTCCTCGTCGGAGACCTCCAGGCGGGTGCCGATGGTGAGCCGCAGGTCGTTGAGGGAGCCCAGCCAGTGGTGGCATTCCTCAGCGGTGAGCCTGAGTACGGCGCCGCCGTCCGCGGCGGGCGAGAGCGAGTCCAGGGTCCTGACGACGGCGAGGGCGTCGTCGCGCTTGCGGGTGCGCAGGTCGTTCTCGGTGAAGCGGCGGAATTCGGCGGACGCCTCGCGCAGCTCCTTGTCCTCGTCGCCGTACGCCTCGGGGAAGAGCCGGGCCAGGGCGGGGTCGGACGGCGGTTCGCTGGGGCCCTCGGCGAAGAGTGCGGCGAGGGGGTCCTCGCCCTCGGCGGGTTCGTCACCAGGACCGATCAGTTCCAGCAGTTGGATGGCGAGGGAGCGCAGGATGGCGATCTCGACCTCGTCGAGCGCGACGGCCGCGCCGCCGCCGGGGGTGGCCTCGAAATGGCCGGCCATGGATTCTCCGATGGTGGGGCGGAAGGAGGGGCGGGGCGGGGTCGGCGACGGGGCTAGTTGCGGTCCTGGGTCAGCGTCGCCCAGAGGCCGTAGCCGTGCATGGCCTGGACGTCGCGTTCCATCTCCTCGCGGCTTCCGCTGGAGACGACGGCGCGGCCCTTCTGGTGGACGTCGAGCATCAGCTTGTGGGCCTTGTCCTTGGAGTAGCCGAAGTACGCCTGGAAGACATAGGTCACGTAGCTCATGAGGTTGACCGGGTCGTTGTGCACCAGCGTCAGCCAGGGGACATCGGGCTCGGGGACGACGGAGGTCTCCTCGGCCGATTCGGGACGTTCGATCTCTACGGGGGCAGCAACGCTCACCTACCCCATGCTGCCACCCGAGAGGGCTCATCGCACAAACGGACCCTACATCTCGTCACTTTGACGAAATAGGGGGTAGCATCCGTGTCATGAACTCAGCGGACCTTGGGCGGCGGGTCGGTGTGCCGTCGACCGCACTCTTCACCGACCAGTACGAGCTCACGATGGTGCAGGCCGCACTGAAGGCCGGCACCGCGGACCGGCACTCGGTGTTCGAGGCATTCACCCGGCGGCTTCCCGAGGGGCGGCGGTACGGAGTGGTCGGAGGAACGGGGCGGGTGCTCGACGCGGTGGAGAACTTCCACTTCGACGACGAGATGCTGACCTTCCTCCGCGACCGGAACATCGTCGACGAGCCGACCCTCGAATGGCTGGCCGGCTACCGGTTCAGCGGCGACATCTGGGGTTACCCGGAGGGCGAGGTGTACTTCCCCGGCTCGCCGATCCTGCGGGTCGAGGGCTCCTTCGCGGAGTGCGTGCTGCTGGAGACCGTGATCCTCTCCATCCTCAACCACGACTCGGCGATCGCCGCAGCGGCCTCCCGGATGTCGGCCGCGGCCGGTGGCCGCCGGCTGATCGAGATGGGCGCGCGCCGCACGCACGAACTGTCCGCCGTGGCGTCGGCCCGTGCCGCGTACGTCGGCGGTTTCGACACCACGTCCGACCTGGCCGCGGGCTTCCGGTACAACATTCCGACCGTCGGTACGAGTGCCCACGCCTTCACCCTGCTCCACGACACCGAGCGCGACGCGTTCCAGGCCCAGGTCGACTCCCTCGGCCGGAGCACGACGCTCCTCGTCGACACGTACGACGTGACCGAGGCGGTCCGTACGGCGGTGGAGATCGCCGGCACGGAGCTCGGGGCCGTACGGATCGACTCCGGGGACCTGCTCCTGGTCGCGCACCGGGTGCGGCAGCAGCTGGACGAGCTGGGCGCCACCGAGACGAAGATCGTGGTGACGTCCGACCTGGACGAGTACGCCATCGCCTCGCTCGCCGCGGCTCCGGTCGACGCCTACGGGGTGGGGACGCAACTGGTCACGGGCAGCGGCCACCCCACCTGCTCGATGGTCTACAAGCTGGTCGCCCGGGCGGGTTCCGCCGATCCGGCGGAGCCGCTGCGCCCCGTCGCCAAGAAGTCGCTGGGCGCCAAGTCCTCGGTGGGCGGCCGCAAGTGGGCCGCGCGCCGGCTGGACGAGGACGGAGTGGCCGAGGCCGAGGTGATCGGCACCGGACCGGTTCCGGCCGAACTCGCCGACCGGCAGCTGCTGGTGGAGCTGGTGCGGGGCGGCGAAGTCCTCGCGCGCGAGCCGCTGGAGGCCGCCCGCACCCGGCACATCGCCGCCCGCGGGGGCCTGCCGATGTCGGCGAGCCAGCTGTCGCGCGGCGAGCCGGTGATCCCCACCGAGTACGTCTGAGCACCTCGCACGCCTGAAGCACCGCATCGGTGGCCGGGCGGGCTTGATTGTGGGGCCGGAGTCTCTAGGCTCGAAGACATCCCCACCCGGCCCGACCGTCGCACCTCTCCCCCACCGAAGGACACCCGCCATGCACCGCGCGTTGATCGTCGTGGACGTTCAGAACGACTTCTGCGAGGGCGGCAGCCTCGCGGTGGCGGGAGGCGCCGATGTCGCCGCCGCCATCACCGACCTGATCGGTGAGGCCCAGCCCGGATACCGGCACGTGGTCGCCACCCGGGACCACCACGTCGACCCGGGCGGGCACTTCTCGGACCGGCCCGACTTCGAGGACTCCTGGCCCGCGCACTGCGTCGCCGGTACCGAGGGGGTCGGCTTCCACCCCAATTTCGCCCCCGCCGTCGCCTCGGGCGCCATCGACACCGTCTTCGACAAGGGCGCGTACGCCGCGGCCTACAGCGGCTTCGAGGGCGTCGACGAGAACGGTGTCGGCCTCGCCCAGTGGCTGCGGGAGCGCTCCGTCACCGAGGTCGACGTGGTCGGTATCGCGACCGACCACTGCGTCCGGGCGACGGCACTCGACGCGGCCCGCGAGGGCTTCACCACGCACGTCCTGCTGGAGCTGACCGCCGGCGTCGCCGAGGGGACCACCGAGCGGGCGCTGACGGAACTCCGTACGGCGGGCGTGGAGCTCTCCGGCAAGCCGGTGGTCCGCCCGGTCTCAGCAGGGCGCGGATCGGGTGCCAGAGCTCCTGGCCGGTCTGCGGAGAGGCCCGCCACAGCAGGCCGTCCGGGTGGTGCAGCACGGCCGTGATCTCGTCCGGGGTGGGCGGCTGGGCGTTGCCGCGGAGGTAGACGGCGCGCAGGCCCAGGTTGCGCAGCCGGGTCAGGGCGCGGGCCCGGTTGGCCGCGTGCACCAGGACACGGACCGGCGCCGCCGGGTCCGCCCCCTCCGCGGTGTGGGTCAGGGTGAGTGCGACCACCACCGTGCCGTTCGGCAACCTGCAGAAACCTCCGCCTGCCATGTTCCGCGCTCCCCCGTAAGACGTCATGTCAATAAGGATCTGAACAAGAGGCACCTAAACACGATCGGCCGCCACCCGCTAGAGGGCGACGGCCGATCATGGTTTGACCTGCGGTGATACGAATTACTTGGTCGACGGACCGACCAGGACGGTCATCGTCGAGCCGCTGCGCGGCTCGCTGACGATCGAGATCCGGGTGTTGGTGTCAGGAACCTTGACGCTTCCCGTCGGGTTCTCCGCGTACCAGTACGTGCCCTTGCGGTCGTCGAAGACCGGGACACCGTGCGACGGCTTGATCCGCAGCGGCACGTCGGCGTTGTGGAGCGTGAAGCCGTCGGTCCGCTGCCAGCTGAACGGGGCGTCGAACGGCTGGATCTTGTTGCGCAGCAGCGAGCCGTTGGCCCACTTCAGCGGCTTGGCGTGGGAGTCGACCGGAAGGATCAGACCCTGGCCGTGGTGCTGGGAGGTGTTGTTGTCCTTCTGGGACTTGTCCCAGAGCCACACCATCAGACCGTTCTGGTACGGGTAGTGCTCGACCCAGTCGGGACGGGTCGTCGAGAAACCGAAGTTGTACGGGCCGACCTTGAGGGTCTTGTCGTACGAGACGTACTGGCGGTTCTCGGCGATGTAGTACTGCGGGTAGTCCTGGGTGAACGACGCACCGATCCGGGAGAAGCCCTTGGCGGTCCAGCCGTTGTCGTCGCCCTCGGCGTTGTCCGTGAAGAGCACGGCGCCGTCCGCGTTCACGGTGATGGCGTCGGCGGTGAAGCCCTTGCCGCCCGCGCCGCCGTCCGTCTGGTAGCGGAAGCGGAGGTCGAACTTCTTGCCCGCGTAGGCGTTCAGGGAGTACGAGAGCTTCTTGTAGGCGCCCGAGACGTCGGTGAGCGCCGGCTTGTCGCTGGCGTCGCGCGGGATCGCCTTGCCGTCGGCCGTGCCGTCGAGGGCGGTCCAGTTGGCGCCGCCGTTCTCGGACACCTCGGTGTAGAGGTAGTCGTAGTCGGCCTCGATGTCGTACCAGCCCGAGAGGTCCAGCGAAGCGGCGGACTTGCCGGTCAGGTCGACCGAGCGGGTCAGCGTGTTCGACAGGTCGTCGCCCATGTCGCTCCACCACTGCTTCGAGCCCTCGGCGGGCTTCGTGACGGTGGTGGTGACGGCCTTCTCGGGGAGCTCGACGACGAGCGCCTGCTTGTCCTTCGTGTTGTACGCCGACACACCGAGCTTGTGCAGCGAGCGCTTGCCCGCCTTGGCGGTGTCGTAGTCGAGCCAGCCCAGCTGGAGCTTGTCCCAGGCGGTCATGTCGCCCGGCAGGTTGCCGATCTCACCGGTGCCGGTGCCGAGCCAGGAGCCCGCCGACATCAGGGACCAGAAGCCGACCGAGTTCTCGCCGCCGCCGGAGGTGTCGTACAGGTCCGGGAGACCGAGGTCGTGGGCGTACTCGTGGGCGAAGACGCCCAGGCCGCCGTTCTCGGGCTGTGCGGTGTAGTCACCGACCCAGATGCCCGTGTCACCGATCTCGGCGCCGCCGGCCTTGTTGTTGGCCGGGCCGGTGGCACCGGCGTTGGTGCCGTACGCGTACCAGCGGTGCGCCCACAGCGCGTCGGTGCCCTGGGCACCGCCGCCCGCCGACTCGTCCTCGCCGGCGTGGACCAGCTGGAAGTGGTCGATGTAGCCGTCGGACTCGTTGAAGTTGCCGTCACCGTCGAAGTCGTAACGGTCCCACTGGTCGTACTGCGCCAGGTCCGTCTTGATCTGGTCGAGGGTGCGGCCCTTGGCCTTCTGGTCCGCGACCCAGGCGTTGACGCCGTCGCGCACCGTGTCCCACACGTTGGCGCAGTTGCTGCTGCCGCAGTAGTTGGAACCGTAACGGGCCTCGTTGTAGGGGACCTTGACCCAGTCCGAGACCGCGCCGTCGACCGAGTAGCGGCCCGAGGAGGTCTTCTCGTAGTAGGTCTTGAGCGAGTCGACGCCCTTGCCCTCGCCGAAGTACAGCTCCTGGAAGTGGGCCTGGTTGTAATCGGCCTTCCAGGCGGTGCTGTTGTCCTTCGCCGGGTCGGGCTCGGCTATCTGGTTGTGCGCCGGGCCGGGCGTGCCGCCGAACTTCTTGACGGGCGGCTTGGGGCCGTCGCCGTCCGGGTCGAACATGGTGGTGTTGTCGACCTGGTCGCCGAACTCCACCAGGATGGTGAAGATCTTGTCGGTCTTCTCGCGGCCGAGCTCGACGTACTTCTTGTCGTCGAGCTTGACGACCTTGGAACCGTTGCGGTTCGCGACCTTCTTGTCGCCGGATATGACCTGCTCCAGGGCGGCCTGACGCTGTGCGTCCTGCTGCTTGCTGAAGGGTCCCTCCAGGTCGTGGTCGTGCCCCTTCGCCGGAGCCGCCGGGTCACGGCGGTCGATGATGGAGGCACCCGAGCCCGAGGGCTGGTCGTCCGCCTGGGCTGTGGCGAATGCCGATGCCGTGGCGGCGCTCGCCGCCAGGGCCACGGCAACCGCGGTGGCGCGGAGCGCACGTCTCTTAGTGGTCACTTGATCCAGTCCTCCCCAGCGCCCGCGTCCGCGGCCAGGGGGTTTCTGAAGGGCCGCGCGCGTAAACGCGTCACAAGTGACGACATTCGATCGGAGTTATGGAAGAAAAGACAGACCTTGACTTGGACATACCAAGTGCACTATGCAGGAGTCTCTTTCCGGTATGCGGACGTTCACGAAACGGCAACGGGCGCGTCAGACCGGCATGTTGACGAAGAACGTGACCCAGTGCGCCCCCCGTGCATCGGCACGGTGGGTTAGGTCACGCTTACTGCACGTTCCAGTCGGGCATCCACCGTCGTAGAGTCGCTTGACAGAGCGACTGTGTTGAGAGACTGCCCCAGCCGACGTCCCGAGGACGGATATCGCCATGCCGCATCCGACTGCCGCACAGCTTTCCTACGGTTCGGTCACCGTCGTCTTCTCGGCCCTCGCCATGCTGCTGCTCTCCGGCGCGACTTCACTCGTCGCCGTCGCAGTCGTCTGCACCGCGGCGCTCGCGCTCGGTCTGCTGGTGGCCGTGACCCTGCCGAAGCGCACGAAGGCGGCGCGGAGGACCGGGACGGCGACGCCGTCGGCCGCCGTCCGTACGCGACAGGCGCTCGACGGGATCTCGGCGAAGGTCCCCGCCGCCCGCTCCGCCGAACGCGTCGAGGAACACTCGCTGCGACGCTGAGCACCGGGGCCGGCCGCGCCACGCGTGCCACGCACGCCATTCCCTACGGGACGGACACCACCACTGTCTTGGCCGCCTTGTCCTGGAGGCCCTGCCGGTAGGGCTTGTCCGTGAACATCAGCACGATGTTGATCAGCCACCACAGGCACGGGCAGCACAGCAGCGCCGGAAGCCACAGCACGACCGCACGCATCAGCGCGGAGCTGGTGTCCGGTACGCGGCCGTCGTTGAGCATCGCGACGCGCAGTTTCAGCAGCCGCTTCCCGATCGTCCGGCCGTCCTTCTTGGTCAGGTACGTGTCGTACGCGACGTAGACAACGAGGCCGATCAGCGACCAGAGCAGCTGGTGCCCGGTGTACGAGTTGCTGAGGGCCGAGGAGAAGTCCTCGTCGCCGTCGTCGTTCGTGACGTCGACCGCGCCGCCGAAGGGCAGCGAGATCAGATACAGCGGGATCGAGATGATGAGGAAGTCGATCAGCCGCGCCAGAATCCGCTTGCCCGGTTCGGCGAGCGGCGGCATCCCGGCCAGTGGGTCGACGCCACCGTACTGACCGCCGTACTGACCCGGATCGTACGGCGGCGGCGGAGGCGGCGGAGGCGGCACGCTGCCGTAGGGAGAACCCCCGGACGGCGGCGTCGGCTCCTGCGGCTTCTTGAGGAACGGATCGTCGTCCTCGGGCGGCTGGCCGGGCGTCGGCTGGTCGTTACTCATGGGGGCAGTGCACCCCGGCCCACCCCCGCCCGCAACGGCTCAGGTGCGTTCGGGGGAAGGGGTGGGGCAGCCGGGGCGGGCGACGGGGCGTCAGCCCGCGACGAAGGTGCGGGCCGCCTTGTCGTGCCAGCACTGGCGCCACGGACGGTCGATCAGACACCACAGCACGTTGAGTACGCCGACGACCAGGATGCCGAGCACGCCGTAGACGAGCCAGCGGCGCAGGGCGGCCCCCACGGTGGGCGGGCCGTGGGACTCGATGTCGCGCACTTCCAGGCCGCAGAGCTTCTTGCCGAGCGTGCGCCCCCACTTGGCGGTGGGCAGCGCCTCCAGGAGGAAGCCGAGGACGAGGAAGGCGCCGAGCACGCCGCCGAACAGACCGGCCGTCGTGGAGTCCACCAGCCAGACGGTGACCGTCTCGCCGGACTGCTTGGCGGCCTCGATCTTCTCGTCGATGTGGTCCAGGGCCTGGGTGACGAGCGGGAATCCGACCGCGCCGACGACCGCGCCGAGTACGACGGTGTCGAGGAGCCGGGCGGCGAACCGCTTGCCGAGCCCGGCGGGCCTGGCCGAGGTCTGGGCGCGGGCGAGCTGCTGGAAGTGGTCGTCGACGGGCGGCTTCCAGGGCGCGACGGGCTGGTCGGGCCGGGGTGCCTGCTGTCCCGGGTGCTGCTGGTTGCCCTGCTGTCCCGGGTGCTGCTGGGGCTGGAGTTGCTGCGCGGGGTGCGCCGCCTGCTCGGGCTGGGCGAGCTGGTGCACCTGCTGGGCCCAGGAGGCGGAGCCGCCGCCGGGACCGGGCGTGAGGGGCGTGTGGAGGGCCGGGGGTACGGGGGCGGGGGCCGGCGCGGGGAGGGGTGCGGGGGCCTGGCTGTGGGGCTGGTTAGGGGCCGCCTGGGGGTGCGCCGCCTCGGGCGGTGCCTGTCGCTGGGCGGGAGCCGGGGCGGTGCGCTGCGGGGTGGTGGCCTGCGGTGCCGGTGCCTGCGGGGTGGGGCCGGAGCCCACCGCGCGGATCGTCATCGTCCCGTCGGGCACGGGCCCGGTGTCACGCGACCGGTCCGGCCTGGCGCCGCCGCCCTGGCTGCTTTGGCCGCTCTGGCTGCCTTGGCTCCTCTGGCCGCCCTGGCCGCCCTGGCTTCCCGTGGCGCGGATCGTGACCGTGCCGTCGGCCGGGGGGCGTCCCGCGTCCGCCGCGGGCCGGTCGGACCGGATGGCCATGGTGCCGTCCGGTACGGGCGCGCTGCCGTCCCGCATGCCGGGCAGCGCGCCGCCGGTCGGGTCCTGCGCCGCGGGCCGACGGGGGTCGGCGGGGGCGCGGTCGGCGGGGGTCCGTCCCACGGGGGCGCGGCCGCCCGGGACCCGGTCCCCGGGAGCGCTGTCGGCGGGGGTGTGCGCGTCGGGGGTGCCCTGGGCCGCCTGGCCGCCGCCCCAGGAGACGCGGCGGTCGCGGTCTCCGCCGAAGCCGGTCTGCCGGGAGGTGTCGGCCTGCCAGGAGGGCGCCGCTTCGGAGCGGCTGCCGGTGGGCGGCCGGCCGGCCGCACCCGGTGCGCCGTCGGTTCCGTGGACTTCGTCGACGTCGTCGACCTCGTCGAAGAAGACCGGCCCGGTCTCCTCCATCGAAGCCGCCCGCTGCCCAGGTGCGGCAGCCGCGTCGGAGGGCGGCGGCGCGGGGGCCGTCTCGCCCTGCTGGGGCGCCGGCCGACTCGTACCGGGAACCCATGAAGCGCCGTTCCAGTACCGGACGTAACCGGGAATGGAGGGGTCGGGGTAGTACCCCTCGCGGGGGCTGTCGTCACCGGGTGCCGGGGTTGGCGCGCTCATCACCGTGGTCCCGTATCTCTCTTCGAGGTCTCAGACCGTCTGTACAAGGGTCCACATCTATCAGACGGCCGCCCGCCCCCGGGCCGGTCCCGGTGTTTGGACCTTCTTCCGGGAACTTCTGAAGTTTTTTTGAGAAGTCGCGTAATAGGTGGCAGGGAGGGCGCTCTCTCCTTGTGCGGGCCGGTCATGGGACCGGCCACCGAGCACCGGAAGGTCGTGCACTCTCATGCTGAACGTCGTGGAACGCGAGCTGGAACTGAAGCTTGTCCTGTCGCCCGAGCGCTCCATCCCCGTCCCCGCCCGGCTGAGCTACCGCACCGCCGACCCGTACGCCGTGCACATCACGTTCCACATCGGCTCCGAGGCACCCGTGCACTGGACGTTCGCGCGCGAGCTCCTGGTGGAAGGGGTGTTCCGGCCGTGCGGCCACGGGGACGTGCGGATCTGGCCGACGAAGATCGACGAGCGCAACGTCATCTGTGTCGCCCTGACCTCGCCCGACGGCAACGCCCTGCTGGAGGTGCCGTCCGCCGCGGTGGCCGCCTGGGTGGAGCGGACGCTGCGCGTGGTGCCGCCCGGTACGGAGACCGAGCGGCTGGGTCTGGACGAGGCGCTCGCCGAGCTGCTCGCGCCGCTGCCTGCCGACGACCTGTGGCTGAGCGACCCGTGGTCCTCCGACGAGTCCCCGTCCCAGGACGGGGAGCTCTGAGGACGCGGGTGCCGGAGGAGGGACGCGGAGGCCGGAAGCGCTCGCCCGGGGTTTTCAGAAGAGCTTGCCCGGGTTGAGGAGTCCCAGCGGGTCGAACGCGGCCTTGATGCCGCGTTGCAGCTCGATGCCGACCTCACCCAGTTCCCGGGCGAGCCACTCCTTCTTCAGTACGCCGACGCCGTGCTCGCCGGTGATGGTGCCGCCCAGTTCGAGGCCGAGCGCCATGATCTCGTCGAAGGACTCGCGGGCCCGGCGGGACTCGTCGGCGTCGGTGTGGTCGAAGCAGACGACGGGGTGCGTGTTGCCGTCACCGGCATGGGCGCAGACGCCGATGGTGAGGCCGAACTTCTCGGCGATGGCGGTGGTCCCTTCGAGCATCGCGCCGAGCTTCGAGCGCGGTACGCACACGTCGTCGATCATGGTGGCGGACTTGATGGTCTCCAGGGCGGTGAGCGACATCCGGCGGGCCTGGAGGAGCATCTCCGACTCGGCGGCGTCCTCGGCCGGGACCACTTCGGTGGCTCCCGCGGCGGTGCACAGCTCCCCCACGGCGGCCAGGTCGGCGGCCGGGTCCGGGGTGTCGAAGGCACAGAGCAGCAGCGCTTCGGTGGTTTCGGGGAGGCCCATGCCGGCCATCGCGTTCACGGCGCGGACCGTCGTACGGTCCATCAGTTCGAGGAGTGACGGGGTGTGGCCGCGCTCCATGATCCGGCAGACCGCGTCGCAGGCGGCCGCCGCGGAGCCGAACTCCGCGGCCAGGACGAGCTGCTGCGGCGGCTGCGGCTTCAGCGCGAGGACGGCCTTGACGACGATCCCGAGGCTGCCCTCGGAGCCCACGAAGAGCCGGGTGAGGTCGTATCCGGCGACGCCCTTGGCGGTGCGGCGCCCGGTCGTGAGCAGGCGTCCGTCGGCGAGGACGACGTCCAGGCCGAGTACGTACTCGGCGGTGACCCCGTACTTCACGCAGCACAGTCCGCCGGAGGCGGTGCCGATGTTCCCCCCGATGGTGCACATCTCCCAGCTGGAGGGGTCCGGCGGATAGTACAGACCGTGCTCGTTCACCGCGCGCGAGAGCACCGCGTTGATGACGCCCGGCTCGACGACGGCGATCCGGTCGACCGGGCTGATCTCCAGGATCCGGTCCATCTTCACCAGGGACAGCACGACGCACCCCTCGGAGGCGTTGGCCGCCCCCGAGAGGCCGGTGCGCGCGCCCTGCGGGACGACCGGGACGCGCAGGGCCGTCGCCGTGCGCATGACGTGCTGTACCTGCTCGACCGTGCGCGGGAGCACGACGACGGCGGGCGCGCCCGCGTCGCAGAAGCTCGCCATGTCGTGGGCGTACGAGGCGGTGACGTCGGGGTCGGTGATCAGTGCCTCGGCGGGGAGACCGGCGCGCAGCCGTTCGAGAAGATCGTCCATGATCCAAGACTGACACCCGGGGCCAATGGTGTGAACCCGTCTGCGGCGGCGTTCGCAAGGGGCGGTGTGCTCTTCGTACTGACGCAGAGTGATCGATATGGACGTCATGCCGCAGCAGGACCCGGAATCCCGTCAGCCGCCCGACCCTCACGCCTCCCCGCCCGCCGCCACCGCGCTCCCGCCGGAGGGTGCGACGGCCGTCCCGCCGCCGCCCCCCACGCTGCGTACGACCCTGCGCCGGGCCGCGTTCGGAGTGGTGGCGGCGGCCGTGCTCGTGACGGGGGCGGTGGTGGCCGTACCGGAGAACCGGAGGGACACCGGGTCCGGCGTACCAGGTCCGGCCGAACGGGCCCAGGCGGCGACGACCGCGGGGTCCCCCGCCGCGCTCCCGGACCTGACGGCCCTGATCGGGGACCGGCAGAAGTGGGTGGCCGGGCATCCGCAGGACGCACCGTCGTGGGCGGTGCTCGGTTCGGCGTACGTGGAGTGGGGGCGGCGTACCGCGGACGCGGCGTACTACGCCCGGGCGGAAGGCGCCCTGAAGCGCTCGCTGGCCGCGCGGCCCGGTGAGCGCGGCAACGGGGAGGCGTGGGTGGGCTTGGCGGCGCTCGCCAACGCACGGCACGACTTCCTCGCGGCGAAGAAGTGGGGCGAGTCGGTGAAGGCGCGGGAGCCGAGGACGTGGCGGGCGTACCCGGTCCTGATCGAGGCGTACAACGGGCTGGGCGACTACGAGGCGGCAGGGGAGGCGACGGAGGCATTCGGCCGGCTCCGCAAGGGGGTGCCCGCCCTGGCCCGTACGGCCCAGATGTACCGCGACAGGGGCTGGCGCGAGGACGCGCTCGCCACCGCCCAGGAGGCCGCCGACCGGGCGGCCACCCTGGCCGAGAAGGCGGAGGCCCTGCACCGGCTGGGCGAGCTGGCCTGGGAGCGCGGTGAGCCGGAGGAGGCCGTGGCCCAGTACGACGCGGCCCTGCGCACCGACAGCGGCCACCACGCCTCGCATGCGGGCCGGGCCCGCGCGCTGGTGGCCCTGGACCGTACGGACGAGGCGCTGTCCGCCTACCAGAGGGCGGTGGCGAAGCTGCCCCGTCCGGAGTACGTCCTCGAACTGGGCGAGCTGTACGAGTCCTTGGGCTTCGACGGCGACGCCCTCACCCAGTACACGAAGCTGCGCGGGATGCTGACGCGGGCGAAGGCCGCCGGGGTGAACGAGACCCTGCTCCTGGCCCGCCTGGAGACGGACCACGGCGACGCCGGCACGGCGGTGGAGCTGCTGCGCGCCGAGTGGTCCCAGCAACGCCGCAGCGCCGCGGTGGCCGACGCACTGGGCTGGGCGCTGCACCGGTCGGGCGACTCGGAGGAGGCGCTGGAGTACGCCCGCAGCGCGCTGGAGACGGGCGTGCGGAACGCCTCGTACGCGTACCACCTGGGCGTGATCGAGCGGGAGCTGGGCCAGTACGGCGGGGCCCGCCGGCACCTGGAGGAAGCCCTGCGCACCAACCCGGACTTCTCCCCGCTGGCCGCTCCCCTGGCGGAGGACGCCCTGAAGTCTCTCGGCGAACCGGCGGACGGCGGCCCGAGGGACATGCAGCCCGCCGCAGCCCCGGCCGAGACCCCGGAACCGGCCCCGGAACCGACGAGTTCGGCCTCGACACCCCCGGAGACGACGTCCCCTTCCCCTTCCCCGTCCCCGTCCCCGTCTCCGAAGCAGAAGCAGAAGCAGAGCCCCTCGGCCACGCCCTCACCGACCCGCACGTCACCGTCGGCCCGTCCGTCCGGCGGCCAGTGACGTCAGTACCGGAACAAGTGCCCGGCGCCACCGCCGCAGGTGCGCCGGGGCGTTGATCGAATGCCGGCGGAAACGCGGAACGGGCCCGTGGAGGGCCCGTTCTGCTGTCCCGGCCGGGGAGGCGGGCCGAGGGGGTGGTTCAGGCGGTGTGCCGGCAGGGCTAGAGGTTGCCGCGCTTCTCCTGTTCGCGCTCGATCGCCTCGAACAGGGCCTTGAAGTTGCCCTTGCCGAAGCCCATCGAGCCGTGGCGCTCGATCATCTCGAAGAAGACCGTCGGGCGGTCCTGGACCGGCTTGGTGAAGATCTGCAGCAGGTAGCCGTCCTCGTCGCGGTCGACCAGGATCTTCAGCTCGCGCAGGGTCTCGACCGGGACGCGGGTCTCGCCGGCCCACTCGCCGAGCGTGTCGTAGTACGAGTCGGGGGTGTCCAGGAAGGAGACGCCCGCCGCGCGCATCGAGCGGACCGTCGCGACGATGTCGTTGGTGGCCAGCGCGATGTGCTGGACGCCCGCGCCGCCGTAGAACTCCAGGTACTCGTCGATCTGCGACTTCTTCTTCGCGATCGCGGGCTCGTTGATCGGGAACTTGACCTTGAGCGTGCCGTCGGCGACGACCTTCGACATCAGGGCGGAGTACTCGGTGGCGATGTCGTCGCCCACGAACTCCTTCATGTTGGTGAAGCCCATGACGTTGTTGTAGAAGGCCACCCACTCGTTCATGCGGCCCAGCTCGACGTTGCCGACGCAGTGGTCGATGGCCTGGAAGGTGCGCTTGGCCGGCGGCTCGACGATCGGGTCGGCGGCGGCGAAGCCAGGCAGGTAGGGGCCGTCGTAGCCGCTGCGCTCGACGAGGGTGTGGCGGGTCCTGCCGTACGTCGCGATGGCGGCCAGCACGACCGTGCCGTGCTCGTCCTTGACCTCGTACGGCTCGGTGATGCCACGGGCGCCGTGCTCCACCGCGTAGGCGTACGCGGCGCGCGCGTCCGGAACCTCGATGGCCAGGTCGACGACGCCGTCACCGTGCTCGGCGACGTGCTCCTCCAGGAAGCGGCCGTGCTCGGTGGACGCCTTGATGACCGAGGTCAGGACGAAGCGGGCGGCGCCGTTGGTCAGCACGTAGCTCGCGGTCTCGCGGGTGCCGTTCTCCGGTCCGGAGTAGGCGACGAGCTTCATGCCGAACGCCGTCGAGTAGTAGTGCGCGGCCTGCTTGGCGTTGCCCACGGCGAAGACGACCGCGTCCATTCCCTTGACCGGGAAGGGATCGGCCTGCCGGGCGGTGTCGGGGGTGGTGTGCAGAGTCTCAGTCATATCCGAAGGTTCCCGCCGCTTCGCAAGCTGCGCAACAGTTCGCGATTTGGCTGCGCAATATGTGCACTGGGGGTGCCGTGGCGGTCGGCTATCTGTACATGATGACCATCACACACTCGACCTCCAGGAGCCGGACCGTGGCGATCGACCGACTGGACGGGCGGCTCATCGTGCTGCTGGCCCGGGAACCCCGCATCGGAGTGCTCGAAGCGTCCAGGCGTCTGGGGGTGGCACGCGGGACGGTGCAGGCCCGGATGGACCGCCTTCAGGCGAACGGGGTAATCCGCGGCTTCGGCCCGGACGTGGACCCGGCGGCGCTCGGCTACCCGGTCACCGCCTTTGCCACGCTGGAGATCAAACAGGGTCAAGGGGCTGACGTCCGGGCCCATTTGAGCGGCGTTCCCGAGGTGCTGGAGTTGCACACCACGACCGGCCACGGGGACATGCTGTGCCGGCTCGTCGCCCGCTCGAACGCGGATCTCCAGCGGGTGATCGACCTGGTTGTCGGATTTGATGGCATCGTCCGGGCCTCCACGGCGATCGTCATGGAGAACCCGGTCCCGCTCCGCATCATCCCGCTGGTCGAGCAGGCCGCGGAGGACACCGACTGAACCGGGGAGTGACGTGTGAGCTTCTGGGAGTACCTGGGCAATCGGCACCAGCAACTGCTCACCGACGCGTTCCAGCACGTCAGCGCGGTTTTCCAGTGCATGGTCATCGCCACCGTGCTGGGCATCCTGATCGGCGTGGTCAGCTATCGGAGCGGCTGGGGCGGGTCGCTGGCCGTCACCTCCACGGCGACGATCCTCACCATCCCTTCCCTCGCCGCCATCGGTCTCCTGATCCCGCTGGTGGGGCTGGGTGTGCCGCCCACCGTCATCGTGCTCACCCTGTACGGGCTGCTGCCCGTCGTCCGTAACTCCATCGTCGGGCTGCGCGGCGTCGATCCGTCCCTCGTCGACGCGGCGACGGGCATCGGGATGTCGCGGTTCGCGCGGCTGCGCAAGGTGGAGCTGCCGCTCGCCTGGCCGCCGATCCTGACCGGTATCCGGGTCTCCACGCAGATGCTGATGGGGATCGCCGCCATCGCCGCGTACGCCTCGGGCCCCGGCCTCGGCAACGAGATCTTCCGCGGGATCGCCTCGCTGGGCAGCGCCAACGCGATCAACCAGGTCCTCGCCGGCACGCTCGGCATCGTCATCCTCGCTCTGCTCTTCGACGCCGCGTACGTCCTGCTCGGGCGGCTGACCATTCCCAGGGGTATCCGTGTCTGAGACCGCGACCGATGCCGGACCCAGCAGCACCGCGACGTCCGGCGCCACGATCCAGCTGGAGAATCTGACCAAGACCTATCCCGGCAATCCCAGCCCCGCCGTGGACAACGTCTCGATGGAGATCAAGGCCGGTGAGACGGTCATCTTCGTGGGGCCCTCCGGCTGCGGGAAGTCCACCACCCTGAAGATGATCAACCGGCTGATCGAGCCGACGTCCGGGCGGATCAGGATCAATGACGAGGACGTCACCGACATCGACCCGGTGAAGCTCCGCCGCAAGGTCGGATACGCGATCCAGTCGTCCGGCCTCTTCCCGCACATGACGGTCGCGGAGAACATCGCGCTCGTGCCGAAGATGGTCGGCTGGTCGAAGTCGCGGGTGAAGGACCGGGTCGAGGAGATGCTCGACCTGGTCGGTCTCGACCCCAGGGAGTTCCACGGGCGCTATCCCCGCCAGTTGTCGGGCGGTCAGCAGCAGCGGGTCGGGGTGGCGAGGGCGCTGGCCGCCGATCCGCCGGTGCTGCTGATGGACGAGCCGTTCGGCGCCGTCGACCCGATCACCCGTGACCACCTCCAGGACGAGCTGATCCGGCTCCAGCACGAGCTCCACAAGACGATCGTGTTCGTCACGCACGACTTCGACGAGGCGATCAAGCTGGGCGACCGGATCGCGGTGCTGCGGGAGCGTTCGCACATCGCCCAGTTCGACACGCCCGAGGCGATCCTGACCAATCCGACGGACGACTTCGTCTCCGGCTTCGTGGGCGCGGGCGCGGCCCTGAAGCGGCTCAACCTCACACGCGTACGGGATGTGGGCATCGCGGACTTCCCCACCGTGACGGTCGACGACCCGCTCCAGTCGATCTTCAACAAGCTGCGCAGCGGCCCGCACACCGAGCTGCTGATGCTGGACCGCAGGAACCGCCCGTACAAGTGGCTGCGGCGTGGTGACCTGATGCGGGCCCGGGGCTCCCTGGCCCGCGCCGGGCAGCTGGTGCACGACACGGTGACGCGGGACGCGACGCTGCACGACGCACTGGAGGCGGTGCTGCTCGACAGCGGTGGCCGGGTGGCGGTGACGGGGCGGCGCGGTGAGTTCATCGGCGTCGTCGACATGGTGACTCTCATGAACTCCGTGCAGGAGCTCCTGGAGGCCGACCGGCTCACCGCGATCGAGCACGAGCACGATCTGGAGGAGCTGCGGGCCCACCGGACCGAACAGGAGCTGGAGGGTGGTGGCACCTCCCCATGACTCCCAGCCATCAGGTGCCGCCGGGGCGCGGGGTGCCGGAGACCCGGGCGCCCGGCGAGCACGACGTCAACGGCCATGCCTTCCGTGACGAGGAGGAGGACCCCGTCGCCGCGCCGGCCGGTCCTGCGCGCCGGATCACCTGGCAGAAGCTGGTGGTGGTGCCGCTCGCCCTCGCGGTGGTCCTGGCCATCACCTATGTGTGGATCACCAATGTCTCGCTCGACTCGATCGCGGAGAACTCGCTCTCGGGCGGCAATGTGGAGCTGCGGTGGTGGCAGCACGTCAGGCTGACCGCGATCTCCACCTTCTGGGTGCTGATCATCGCGATCCCGCTGGGGATCGCACTGACCCGGCGCGGACTGAGCAAGGGTGCCCCGGTCGTCACGGCCGTCGCCAACGTCGGGCAGGCCACCCCGGCGATCGGTCTGCTGGCGCTGCTGGTGATCTGGCTGGGCATCGGCCCGTCCACGGCGATCGTCGGAATGGTGATCTACGCCGTGCTGCCAGTGCTCTCCAACACGGTCGCCGGTCTCAAGTCGATCGATCCGACGCTGATCGAGGCCTCGCGCGGCATCGGGATGTCGGGCGTGGGCACGCTGACCAAGGTCGAGCTGCCGCTCGCCGTGCCACTGATTCTGGCGGGGGTGCGGACGGCCCTGGTGCTCAACGTGGGCACGGCGACGCTGGCCACGTTCGGTGGCGGCGGCGGGCTGGGCGACCTGATCACCTCCGGCATCCAGACCCAGCGGATGCCGGTTCTGGTGCTCGGCTCCGTCCTCACGGTGGTGCTCGCGCTGCTGGTGGACTGGATGGCCTCGCTGGTCGAGCTGTCGCTGACGCCGCGTGGACTGGAGGCCCCGTGATGGTGGGCCGCCGCAGGGCGAGGAGTGCGCTGGCGGGGATCGCGGTGGCGTCCGTGGTGCTCGCCGGGTGCGGACTGAAGAGCGGTTCGCCGATGGTGGACGAGGTGGAGCCGGGCTCGGTCGGTGCGGGCGAACCGCTCAAGGGCGCTTCCCTGACCGTCACCTCGAAGAACTTCAGCGAGAACATCATTCTCGGTCAGATGATCGGCCTGATCTTCAAGGCTGCCGGCGCGGAGGTCCTGGACCGGACGAACCTGCCGGGCTCGATCAGTGCGCGCGAGGCGATCGTCCAGGGCGACGCCGATGCGATGTACGAGTACACGGGCACGGCCTGGATCACCTACCTCGGCCGTGCGAAGCCGATCGTCGACCCGCTGAAGCAGTGGGAGGCGGTCCGCGACCAGGACCGCCGCAACGGGGTGACCTGGCTGCCGCAGTCCACCCTCAACAACACCTACGCGCTGGCGATCAGCAAGAAGAACAACACGAAGTACAGGCTCAGGACGCTGTCGGACGTCGCCGAGCTGTCGAAGAAGGACCCGGGCGCGGTGACGGTCTGCGTGGAGAACGAGTTCGCCTCGCGCGACGACGGCCTGCCGGGCATGGAGAAGGCGTACGGGATGTCGATCCCGGCCGCCAACATCCAGAAGATGGACGCCGGGATCATCTACACCCAGGTGTCCAAGTCCGACTCCTGCCTGCTCGGCGAGGTGTTCACCACGGACGGGCGGATCAGGGCGATGGACCTGGACGTACTGGAGGACGACAAGCACTTCTTCCCCAACTACAACGCGGCGCCGGTCATCCACACGGCGACGTTCGAGAAGTACCCGGAGATCGCGGACCTGCTCGACCCGCTCAGCAGGAAGCTGACGACGGAGGTGGCGCAGGTGCTCAACGCCAAGGTGGACGTGGACGGGGAGGACCCGCACGAGGTGGCGAAGGACTGGCTGGTCGAGGAGGGGTTCATCACGGAAGGGTGAGCAGGGGGCAGAGTTGCAAAGAAGTCATTGCAAAAAAATACTTGCAACGGTTCCTTTGCGACTCTACGGTAGGCCCATGCCCGAGATCCCGCAGGACAGAATCCACGAGCTCGACCCACGCACCCTGCGGGGGCTGGCCCACCCCCTGCGCATGCGCCTGCTGAGCAAGCTGCGCGCCGAGGGCCCCGCCACCGCCTCGCAACTCGCCGCGATCCTGGGCGAGTCCAGCGGGGCGACCAGCTATCACCTGCGCCAGCTCGCCGCGTACGGCTTCGTCGAGGACGCCCCCGAACACGGCAAGGGGCGCGAGCGCTGGTGGCAGGCGGCCCATGAGTCCATCCGGTTCAACTCCGAGCTTCACACCAACGACGACCCGACAGTGCGCGGCGCCGCGAACCTCTTCAGCCACGAGGTGGCCTCCCTCCACACCCAGGAACTCAGCACGTTCATCGGCACCATGGGCGACTGGCCGGACTGGGCCGACGCCCACGACCTCAGCGACTGGACGCTTCGGCTCACGCCGGAACTCGCCATGGAACTGGACTCCAAGGTGCACGAGCTGATCAACAGCTACCGGAAGCGGGAGGTGGCTCCCGGCACCGAGGGGTCCGCCAAGGTCCGCTTCCACCTGCACGCCTTCCCTCGCTCGTCCGACTGAAGGGAACACCGCCATGCACCCCGACATCCACCTCCAGCTGCACACGTACCGCTCCGCCGAACTGCACCGCGAGGCGGCGGCGCTCCGGCCGGCACGCAGGGGCATCAAGGCCCAACTGGGCTGGGCACTTGTCGAGTTCGGCCTGCGACTCACCCAGGAGCGCTCCGCGTCCGCAGCGGTGCGCGCGCCTCGCGCGGCCTAGACCACGACCGGGGGGAATCACCATGGGTCACCGCACACCACTGATCGCCGTACTCGCGGCCAACTCCATATCCACGGCCGGTACGTCGCTCACTCTCATCGGCGTCCCATGGTTCGTCCTGGAGACCACGGGCAGCGCGGGCCGGGCCGGCGTCGTCGCCTTCTGCGCGACCCTGCCCATCGTCGTCGCCGCGCTGATCGGCGGGCCCGTCATCGACCGGGTCGGCCGCCGCCGGATCTCCGTCGCCTCCGACGCGGTCTGCGGCACGGCCATCGCCGCCATCCCGCTGCTCCACTACGCGGGGGTGCTCGAATTCTGGATGCTGTGTGCGCTCATGGCGCTCAACGGCCTGGTCCACACGCCGGGCAACACGGCACGGTACGTCCTCGTCCCCGACCTCGCCGAGCACGCGGGCACCACGCTCGCCCGCGCCGCCAGCCTCTTCGACGCCGTGTCGCGCGGCGCCCGGATGGCCGGGGCGGCGCTGGCCGGTGTCCTGATCTCGTTCACCGGCGCCGAGACCGTGCTCCTGCTGGACGCGGCGACGTTCCTCGTGTCCGCGCTGCTGGTCGCGGCCGGGGTGCGAGGGGTCCGGGCGGCCGAACCCCGCAAGGCCGCGGCGCCGGTCTCGCTGCGCGCGTACCGCTCCGAACTCCGCGAGGGATACGCGTACTTGCTGGGCAACCGGCTGCTGCTCGCCGTCGTGGTCATGGTGATGTTCATGAACGGCACCGACCAGGGATGGAACGCCGTCCTGCTCCCCGTGCACGCCGAGGGCGAATTGGGCGGAGCCACCGATCTCGGCCTGCTCACCGCGCTGTTCGGGGCGGGAGGTCTGACGGGAGCGCTGCTGTACGGGGCCGTGGGGCACCGGTTCTCGCGGCGGGCGGTGTTCACGGTGTGCGTGATCCTGTGCGGCGCGCCCCGGTTCGCGGTCGCCGCGCTCACCGGTACGACCCTTCCGCTGGCCGTCACGATGGCGCTGGGCGGGATCGCGGGCGGCATGCTGAACCCGATCCTGACCACGATGACGTACGAACGCGTCCCCGAGGAACTGCGCAGCCGGGTGTCCGGTGCGATCACCGCCGGCTGTGAACTCGCCATGCCGGTGGGCGGTCTGGCGGCCGGCCTGCTGGTGGAGAGCACGGGCGCGACGGGCGCGCTGCTCGCGATGGGCGGGGTCTACTTCCTCGCCACGCTGAGCCCGCTGGTCTTCCCCGCCTGGCGCACGATGGAGGAGCCGGAACCGGCCACCGGCAAGGGCGTCAGCAGCCCGGGACCCTGCCCCCCTGCTCCAGCGCCCGCAGAGAGGACACCGCACCGCTCAGCGTCGTGACCGGGATGAGCCGGAGACCCTTCGGCAGCTCCGCCTGCGCCTGCCTGCACTCGGCCTTCGGTACGAGGAAGACCGTCGCCCCGTCACGGTGGGCGGCCTGAGTCTTCAGGGAGACGCCGCCGACGGCGCCGACCTTGCCGTCGGCGCTGATGGTGCCGGTGCCTGCGACGTTGCGGCCGCCGGTGAGGTCACCGCCGGAGCCGTCGCCCGCCAGCTTGTCGATGATGCCGAGCGAGAAGAAGAGGCCGGCGCTCGGCCCGCCCACATCGGCGAGGCTCAGGCTGACGTCGACGGAGCCGGGGTCCTTGTCGAGGTAGGTCAGGGCCGCGTCGACGGCAACGCTCTGCGACTTCTTCATGTCTTCGAGATTGCGCTGCTCGATCTCCTTCTCGGAGCCGCCGGTCGGGTAGACGGCGTCCCGGGGCATGACCGCCCGGTCGGTCCTGAACCAGCTGTCGATCACGTCACCGATCCCGACGTCGGCGGTCGGCCCGGTCGCGACGATCGTCGTCATCCGGAGCTGGCCCTCGGTGGTCCGGGTGGGCGTCCCCTTGACGGTGATCACCGGTTTCCCCTGATCGTCCCCGAGGACGTCCGCGGTCAGCCCCGGCTGCGCCAGGGTGAACGGCAGGGGCGCGAGGGCGGCCGTACCGAATACCGCGAGGACGGGCAGCGCGCAGAGGGCGAGCGCGCGGGGGCGCGAGAGGCGAGAGAGCACCCGCCCAATCTATCTTCCGCGCTCCGCGTCCATCCGCCGCGCTCCGTCCCACGCCGCCGGGCGGGCTCGGCAGGAGCGAGCCCGCCCGGCGGTCGGGGGCGGAGGTTCCGCGCCTACCGCAGCGCGTCCGCGACCTCCCGGGCAGCGTCCAGCACACGCGGACCCACTCGTTCCGGTACGGCGTCGGCGAGCATCACCACGCCGACGCTGCCCTCCACGCCCGAGACCCCGACGAGCGGTGCGGCGGCGCCGCTCGCCCCGGCCTCGAGTTCGCCGTGTGTGAGGGTGTAGCCGGGGTGGTCCGGTGCGGTCTGCTGGCGGGCGGTGAGAATCGCCCGGCCCGCAGCGCCCCGGTCGAGCGGGTGCCGGAAGCCGGCACGGTAGGCGACGTGGTAGTCGGTCCAGGTCGGCTCGACGACCGCGACGGCGAGGGCGTCGGTGCCGTCGACGAGGGTGAGGTGGGCGGTGGCGCCTATGTCCTCGGCCAGCGAACGCAGCGCGGGCAGCGCGGCCTCCCGGACGAGCGGGTGCACCTGGCGGCCGAGGCGGAGCACGCCCAGGCCCACCCTGGCCCGGCCGCCCAGATCGCGGCGTACCAGGGCGTGTTGTTCGAGTGTGGCGAGCAGACGGTAGACCACGGTGCGATTGACGCCGAGTTTGTTGGACAACTCGGTGACGGTCAGGCCGTGGTCGGTGTCGGCGAGCAGCTTGAGGACGCGCAGTCCTCGGTCGAGCGTCTGGGATGTCTCCGCGGTCACGACGCCCTCTCCTCTTGGTGAGTGGCGGCGGCTCTCTCGCGGCAGTGGCGACACCGGTCCCAGCGGCGACGCACGGAGAGGCCGCCGGCTGGCCATGGCACCGGCTGCGCTCCGCGGCGGCGTTGCCACGGGGCGTTCATATGGCCGGGACAGTAGCGAGCCAGTCCGCTCAGCGGAAGACCTCGTCCAGAATCCGGGCGTCCGCGGAAACGCCCCTACGGCCGCCAGGCATAAGTGCCGGTCAGCGGGGCACCGTCCGGAACCCGGACATCTACGCGCGTCCTGGTCGGGCGACTCGTCCGCCACGCTCCGTATACGGCATGTGCACCACATGTGAACCAGCGTTAACAAGCCGTAAACAATCGGCCAAAATTTTTCCATGAAAGCAACCGGCCCGGGCGAGGAGCGGTGCTCCTGCCCGGGCCGGCGGTGGTCTGCGAAGGGTGCGGCGCCCCCTCACGTCATACGGGTCGCCCACTCCTGGACCTTCTTGATCCGGTCCTGGATCTGTCCGGCGGTCGCCTCGGCGCTCGGCGGTCCGCCGCACACCCGGCGCAGTTCGGTGTGGATCACGCCGTGCGGCTTGCCGCTCTGGTGCGTGTACGCCGACACCATCGTGTTCAGCGACTTGCGCAGTCCGAGCAGTTGCTTGTGGGTGACGACCGGCCGCGCCTCGGCCGGCTTCTCCAGCAGGTCGGCCTCCTCTGCCGGCTTCTGACGGCTGTGCGCGATCTGCCGGGTCTGCCGCTTCTGGAGCAGCAGCTGCACCTGGTCGGGTTCGAGTAGCCCCGGGATACCGAGGTAGTCCTGCTCCTCCTCGCTGCCCGGGTGCGCCTGCATGCCGAATTCGGCACCGTCGTACAGCACCCGGTCGAAGACCGCGTCGGACTCCAGCGCCTCGAAGGGCAGCTGCTCCTCGGTCTCCTCGTCCTCCAGCTTCTCCGCGTCGGAGAGGAGCTTGTCCTCCTCGGCGAACGGGTTCTCCTCGTCACTGCCCTTCTTGGGCTTGTCGAGGACGTGGTCCCGCTCGACCTCCATCTCGTTGGCGAAGTCGAGGAGCATCGGAATGGTCGGTACGAAGACGGAGGCGGTCTCGCCCCGGCGCCGCGACCGTACGAATCGCCCGACGGCCTGCGCGAAGAAGAGGGGCGTCGAGATGGTGGTGGCGTACACGCCGACCGCGAGGCGCGGCACGTCGACGCCCTCCGACACCATCCGGACCGCGACCATCCACCGCGATTCGTCGGCGGCGAACTGGTCGATCTTCTTCGAGGCGGCCTTCTCGTCGGAGAGGACGACGGTCGCCTTCTGCCCTGTCACCTTCTTGAGGATCTTGGCGTACTCGCGGGCCGACTCCTGGTCGGTGGCGATGACGAGCCCACCGGCGTCGGGGATGCCCTTGCGCACCTCGGTCAGCCGCTTGTCGGCGGCGGAGAGCACGTTGGGAATCCAGTCCCCGGTGGGCGAGAGCGCGGTCCGCCACGCCTGGCCGATGGCGTCCTTGGTCATCGGCTCGCCGAGGCGTGCGGCGATCTCGTCACCTGCCTTCGTGCGCCAGCGCATGTTGCCGCTGTAGCTGAGGAAGATGACCGGACGCACGACACCGTCGGCGAGGGCGTTGCCGTAGCCGTACGTGTAGTCGGCCGAGGAGCGCCGGATTCCGTCGTTCCCCTCCTCGTACGCCACGAAGGGGATCGGGTTGGTGTCGGACCGGAAGGGCGTTCCGGTGAGCGCCAGCCGGCGGGTCGCCGGGTCGAACGCCTCCTGACACGCCTCGCCCCACGACTTCGAGTCACCGGCGTGGTGGATCTCGTCGAGGATCACGAGGGTCTTGCGCTGTTCGCAGCGGTTGCGGTGCAGCATCGGCCGGACGCCGACACCCGCGTACGTCACGGCGACCCCGTGGTACTCCTTGCTCACGGGGCCCGCGCTGTACTCGGGGTCGAGCTTGATCCCTATCCGGGCCGCGGCCTCGGCCCACTGCTTCTTGAGGTGCTCGGTCGGCGCGACGACGGTGATCTGCTGCACGACGTGGTGGTGCAGCAGCCACGAGGCGAGGGTCAGCGCGAAGGTGGTCTTCCCTGCGCCGGGCGTCGCAACCGCGAGGAAGTCACGCGGCTGCTCCTGGATGTACCTCTCCATGGCGCCCTGCTGCCAGGCTCGCAGCTTGCCGGCCGTACCCCAGGGGGCGCGACCGGGAAAGGCGGGTGAGAGGTGGTGGGAGGCGGTAGTAGTCACGGTCTCCGGTTCGGGTCTCTCGGGTACGTGGGGCGCTGTCCGCGGGGCTCGCACGACCTCGTACGAGATACGACAACCGGGCCACCTTACCGGTGACCCGGCTACGAACCTCCCTGAACTACGCCGCTGCGCCAGGAATTGCGATGGCTGTCACACCTCCGCGACGACCAGCTCGCGGAGCCCATGCGCGATGGCTTTCACCTCGTCCATCTCACCCGTGGCGACGGCGATGACCAGGCGTTCCGCGGCGTCGATGTCGGGGCGCAGGTCCACCCCGTTCATGGCAAGGAACGTCACGCAGGACAGCCAGGCCATGCGCTTGTTGCCATCGAACAGAGGGCGATTGATCGCCAGCGACTGCAGCAGCGCCGCGGCCTTGTCGACCACGTCCGGGTACGCCTCTTCCCCGAACATGGCCGCGGAAGGCCGGTGCGCGGCCGATTCCAGAAGGCCCGCGTCGCGCACCACGATCTGCATGTCGCCGCAGGCATGTCCGGCGATGACGAGGATGTCCTCGGCGGACAGATAGACGCAGGTCACTTGAGCCGCTCCATGAGCTCGCTCCACTTGGCGGCCTGCTCCTTGGCCGTCTTGCGGACGATGGCCTGCTGTGCGGTCCTGGCGAGGTAGTCGTCCACGGCCTGCAGGAGTATGGCGTGCATGCTGGTGCCCTCCTGCTCGGCGCGCTGCTTGAGTGCCTCGGTCTGGTCGTCGCGAAGACGCAGGTTCATGGCCATACCAAAACGGTACCAGCGAGTGGGGCCAGAGTGGTACCGCTACGGGACCCGCACCCGCGCCGCCACCCACGCCCCCGCCAGCGCCACCCCGGCCATCGGCAGGAAGACCGCCACGAACGCACCGGGGTGCGAGACCGCGACGCCCGCCCCCGCCCCGTGCGCCGCCGCGCCCAGCGCTCCCCCACCGAGTGCGGCGAACGCCGCACCGCCGCCCGCGAGCAGCAGCACGTTCGAGAGGCCGTCGGAGATCTGGAGTGCCGCCGAGTTGGCTCCCGCCTCCTCCGGCGCCGACAGCTTCAGCAGCAGCACGCTCGTCGACGCGATCACCATGCCCATGCCGAAGCACCCGAAGGCCCAGGCCACCGCGACGATCCAGACCGGCACGCCCTGGATCAGCACGGTGGGCGCCGCCGCGATCGACACCGCGACGAGCACCATGCCCGCCACCATGAGCGGTTCCCGGTGCTTCTCCAGGCGCGGGCGCGACTGTACGTACGAGCCGAGCGCCCATGTCGCACCGCCGACGGCCAGCGAGAGACCGGCCATCGTCGGGGTCAGCCCGCGCTGGGTCACGAGCATCAGCGGTACGAAGGACTCGGCGGCGATGAACGAACCGGCCGCGACCCCGCGCAGCAGCACCACCGCGGGCAGTCCGCGCGCCGCCCGCACGGTGCCGGGCGGAAGCAGGCCCCGTACGGCGGGGACCAGCAGTGCGACGCCGGCCGCGGCCGGGAGCAGGGCGTACCTGTTCAGCTCCTGCCCCGCGTACTGGAGCAGGCCCGCCCCCACCGAGATACCGAGCGCGAGCCGGATGCGCCGCCGGTCGAACGGTTCCGATCCCGTCGAGCCGTCGGCGGGCCCCGCCGCCATCCGCCGGATCGCCGGCAGGGCGAGGGCCAGCGGGAAGACGATGAGCACGGGAATGCCGACGAAGACCCACCGCCACCCGAGGTGTTCGGTCACGGTCCCGGAGGCGAGCGGGCCGACGACGGAGGGGATCACCCAGCTCGCGGCGAAGGCGGCCATGATCGCCGGCCTGATCCGCTCCGGGTAGGCGCGGCCGATCACCACGTACAGCGCCACGATCACCAGCCCGCCGCCGAGCCCCTGGACGGCCCGCCCGGCGATGAACATCCACATGCTTCCTGCTGTCCCGGAGAGCAGGAGCCCGGCCGCGAAGGAACTGATCCCCGCGGCGAGCGGCGCCAGCGGTCCACGCCGGTCGGCCCACTGCCCCGAGAGCACCATGGCGAAGAGGCTGGTGGTGAAGTACGCGGAGAACGCGAACGCGTACAGGGGGATGCCGTGCAGTTCGCGCGCCGCGACCGGCATGGCCGTCCCGACGGCGGTGGCCTCGAAGGCGATGAGGAGCACGACGGAGACGATGCCGATGCTGAGCGCCCGGTGGCTCCGTCCGAGTACGCCCTCGTTCTTCTCCGCGCTCTCGCTCTCGGCGACGACGGGGGGTCCGGTGCGGGGCGAGACGTCGGCGTCGCGCGGTTCGAGGGCGGTCATGAGCCAAGAGTAAGGGGCAAAGATCCGTTTGAACCCTGTCGATGTGCGGGACCGCTCTCGTCCGTTGGTCGTAGGTCCGGGGCCCCGTCACCACCCCGGCCGTGCCCCCTCATGAACGGCGTGTGGCAGTCGTATTGCGGGCCGGCCGGGCCCCTTGTACGCCCCGGGCGACCGCCCTAACGTCGTCAGGGCAAGGAAGAAACACACATGACCGTGTGCCCGAGAGGCTCAGGGGCTCGACTGCAACTCGAGTTACACCGGTTCGAATCCGGTCACGGTCTCCATACGCCACCGCCCGCCCCTCACACCGAGGGGCGGGCGGTGGCGTTGCGGGTCGGAGCCGACCGCCGCTCGGCCGCGAAGCCTCCGGGCTTGATCACTGAGTAGGCTGCCCCTGTTCCGATGACGTCCGGGGGGATTTCCGTTCCATGCAGTTGCCGCACCTCGCTCCCTCCCGGCAGATCGGCCCCTACCTCGTCGTCGCACGGCTGGACCCGACGGGCCCCGGCGCCGCCGCCGTCCCCGAGCAGCGCTTCATCGCCCGCACCGCGGACGGCGGCCGGGCCGCGCTGGTGAGCGTGCCGCTCCCCGGCACCGACCCGGGCAGGTTCCTCACCGAGGCGCAGGCCGCCCGGTTCCTGCTCGGCCCGTGGGCCGCCCCCGTCACCGAGCACGCGGAGCCCGGTACGGCCGTGTGGTGCGCACGCCCGTACGTCCCCGCGCTCCCCCTCCCGACGGCCCTGGCCGTCAACGGAGGGCCGCTGCCCGAGGAGACGCTGCGCGTCCTGGGCCGCTGCCTCGCCGAGGCGCTGGCCACCGCCCATGCGGCCGGGGTGACCCACGCGGGGGTGTCGCCCGCCGCCGTGCTGCTGGCCGGGGACGGCCCGCGGCTCACGTGCTTCGGCGCGGCGCGCACCGCCGCAGAGGACGGCACGGCCCGGTCGGGGCTCCCCGGCCTCGACCCGGGAAGCCTCCCGCCCGAACAGGCCGCGGGCGGGCGCCCCCGACCACCGGGTGACATCCACGCCCTGGGCGCGGTCCTCGCGTACGCGGCCACCGGCCACACCGTCCCCGACCGGGACGAACTCCCCCTCCTGCTGCGGTCGCTCGTGTCCGCCTGTCTCTCCCGCGACCCCGCGGCCCGCCCCCGGGCGACCGACGTTCTCGAGGCACTCGCACCGCCGGCGACCTCCGCCCCGGTCGCCACCGTCCTGGAGACGGGGCCCGAGGCGGGCGCGCTGCGGCTGCCCGGCCGGGTGGTCGCGGCGATCGCCCGCCAGTCCGCGGAGATCCTCGCAGCCGACGTACGACCGCCTCTCGGAGCCTGACCGATGATCAGACCCCTGCTTCACGAAGACCCCTCGCACATCGGCACGTACCGGCTGGCCGCCCGGCTCGGCAGCGGCGGCATGGGCACGGTCTACCTGGCCCGCACGCCCGGCGGCGCGACCGTCGCCCTCAAGACGGTGCACGCGCACATCGCGGCCGATGCCGCGTTCCGCGCCCGGTTCCGGCTGGAGGCCGACGCGGCCCGGGTGATCGGCGGCCGGCACGGCGCCCAGGTCGTCGACGCCGATCCACTCGCGGATGTGCCCTGGATGGCGACGGAGTACGTCCTGGGCCCGCCCCTGGACGACGCGGTCGCCGTGAGCGGCCCCCTTCCCGAGGCCGCCGTACGGGCCGTGGGCGCGGCACTGTGCGGAGCGCTCGGGCAGCTGCACCGCTCCGACGTGGTGCACCGCGACCTGAAGCCGTCCAACGTCATGATCACCGCGTACGGACCGAAGGTCATCGACTTCGGCATCGCCCGCGCCCTCGGCGACGACCGCCTCACACGCGTGGGCGCGGCCGCCGGAACCCCCGCGTTCATGTCCCCGGAGCAGGCCACCGGACAGGAGCACACCCCGGCCGGTGACGTCTTCGCGCTCGCCGGTGTCCTCGTCTTCGCCGCCACCGGCCACGGCCCGTTCGGCAGCGGACAGCCCGCCGATCTGCTCTACCGCGTCCGGTACGCCGACCCGGACCTGACCGGCGTTCCGGAGTCGCTGGCCCCGGTGCTCGCCCGGTGCCTGGCGAAGGACCCCGCGCTGCGCCCGGCCACCGGGGAGCTGGCCGCCGCGCTCCACGACGGGCACGGCGAGTTCGCCGACCACCTCTCCCACCCGCTCCTCTCGGAGATCGCCCGCCGCGCGGCCGAGGTCTGGCAGTTCCGCCCCGAGCGGCTCCCTGCGCCGGCGGAACCGCCCGTCGCCGCCACCGCCGCACCGGCATCCCGGCGCGCGGCGCTTTCCCGCCGCGGGCTCCTGACCCTCGGCGGGGTGGTGGCGGCCGGTGCGGTCGCGGGCGCCGGACTGTGGCTGCGGCCCGGCCGGTCGGACGCGAAGGACGCGGCGAAGGGCTCGCCGGGGACGTCCGCATCCGGGGCGGGTCCGTCCGCCTCGCCGCCGGCCCGGGACACGGCGGGTCCCTGGGACGTGCTGTGGACCACCGGTGAGGGGAAGGCCGACGAGACGATGCCGCCGCTCTTCGTGGGCAGGACCATCGTCGTGACGACGGGCGGTCAGCTGCGCGGCATCGACCCGGCGGACGGCAGAGAACTCTGGATGTTCTTCCCGACGTTGTTCGAGGGCCGGGCCATCACGGACGGCTCCCTGCTCTACTGGACGGTCGGCGAGACGACCGACGACTACTCGGTCGTCACGGTCGACACGGAAACCGGCCGGCAGGCCCGTACGGTGACCACGCTGTCGGGCCTGAATCTGCCGAAGGGTGCGAGCGCCGAACTCCTCTGCGCCACCGCCGACACCGTGTATCTGACCGCCGGGGACGACACCTCGGAGACGTTCGACTGGCACCTGTACGCGGTCAACGCGCGCACGGGGAAACTCCGCTGGCGCGTCCCGCTCCAGGAGTGGAAGAAGGGCGGTGGCTACGGCGGGGCCATCGGCAAGGTGGTCGGCAACCGGATCGTCGTCGCGCAGACCGCGTTCGACCTCACACTCAGCGCGCACGACACCGGCTCGGGCAAGGAGCTGTGGCGCAGGTCCGTGGAGGCGGCGGCCGACAACAGCTCCACCCTGGCGAGCAGTGGGGCCCAGCTCGCCGACGACGGTACGCACCTCTACATCGGGACGACCGTGCTCCAGGCGATCGGGCTGTCCAACGGCGCGGTGGTCTGGGAGTTCGGCCGCGACCGCGGTCTCGGCGACTCGGCGGACGGCAGTGACCACTACGGGCCGCCGGCCGTACGGAACGGCGTGCTGTACGCGGCCGAGGGCGGGCGGGGCATGATCGCCCTGGACCCGGAACGCGGCGAACTCCTCTGGGAGGTCCCGGTTCCCGAGGGCAGCGGCACCACCGCGGGGGCGCCGCCCGTCGTCGTCGGCAAGCACCTCTACTACGGGGACGAGCAGGGGCTGGGGGCGATCGAGCTGAGCGGCCGGACGTACGTACGCTCGCTGCGGACGCCGATCGTCAACTTCGCGCTCGCACCCGGCAAGGACACGCTCGTCGGCAACGGCGGCGACCGAGAGGTGGAGGCCCTGCGCCTCGACGGCTGACCCGGGCCGTCGCACGGCCGCTCGGTCACACACCCGCTCCCCGTCCCCCTCCTCCCTCACCTTCCGTCACTCCTCCGAGAAGGACCCGCCATGAAACCGCTCGGCCCGGGAGACCCGCTCCGGCTCGGCCCGTACCGTCTGCTCGGGGTGCTCGGCGAGGGCGGAATGGGCAAGGTCTACTTCGGGCAGGACGGCCGCGGCCACCGGGCCGCGGTGAAGTCACTGCGGCCCGAACTCGCCCACGACCAGCAGCTGGTGCAGCGCTTCGTCCGCGAGGCGCAGACCGCGCGGACCGTCACCGGCAAGGGCGTGGCCAGGGTGCTGGACGCGCAGGTCGAGGGCGGGCGGCCGTGGATCGCAGCCGAGTTCCTGGCCGGCCCCGACCTGGAGCAGGCCATCGCGGCCCACGGCCCGCTCGACGCCCCGACGGTGCACGTCCTGGCATCGGCGCTGGCCCGCGCCCTGCACGAGATCCACGGCGCCGGGATCGTGCACCGCGACCTCAAGCCGGCGAACATCGTGCTGACGTCGGACGGGCCGCGCATCATCGACTTCGGTATCGCCCGCCCGGAACACGGGCTCACCCTCACGACGACCGGCCAGATCCCCGTCACACCCGGCTACGGTGCGCCCGAGCAGGTGCTCGGGCACCGGGTGGGCCCGGCCGCCGACGTCTTCTCGCTGGGCGCCGTGCTGGTGTACGCGGCGGGCGGGCAACGCGCCTTCACCGGCGGCCATGTCGCCGCCGTGCAGTACGAAGTCGTACACGGGCAGCCGCAGTTGTCGTACGTCCCCGAGCCGTTGCGGGCCCTCATCGCCCCCTGCCTCGCCAAGGAGCCCGGCGCGCGGCCCGGACCGGAACAGATCGCCCGCGCGTTCGCGCCCCCGCGGCGTGCGGAGAAGGTGTGGCGGCAGGGCGGCCTGGCACCGCTGATCAACCGGTACGAGACCGAGGCGGCCCGCCTGATCCCCGCAGGCCCCGCCGCCGCCCCGATGGATCAGACCCGGCGCAGGTTCCTCACCGCGCTCGCCACCGGCGGGGCCGTGCTCGCCGTGGGCGGCGGCACTGCCGCGTGGCAGCTCAAGGACGACTGAGGCCGGCCGGCCGGGCACGCCGCCTGTCGGCCAGCAGGGGCGGCGCCGCGACACCCATACAGAGCAGCCCGGCGGCGCACACGGCGAGCGCGAGCCAGAAGGCCGCGCTGTGTCCGCCGTCCGACGCGGCCATGGGTGCGCCCTGCGCCGGACCGGAGCCCGCCCCGCCGGAGGGCTCCTGCGACGCGGACGCGGAGGCCGATGCGGAGGCCGACGGCCTGGGGGTGGGGGACGCGGTCCGGTAGTCGGGGATGGGGTCCCGGTCGGCCGCCCCCGGGTCGCCCGGGGTCTTCAGCGCGATGCGGGGCCGGACGATCCCGTACCCGATGAAGTCGTTGCGTACGGCCCCGCTGGTCGGGCCGCCCGCCGTGCCGACCATGACGCGCAGGACCTGGTTGGCCGTCCACGCGGGGTGCTCGGCCCAGATCAGCGCGGCGGAGGCGGAGGCCAGCGCGGTGGCCACCGCGGTGCCCTTGCTCCGGCACAGCCCGGTCTCGCCCGCGCACGCGCTGATGATGTCCTCACCGGGTGCGCTGAGATCCACCGCGAGCCCGGCACCCGCCTTCTTGAGGCCGTTCAGGTCCTTGCCGACGGCGCTGACGCCGACGACCCCGGGCGTCGCGGCCGGGTACCGCACCAGCGGCGCGTCGATCACGGACTCGCCGACGGCCGCGAAGATCAGCTTTCCCTTGCTGCGGGCGTAGTCCACGGCTGCGCGCACCTCATCGGTGTCGCCGGACGCGGAGAGCGACACGCTGATGATCTTCGCGTCGGAGTCGGCCGCGTACCGGAGGGCCGGGACGAGTCCGGTGTTGACCGCGTCGTCCTGCGCGGCGGCGTTGCCGGTGCCCTGGCCGTCGGAGACCTCCAGCGGGAGCACCTTCGCCCCGGGGGCGAGCCCGAACGCGCTCTCCCGGCCGCCGGGCCCCTTGCCGGTACCGGCGATCACTGAGGCGGCGGTGGTGCCGAAGTCGTTGCGCTCACCGGCGGCTCCCCCACGGAAGTCCTTGCCCGGCAGCAGCCGGCCGGACAGCTCGGGAACCTCGCGCACCCGGGTGTCGATGAGCGCGACCGTGACACCGGCCCCGGTGCTGGTCCGCCACATCTCCTGGGCCTGCATCCGGGTGAGGTGCCACTGGCCGGAGAGCACCGTGGCCGCGTGCGCGGGAGCCGTGCCCGCTCCGAGCGCCAGCGACGCCAGGACCACCGGAAGCACCGTCCGGAACAGGCCCGTTCGCTCGGGGGCGAGTGCCGACCCCCTTGCCCCCCGATCGCTCGGCAGCACAGCAACCGGCAGCACGGCTACCTCCCCCTCGAAGCTTCGGAGATCACTTTAGTCAGCGGCGACGACCGGGAGGTCCCGGGGTTTCCGGCAAGGGCCCACGTATCCTCACTCAGTTACCCCGGCTCCCCTCGCTACGCCGGGTCCAGCGAGGGCTGGGGCTCAAGCCCCGCCTCCCCGTCGCAGCCCAGTTGCTCGGCCATGGCGCGCGACACCGAGTGCGTCACGGTCGCGTAGGCCCGCCGCAACGCCTCGACATCGCCTTCGGCCTCCTGTGGCATTCCCGTCCGCCCGACGCCGATCCGGATGTGGCCGGCAGTCTGCGCCGACCCGGCCAGCTTTTCGCTTCGGCAGGCGAAGCCGATGAACGCTTCGTCCGGTGCGGTCCCTGCCCACTCCCCCATGTCCAGCGGCGTGAACTTCGAAGCGGGATTCGCGTCGCCAGGACCCCGGTAGGACAGGTGCCACGTGACCCTGAGCTCGTCACCGGGCGTTCCGACAGGGGTGTAGATCCGGCAGATGTCGCCGTCCTCGCCGGAAGAGCCGGCGCCGGGAGGCGAGAAGGCACCGATCACCTTTTCTGCGGCATGAGCGACTGTGGACGTCTCGCCCGACTCCTCGAACCTGGTCGACCCGGTGATGACTTTCAGCGCCTTTCCCGCCTCGGCGGACACCGCACCCCCGCACAGCTTCTCGGCGGCGACGGACTTCTCGTCGGCCGTCGATGTGCCCTCGTCACCCACGCAGCCGACGGCACCGGCGAGCAGAGAAGCAGTCACCGCCACGCCGGAGAGGCCACTGCGGACACGCCTACCTTTGATCAACATCAGTATCTCTCCGTCTCATCGCCGCTCATCGCGTCAGCCGGTTTCCGGGTCGCTGCCCTGCTGGTTCTCACGGTCATTGCCCGTCGCATAACCGATCCTCATGGATTCCTTCAGGTCCTGACCGAACTCGCTGTTGATGTCGACACCGTGCTGCGCCATGAACGCTTCCATCGGGGCTTCGGCCATACCTTCACCGGCGGAGTAGACCTTGGTCTTCTCCTCCCGGGTGAGGTCCTCCACCTTGTCCTTGTGCTCGTCCACGGAGTTGTCCGAGATATTGCCGATGACCTGGCCGATGACCTGCTCCACGGCCCCACTGGCGGTATCGGTGGCGAGCGGGACGAGGACCGCGGCCGCGCCCACGGCAGCCGTCGCGGGCAGGAAGGCGACGCCGGCCGCGACTCCCGCCACGGCGCCGAACTCGATCCACCCCGCCCGCTTGGCCACCGCCTTCTCGTAGTCCTCGTGGGTCTTCAGGTTCGTCGCCTCGACCTGGTCGGCACGTGACTGGTCGAGCATGCCTTGCACCTCTGCACCGACATGCACCGTCGACCGGGCGGCTCCGGTGTCGATCTTCCCGTCGCGACCGACCTGAGCCTCCAGCACGCTGGTGGAGTACACCTGCTCCGCCTTGGACACGGTGGCGTACGCGTCCGGGTGCTGACCCAGCACACTGAGGAACCCGCGCGCCGTCCTCCGGCCCTCCTCGTCGTCCTCGAAGTCGATGTGTCCGTCCGGATTCTTGCCGGGGGCGAAGACGCTGTCCGTATTCCCCTTGTCCAGCGCCCAGTTGATGTCGTCGATATAGCCGGCCCCCATGGTGCCGAGGCTGTCCGCCATCGCCTCGTGCTGCTTGAGCAGCCCCGCGTCGTTGCCGTACTTCTCCATGACGTCCTGCATGACCTTGGCGTTGTCCGCGTCTCTGACCACGCTGCCGTCCGGGTGGCCGGCCGGGTAGCCGAGGGTCGCCGCCTCCAGGGCGTTCCCCAGTGCGTCCGGCATGTACTGAAGGGTCGGCTCCAGCTTGTCCGGGTCGGTGGAGTTGCTGTCCGGGAACGACTCCCACTTCTCGTTTCCGAAGAAATCGAGATAGTTGGTGATCTTTTCGCCGTCCTTGTTCTTGCCGAGGTCCGCCGTCGCTCCCGCGTTGACGGTCCCGTCCTTGTTGTACGCGGTCGGATCGTCGGCGAAGAAGTGCTTCGCGGCATCCGGGCTGTTCCCGAGCGCCTCCAGCATGGCCGTGGTCGGGTCGTATCCGGCGCCGTTCCTACCCGACGGGTTGAACGGGTGCTCCAGGAAGCCGTTGATCTGCTTGTTGTTGGCGAACATGTACGGGTCCTTCTGATGCAGCTGCGCCACGTGTTCGGCAATCGGGTTGAGGAACTTCGCGTCGTAGTTCCCGTACCGCATGATGCCGCCGAGCAACTGGTACCCGTACGCACCGCCGGAGTTGTCGTACTTCGACAGCGGGATCTGCTCGGTGCCGAGTTTGCGCAGCTCCGGCCCCCACTCGGCCGAGAACGCCTTGTCGTGCGAGGCGGTGGCCAGGTTGAGACCGAGATTTCGCTGCAGCTCCTGGACGTCCTTCAGGCGTTCCTTGTCGACCTTGCCGTAGTCGTGCGTGTCCGTCGCGAGCTGGCCGAAGAACGCGAGGGACTTCTCCGGCCCGAGCTTCTCGTAGAAATTCTTCGAGAATTCCTGGGACTTCGAGTTGTCGTGCAGCAACTCGTTGAGGGACTGGAGTTCCGTGTGCGTGATGTCGCGGCCCCTGGCGGCGAGTTGCGCGGCCCTGGCCGCTTCCTCCTGGTCCAGGTTCTGGTACTTCGGAGCGCTGAAGTCGTTGCTCTCGGTGACGTTGGCTTCCAGGGCGTTCTTGAAGGCGACATCCGTGTCGTTGCAGTTGTCGACGATGAGGTCGATCTTCTTCTGCCACGCCTCCAGGGATTCCCGCTGCTTGCGCAGGAGTTCGCTGTAGTCCGGGTCGTGCCGAGCCGCGTTGTCCTTCTCCAGCGGGTGGCGCGCCGTGACCTTGCCCTTGGCGTCGACGTGGATGCCCGCCGCGGGGCCTTCGACGTCCCGGACGGCCACCAGGTCGTCCTTGGCCTTCTTGATGGCCGTGTGGGCGTCCTCCAGGATGAGCTTGACACCCTTGGCCTCGGCCGCCGCGTCCGTGAACTCCTTCGCGGTCTTACCGATGAACGCCTTGGTGACACCGGCGTTCGCGCCCTCCCACTCGGCCTTGTCCGCCTTGGCCTTCATCCCGTTGGTGGCGTCCTCGGCCAGCCGGTCCAGTCTGGTGACCATCTCCGACCAGTCGTCAGCGGCAGTCTTCAGCTTGGCGACCGGTGCGTCGACGATGTCCTCGTACTTCAACATGACCTGTTCCCCCGCGGATTACTTCAGATACTCGTTGAGCTTGGACACGGAGATCAGGTCGCCGCCGATCTGGACGTCGTCCTTCTGGTGAGCGGATTTCGTGTAATTGAGATGGTTCGAAATCTGCGAGCACGCGTCGAGAAGCGTCTTCAAGTGCGTGTTCCACCGGTCGTGGACCTTCAGAAGACCCGAGCCGCTCTCGAAGTTCCCGTTGGTGAGCGCGATGGCCGCTTCGAAGGTCGAGGGCCGGGCGTGATCGCCGTCTTTCGAGACCCTGGTGCGCAGTTCGTACGCGTCGTGCCCGATGGCACCCAGGTTGTCCTGATTGACCGCAAGGTCGGCAGAGGACGGGCCGCCGGAACCGCCCGGCTCCGGGGGAACGCCATTCAGTCGCATATCGACCCGTTGCGTCGATTCCGCACGAAGTGTCGCCCACTCTGCGTCGAACGTCATGCATTCCCCCGTACTCGCGTATCGGATTCCATCGGAGCGGTTACCTCCACCTCGATGACGCACACGCTAACCGGCCAGTTTCAGCGACTCCACTCCGGGATGTGCACCACGTGGAGCGGCACCGGTCGCGTGCGAAGATCCGGGGACCGCACGTGATCGCTGAGGAGGACGGGAATGTTCGCGATATCCCTGGGTGACGGAGCAGAGCTGCGACCGCTGGAGCCCTGGCAGGCGGAGGAGTTCCTCGCGCACATGGACCGTGGCCGCGCGCACATCGGCCGGCACGTGGGACTTCCCGATGTGGTGCCCGACCTCGACTCCGCACGGAACTGGCTCCGGAAGCACGCCGACAAGACCGCCGCGGACACCGGCCGGATCTACGGCATCTGGCTCGACGGACTCCTCGTCGGCGGCATCCTCCTGCCCACCTTCGACGCCGCCGCGGGCACCTGCGAGGCAGGCTGCTGGCTGGAACCGGACGCGACGGGGCGCGGCCTGGTCACCCGTGCGCTTCGCGTGATCATCGACTGGGCGGTCCGGGAACGCGGAATGCACCGGGTGGAGTGGCTGGTGTCCCCCGAGAACACGCCCAGCATCAACGTGGCCAAGCGGCTCGGGATGACCCTCGAAGGCGTACAGCGGCAGAACGACCTCTACCGGGGCGTACGGCAGGACACCGAGATCTGGTCGGTGCTGGCCCCGGAATGGCTCTCCGCTCACCCCGCCAAGCCGTAGGGCACGCACCCGGAAGACGGCCACCGCAGGCGGAGGGGGCGTCCACCGCGGGTGAGGCGGGCGTCCACCGCGGGTGAGGCGGGCGTCCACCGCGGGTGAGGCGGGCGTCCACCGCGGGTGAGGCGGGCGGCGGCGAGGCTAGTCGCCGAGGATCCGCTCCCACAGCAGCCCGTCCCGCCAGTTCCCGTCGAGAAAGATCGAGGAGTGCGCGACGCCGTACGGGCTGAACCCGTTGCGGCGCAGCACCCGCTGCGACGGCAGATTCTCCAGATTGGTGGACGCCTCGGCGCGGTGCAACGCGAGTTCGTCCGTCATCACCCGGAGTACGAGCCCGACGGCGTGCCCGGCGTGCCCCTGATTCTGGGCGACGCCGGCGATCCAGTACCCGACGGAGCCGCGGCGCAAATGCGGCTGCGGCAGGATGCCTCCGACGGTGACCTGCCCGATCACCTGGTCGTCGGCGAGTACCACGCCCGGCCAGACCGCGCCGGCCCGGTATCCGGCCAGCAGGCTGTCGATCCGCTCCGCCTGGCCCTCCGGGGTGAAGAAGTCGGCCGGCTGGGCCGGTTCCCACGGCCGGAAAGCCTCGAAGTCCCGCACCCGATGCGCGGCTATCGGGGCGGCGTCGGTGGGCTCGATCAGGCGGATCCTGGTGCTGCTGCGCATGGGCTCGATCCTCGTCGCGGTGCGTCGGATGAGACGGCCAACTTCTGCTGGGACCGACAGAACCCCTTGAGGGGCGGTTGCAAGTGGTTGCGGAGGCTGCGTTGCGTGGGACGCTACGCAGCCTCCGCAAGCCTCGACTTCCCCTGCACAGGTCCGCTCAGACGCGGGGGTCCTGGGAGGGCGGGCCGCCGTACGGGGGCCGGGCGCCGGGGGTTCCGTGGGGCGGGGCGTAGGCCGGGTGGGGCGCCTGCTGGTACGGGGGCGGGGTGGGGGCGGCGGTGGTGCGGCGGCGGCGGGAGCGTGCGGCTGCGACGGCCACCGCACCACCAATGAGGGCGGCCGCTCCGACACCGAGACCGATCCAGAGCGCCGTGTTGCCGCCCTCGTCGTCGGTGGCGGGGGCAGCGGCGGCGGGGGTCTCGTTCGCCTCGGAGCCGCCCTTGGCTTGCGACGGCTTGGCGGACGGCATGGCGGACTGCTTCGCGGACTCGGCAGCGGCGAGGTCGGGGAGCGGGTAAACGTCGGCGGGGCCGGGGTCGCCGGGATTCGACAAGGCTGCCCCGGGGCGAACCGCACCATAGCCGATGTAGTCGTTGCGCTCGGCACCGCTGGTCGGGCCGCTGGCCGTGTCGATCAGGACCCGTAGGACCTGGTTGTTGGTCCAGTCCGGGTACTTGGACCAGATCAGGGCGGCTGAGGCGGAGGCGATGGCGGAGGCGTCGCTGGTGCCGGTGGACCTGCACAGCCCCGATTTCTGGCGGCCACACGCATGGACCATGTCCACTCCCGGCGCCGAAAGGTCAACCTGGCTGCCGTACTGAGACGTTGGTGCCTTCTTGAGGTCCTTGCCAAGGGACCCTACGCCGACAACACCTGGGGTTCCCGCTGGATATTCGAGCGAGTTATCCGTGTCACCTGTATTTCCGACAGCAGCAAAGATCAACGCCCCCTTTTTAAGGGCATACTTCACCGCATCGTTGATTTCCTCGCTACCCTCCTCGTTCCCCTGAGAAACATTGATTACCTTGGCACCGTTATCCACTGCAAAACGAATCCCGGCAGACAAGTCATCGCTGTAATTCTTGCTGCCTGTGGCCCCGTTGACCTTGCCGGTATCGTCGGTCATACGAACGGGGAGAATCTTGGCGCCTGGAGCCAGACCGAAGGCACCGTCGCCTCCACCGGACTTACCGGTACCGGCGATAAGTCCAGCCATTCCCGTTCCGTGACCGTCATAGTCGACGCGTTCATCGCCAGGAGAATCCTCGGCCAGGTCCTTCCCTTTGAGTACTTGGCCGAGCAAATCAGGGTTCGAAGCATCAACACCGGAGTCGATGACGGCGACGGTGACGTTCTCACCGGTGCTCATCTCCCACATCTCCTCGGCCTGCATGGCGTCGAGGTGCCACTGGTCGGAACGCACGGAATCCGCATGAGCAGGTACGGCTCCGATCAGCAGCAGCCCCACAACGACCGAGGCCATGGTTCCGGGGCGAGCGACTACCCGGTCGGTGCTCCTGCTGATCCGCATGCGATTCCTTTGCCAGTTCCTAGTACTCAGTCGACGACCGGCGGCACGATGCGCCGACCGTTCTGCTGCCAGGTCTCCTCGTCCTCCGTGAGGTAGTCCGGCCTCTCGCCTCTAGCCTCACGACGCGAGTCTCCCGGGCGCTGAGGCGTGAAGGATCCCCCACGCCCGACCGGACCTGCACCACGAGCGCCTTGGGCCGAGCCCCCACCCCTGACCAGGCCACTGCCTCCCGGCGTGAACGGGCGACCGCTGGAGGTGCCTTGCTGCTGCGGACGACCGCCAACGATTCCGCCGGTCTCACCCGCCAGACGGCGCCCGCCCAGCATGCCGTTCTGGCCGCCGGTGGGGCCGCCCATGCCCGGGCCGTGCCCCATGGGCGCACGGCCGCTATGGGTCCCTTCGCCACCGATCACGGTGCCACGGGGAAGTCCGACCATCGGCTTGCCCGACGACTGCGGGACCGGGCGTCCACCGACGATTCCGTTCTGACCCGACGGTCGGCCGATGGCCCCGGGGCCGGAGGTCGTGCTGGTCGCGGGAGGCATGGGCAGGCGCGAAGCGCCTGTCGACTTTCCTCCACCGCCCGACGTGGGCGGCAGGCCCGGGCCGCGCGCGACAACGGGTGGGGCGCCCCCGATCACCGGCGGCAAGCCGCCATCGGCCTTTCCTCCACCCGGCATGCTCGGCGGACTCGCAGAAGGGACGGCCGGAGCGGTTGGCAGCGTGGCTACGCTGTCGATCTCCATGTCCACGGGACGCAACACCGCATTGCCTGACGACGAGGGCGCCTGTGCCATTCGAGGAATCGCCGTTGCGCCACCTGTCGATTCAGGTTCTCTGGTGTACGCCGATACGCCACCCGCAATGCCACCTGTCGACCCGCCCGTAGCTCCACGGTCGTAGCCCTGCTCGTCGTGACGGTTCGTGTCCCGCTCCGGTACGAACGCCGCCGGGGGCGGCGGGAACTTCGGCTTGTCCAGAGCAGCGATCCGGTCCTTCGACAGCTCGTAAGCTTCTGCGAGCTTCTTCATCTCCCGTGCCGCCTCTTGGCGGTTCGCTTCCTTCTCGGCGAGAAGCGTCTCCGCAGACGTCCGCGCCACCGCCGAAGCGTCCGGATCGTTCCGCGCCGCCAGCGCCGCATCCAGGTTCGCCTGTGCACCGGCGTGCGTGCGTGGAATCGCTACCTGAGCCAGCGCGATCGCGTCGGACGCCTCGGCCAGCCGCTTCGACGCACCCTCGCTGTACTCGCTCAGACGCAAGGTCGCGTTGGCCAGGTCCGCACTCCAGGTGCGGAACGCGTTCGCGCCCTCACCCTTCCAGTCCACCATCTGCGGACGGATCTTCAGGTCCTCCGCAATCTTGGCGATCTCCGTAGCCGCACTCAACAGGCGGTCGGCCGCACCTTGCACAGCCCCGCTGTTGGCCTGATCGAGCCACCTGAGCATCCGCTCGTGCGACATGTCCTCGAACGATGTCCTACCCATCCCGCTCCCCCGCCTCTCCCCGCGCCAAGCCGCCCGTGATCATCACTTCCATGAAAGCCCGCCGGAACCCGAGGCGTCGCCCGTCTTCGGCTCCGCCGGCTTCGTCGGGTCCGGCTCCGGAACGTACTCGCCGCCGTAATGCTCCGTCGTGCTGTCGCTGATCGCGCGCATGCGCTCGCGGATGTCCTCGTCGAGGTTCTCGTAACCCTTGTGCGACGCGAGGACCGCGATGCCCATGCCCTCCATCGAGTCCGAGAGCATCTTCGAGAGGCTCTCCAGCTCCGTGATGACCGTCTTGTACGACTCGTACAGTCCGCTCGCCTCGGCCCATGCCGGGTCGCCGAACTCGGTGGACGCGACGCGGTCCTCGCCCACCTTCCTCGAGTCGGCCGGTGATGCCTTGAGGTCCTGGATCAGCTCATCTATGCGGTCGCGGAACTTCGTGAACGACTGGAGCTCCGTGACCAGGTCGCCCACCGTGTCCTGCACCGCACCGAAGATGCCGCCGAACGGCCATCCCGGAACCGGCCCCGCCCCTGACCCTGCGTCGCTCGCCACAGTGCCCTCCCCCGTTTACAACTCGCTAAAGCTTTGGAGATCACTGTAGTCAGCATCAGTGACAGCTCGCACCCCTGGGTTGCACGTGCAACGCGAATCACACCGTCATGCGCCGGTCATGCCTTGGGTGTTGAGACCGCAGCCTGCGGGCGGATCGGGAGGCGGTTGACCGGGCGGCCGGTCGCCGAGCGGACCGCCGACGCGACGGCCGCGGGGGATGTCACCACCGGCACCGCGGAGGCGGCCTTGGCGCCGAAGGGGGCCACCACGTCGCGTTCCTCGACGAGTTTGACGATGCGAATGTCCGGTGCGTCCAGGGCCGTCGGAAGCGCGTACCCGGTGAGGTCGGGGTGACGGATCAGGCCACGGGCGGTGCGCAGGTTCTCCGTCAGGGCCGCGCCGATGCCCTGGGTGACGCCCGCCTCTATGCGGACGGCCAGCTGCGCGGGGTTCAGTACGCGGCCCACGTCCTGGGCGACCGCCATCTCGACGACCCGGATCGATCCGAGCTCGATGTCGACGTCCACCACCGCCCGGATCGCGCAGAAGGCGAGGCCGACGAACGCGTCGCCCTGGCCGGACTCGTCGAGGGGTTCGGTCGGGTGGGGGCGGCACTGGGCCGTGGCCCAGAGTTCCTTGCCGTCCATGGCCTCCGTGACCGTCGTGGACAGCACGCCGTCGTACGAGGTGATCTTGCCGTCGGCGATCTGGAGGAGCTCCGTGGACATGCCGAACTTGTGGGCCAGCGGCTGGAGGAGCTGGGTGCGCACCATCTTGGCGGCCCGCTCCACCGCCCCGCCGGAGACCCAGGTGTGGCGGCCGTGCGTCGCCGGGCCCGCCGGGGGCTGGTCGGTGTCGACCGCGGCCACGTGGACCTCTTCGATGCCCAGGGTCTCCTGCACGACCTGCCGGGCGAGGGTCGAGAAGCCCTGGCCTGTTTCGACCGCCGCGCAGATGACCGTGGCGATGCCGTCGTGGACCCGGACCGTGGCGGTGGAGACCTCGTCCGTGCCCTCCGCGCCGAGCATGTGGACCATGCCGAGCGCGTACCCGACCCCGCGCCGTACGGCGCCTGGCTCGCCCGCGCCCTCCGGGCCGCCGGGCAGCAGCCAGTCCTCCTCCGAGGAGTCCTTCGGCAGGGCGGGGAGCGGGAAGTCCCGTACCGCCCTGAGCAGTTCCGCGACCGGGGCCGGGCAGGTCACGGTCTGGCTGGTCGGGAGGATGTCGCCGGTGGACAGCACGTTACGGAGGCGGAGCTCAGCCGGGTCGATGCCCAGCCTCGCCGCCAGTTTGTCCATCTGGCCCTCGTAGGCCGCGCAGACCTGCATCGCGCCCTCGCCGCGTACGTGGCCGGAAGGCGGGTTGTTCGTACGGACGGCCCAGCCCTCGATGAAGGCATGCGGTACGACGTACGGACCGCATGCGAAGGCGACGGCCGCGGCCAGGGACTCGGACGAGGCGTCGGCGTACGCGCCCGCGTCCAGCAGGATCTGGGCCTCGACCTTGACGAGCCGGCCTTCGGCGTCCGCGTGATGGCGGTAGCGCAGGAGCGTCGGGTGGCGGTGGGCGTGACCGAGGAAGGACTCCTCGCGGGTGGCGGCCAGTTTGACCGGGCAGCCCGTGCGCAGGGCGAGCAGGCCGAGCGGGATCTGGAAGCCGGGGTCCTCGCGGTCGCCGGTGGCGCCGGGGACGCCGGTGACGACGACCTTCACGCGGTCCGTCTCCAGGCCGAAGCAGGCGGCGGCCAGGTCGCGGTCGGTGTGCGGGTCGGTGGAGGCCGTGTAGATCTCCACGCCGCCGTCGGGACGGGGCACGGCGAGACCGGCCTCGGCTCCGATCGGGGCGGGGTCCTGACGGCCGATGCGGTACAGGCCCTCGACGACCACCTCGCCCTCGGCCTCCGGGTCGCCGTAGCGCAGCGGAATGTGGCGGATGAGGTTGCCGTCGGGGTGCAGGGGCTCGGCGGTGAACGCCTTCTCCGGGTCGGTGACCGGTTCCAGGACCTCGTACTCGACGGCGATGGCCGCTGCGGCGAGGCGTGCCGTGTCCGGGTGGTCCGCGGCGACGGCGGCGATGGGCTCACCGTGGTGGCGCACCAGTTCGGAGGCGAACACGGGGCGGTCGACGACCTGGCGGCCGTAGGAGCGGTCCCCGGGGATGTCCTCGTGGGTGACGACCGCGCGTACCCCCGGCATCTCGGCCGCTGCCGAGGTGTCGATGGACAGGATGCGGGCGTGCGGATGCGGGGAGCGGAGTACGGACGCCCACAGCAGCCCCTCGGCCCAGAGGTCGGCCGCGTACGGGAAGGTGCCCTCGGTCTTCGCGCGGGCGTCGGCGGGCGGGAGCGAAGCGCCCAGGCCGAGCGCCGGCGGCTCCTGGTCCGGGCCGGAGCCGGGGACCGTGGTGTCCGGGAACGTGGTGCGGGTGGCGCTGGTCGCGTTGGCCGCGGTGGCTGCGTCGCTGCTCACGCCGCCTCCTTGTCATTCGCCCCGCTGCGGCAGCAGCTGTGGTCGGCCGGTGGGGTCGCGCTCGGGTTTCCGGCGGTCCTGCGTGCGTCGCTCACAGGTCGCCTCCCTCGTGCGGCTGAGGCTGGACACTACCGGCGCCCGGGGGCGCCTGGTGCGGGATGCGCGCTTCGTCGGCCGGCGCGGACGCGGACGTGTCCGCGTTCGCCTCGCGGCCCGCGATGACCTCGCCCACCGCGTCGAGCACTCCCCGGTAGCCGGAGCAGCGGCAGAGGTTGCCGCACAGGGCCTGGCGCGTCTCCAGTTCGGAGGGCGCGTGGTTGCCCTCGAGGAGGTCGTGGATGGTCATGGCCATACCGGGGATGCAGAAGCCGCACTGGACGGCCCCGCACGCGGCCAGGGCCCGCTGCACGTCGGACGGCTCGCCGTCGACCGCGAGGCCCTCGACCGTCCGGACCTCGCTGCCCGCCGCCGTGGCCGCGGGGACCAGGCAGGAGGCGACGAGACGCCCGTCGACCTGGACGTTGCAGGCACCGCACTCGCCCTGTGAGCAGCCGTCCTTGGCCCCGGCGAGGCCGAGGCGCTCGCGCAGCACGTAGAGGAGGGACTCACCGATCCAGGCGTCGCTGACGGGGCGGTCGGCGCCGTTCACGTGCAGGACGTACGAGGCGGATGGGTGATCGCTCGGGGCGCCCGTGACGGGTACGGCAGCGGCGGCGGGGTCCTGGCCGGGGACGGAATCGGAATCAACCAGGTCCGCCGGCGGGGCGGAGGTGTCGGGGGCGGGGGCGTGTCCGAGGTCGGTGGAGCCGGTGACCTCACCGGCCTCGGTGCCGTCCGGGAGCTCCGCGGCGGGGGCCTCCAGCGGCTCCGCGGCCGACGGGGCCTCCGCAAGCTCTGCCGCTTCCTCCGCCGCTTCGCCGGCGGCCGGGAGCGCGGTCCCGGCCTCCTCCGGCTGCTGCGTCGCCCACGGCGCGGGCGCGCCGCCCGGCAGCGTGGCCGGCCGGGCCGTGTCCGTGTACCACTGCGAGGCCAGGGTGGAGGTGGCGAACTCGCCGGACTCCTCCGGGAGGTCGCCGTCGGCGACCGGGATCGTCCACTGGCCGGTGTGTCCGGCCGCCCCGGAGCCCGCGGTGGGCTCGGCGGCGGCGGTCGTCACCTCGGTGAAGTCCCACTGGGCCGTCGTGGAGGACGTGACCGGGTCCTCCCGGTGCTCGTGCTGCTGGTTCGGGTCCGGCCAGTGCACGGAGGAGGGCGCGAGGTGCTCCCCGCCGGTCGGCGCGTCCGGTGCCTGCGGGTCATGCCGGTCCCGCGGGTCGTGCGTGTGCTGGTCGCGCGGGTCGTGCGTGTGCTGGTCCCGCTGGTCGCGCGGGTCATGCGTGTGCTGGTCCCGCTGGTCGCGCGGGTCATGCGTGTGCTGGTCCCGCTGGTCCTGCGTGTGGGCCTGCTGGTCCTGCGCCTGCGGCGTCTGCACGACCCAGCTGCCCGTCGACGCCGGGTCCAGGCCGGCGGCCGGCGTCAGCGGCAGGATCATGGGCGGTACGTATCCGTGGCCGGGGGCGGCCAGCGGGGCGTTGGCCAGGTCCTCCGGGGGCAGGTGGACGAATGCCGTCGCCTCGGCGTCGTACTCGCCGCTCTGCGGGGTCGGCTGCCAGCCGCCGTACTGCTGTGCGTACGGGTCGTGCTGCCCCTGCTGCTCGGTGGGTTCTTCGTTGCTCACGACAGTGCCCTCCCGAGCGCGCGTCGGGCCAGCGCGGCGACGGTGCGGCGCAGATGTTGTACGGCCGGGGGCAGAGGTGGTGCCTCTCCCCCGTCGGCCGGGGTCTGGTCCGGGATGCAGGCCGCGGCGACGTACTCGCCGAAGGCGGCCAGCGCGTCGGGGGCCAGGCCGCGTTCGCCGTCCCAGTCGATCAGCGAGGCGATCCAGCGTTCGGCCTCCAGGGGCCGCAGCGGCATCGGTGCGACGGCGCCGACCGCGCAGCGCACTCCGCGCCGGGCCGGGTCGAGGACGATCGCCACGGACGCGGTCGCACGGCCGGGACCGGTGCGGCCGGTGGCCTTCAGGAAGACCTGCGGGGCGTGCAGCAGCGGTACGCGGACGAAGCCGATCAGCTCGGCGGACGAGAGCATCTCGCGGCCGGCCAGCAGGTGCGAGACCGGGATCTCGCGACGGGAACCAGCGGGGCCCGCGACGACCAGATCCGCCTCCAGGGCGGCCAGTACCGGCAGGGTGTCGCCGGTCGGGGCCGCGCTCGCGATGTTGCCGCCGAGCGTCCCGGCGTTACGGATCTGGGGCGGGCCCGCGGCGCGCGCGGCCGCGGCGAGCGCGGGGATGAGGGCCGCGAAGTCGGGCCGTCCCATGCGTGCGTGGGTCAGTCCCGCGCCGAGCAGCGCATGACCGTCCTGATAGTGCCAGCCGCGCAGTTCGCTGATCCGTCCGAGGCCGACGAGGCCCGAGGGGCGCAGCAGCCCCTTGTTGACGGCCGACATCAGGTCCGTGCCACCCGCCACAGGAACGGCGGCGGGCATGGCACCGAGCGCCGCCACGGCCTCGTCGAGCGAGGCCGGCAGCGTCACCGACTGCATCGCCTGCGGTGCGTGAGTCGTCAACCCAGCTGCCCCTTTCCGGTCTCCCGGCTGTCCCGCCTGTTCCGCCGTACGGTACGTGCTCACAGCCCGGACGTGGCAACTCTGGCACATCTTCCGACCGGCCCGACGCGAGGGTCCACGAAGGGGGTTTCCGCCCCTGACCAGGAGGATGATCCTGATTCGCACCTCTTCGGCGCAGAGTGTGAATTGCCACTCTTAAGCGAGTCTCGTACGACTTATTCCCTTCGTGCGGGGGGGGGGGCTCACAGGGGGGCCGCAGCGGTCCCGCCCCGCACGAAGAACGGGTACCTACACGTTCGGGGGCGTTCCCTCGATCGGACGTCCCAGGACACCGGGGCGCAGTTGCCCGGGCAACGGGCCGCCCGGCGGCCGGTAGTCGACGCCGAGGGCGTCGAGCCGGGCGTAGTGCGTGACCATGCGGCGTTCGAACCCGGCGAAGTCCCGTTCGGCGGGGGCCGGGAGCCGGGACCAGGCGACCTCGGCGAAGGCGGCGAGCCGGGGGAAGACCTGGTAGTCGACGCGGGCCCGGTTCTGCATCACCTCGGTCCACACATTGGCCTGGGTGCCCAGGATGTGACGGGCCGCCGCCTCGGACAGGCCGGGCGGTACGGGTTCGAAGCGGTAGACGTCCTCCAGCGTGCGTACGTATCCGATGGGCATGGGCTCGTCGGGGCCGCCGTCCTGACGGTGGTCCAGATACACCTGCTGCTCGGGGCACATTACGACGTCGTGGCCCGCCTCTGCGGCGGCGATGCCCCCCGCGTAGCCCCGCCACGAGGACACAGCGGCGCCGTCGGCGAGGCCGCCCTCCAGGATCTCGTCCCAGCCGATGAGGCGCCGTCCGCGCGCGGTGAGCCAGGTGTCGAAGTGGCGGATGAACCAGGACTGGAGCTCGTCCTCGTCGGCCAGGCCGAGTTCGGCGATCCGGGCCTGGGCCGTCGCGGACTCCTTCCACTGGTCCTTGAGGCACTCGTCGCCGCCGACGTGGACGAACGGCGAGGTGTCGGACGGGAAGAGGTCGAGGATCTCCTCGAAGACGCCCTCGTAGAAGCGCAGGACGGTGTCGGTGGGGGCGAGTACGTTCGGGGTGATGCCCCAGTTGTCCCAGACGGAGAGGGTGGCCGTGTCGATGACGTCGGTGTTGCCCAGCTCGGGGTACGCGCTGATGGCGGCCTGCGAGTGGCCCGGGATGTCGATCTCCGGGACGACCCGGATGTGCCGCGCGGCGGCGTACGCCACGATCTCGCGGATGTCGTCCTGGGTGTAGTAGCCGCCGTGCGGGGTCTCGTCCCACAGATCCGAAGCGCGGTGACCGTACTTGGTGCGGTCCCGCCAGGCGCCGACCTCGGTGAGGCGGGGGTGGCGCTTGATCTCGACGCGCCAGCCCTGGTCGTCGGTCAGGTGGAAGTGGAAGACGTTCAGCTTGTGGGCGGCGAGAAGGTCGAGGTAGCGCAGGACGTCGTCCTTGGGCAGGAAGTGCCGGGCGACGTCGAGCATGAGGCCGCGCCAGGGGAAGCGGGGGCTGTCCTCGATGTGCGTGAAGGGGATGACGGTCTTGCCGCCTGGACTGACGGGCGCGCTGCGGAAGGCGTCGGGGCCCAGGAGCTGACGGAGGGTCTGCGCACCCCAGAAGACGCCTGCCGGGCCGCCTCCGGTGATCACGACGCCCAGGCCGGGCGTGGTGCGCAGCTGGTAGCCCTCGGGCTCCAGCTCCGGGTCCAGACGCAGCTGGATGGTGTGCTCTGCCCCCTCACGGCCCGGCGCGAGCGGCAGGCCGAACGCGGCTCCGAGGGTGGAGCGCAGCCACCGCTCGGTGGTCTCGGTGCCGGCCTGCGCCGTGATGGTGGTGGACCGGTCCAGGAGGAATGCGCACCGGCCCTGGTCGTCGGTGCGCGCGGGCTCGGGGATGAGGTTGGCCACGTCAGTCCTTAACCGCTCCGCCGAGTCCCGAGACCAGGCGTCGCTGTACGAGTACGAAGAAGACCAGCACGGGAATGGTCATCACCGTCGAGGCTGCCATGATCCCTCCCCAGTCGTTCTCGTCCGGTTTGAAGAAGACCAGCAGCGCCATGGGCAGCGTCGACTGGGAGGTGTCGCTGATGAGGAACGACTTGGCGAACAGGAAGTCGTTCCAGGTCGAGATGAACGAGAAGACGCTGGTCGCCACGAGGCCGGGGAAGACCAGCGGGAAGAGGATCTGCCACAGGAAGCGGGTGCGGCTGGCCCCGTCGATGTAGGCGGCCTCCTCCAGGGCTTCGGGGACGGCCCTCACGAAGCCGCGGAGCATCCAGATCGCGAACGGCAGCGAGAAGGCGAGGTGCGGCAGGATCAGCGAGCCGAGCGTGTTCAGCTGCCCGAAGTCCCGCATCAGGAAGAACAGCGGGATGGTCAGCGCCTCGACCGGCACCATCTGCGCGACCAGGAACATGATCAGCAGCGTCGTGCGGAACTTGAAGCGGAACCGGGTCACCGCCGTCGCCGCCAGGAAGGCGATCAGCGCGGACGCGATGACGACCGTGCCCGCGACGAGCAGGCTGTTGAGGAAGTAGCGGCCGAAGTCCTGCTGTTCGAAGACCCGGCGGAAGGAGTCGAGGGACGGGGACAGCGTCCAGGGCCGGGCTTCGGTGGACTGGATCTCGCCCGCCGGCTTGAAGGCCGAGAGCACCATCCAGTAGAGCGGGAAGGCCACCGCGGCGGCGACGAGCAGGGCCGCCGCCTCGGCGGCCAGCCGGCCGGGCCTGCGGACACGGAATCGGGTGCTGAGCGTGCTCACAGTTCCTCCCCCTGGCGCCGGACGAGGCGCAGGTAGACCAGGGTCACGGCCAGCAGGATCACCAGCATGACGACACCGATCGCCGAGCCGAGGCTGTACTGCGAGGACGCGAACGCCTTCTGGTACGCGTACACGTTGAGCACCAGGTTCTGGCCCGCGATGCCGCCGCCGCTGGTCATGACGTAGATCTGGGTGAACACCTTGAAGTCCCAGATGATCGACTGGATGGTGACGACGACCAGGATCGGCCGGAGCATCGGTGCCATGACCGACCGCCAGATCCGCCACTGCGAGGCGCCGTCCAGCGAAGCCGCCTCCAGGACCTCCGTGGGGATCGCCCGGATGCCCGCGTAGACGGTCACCATCACGAACGGGAACGAGCACCAGAGCACTTCGAGGAGCACCAGGGCGAAGGCGCTGTAGCGCCCGTACGTCCACGAGAAGTCGCCGAGTCCAAGGACCCGGTTGACCGGCCCGAAGTCGGGGTCGAAGAGGAACACCCAGACGGTGGAGCCGGTGACGGCGGGGGTCGCCCAGGCGCCGAGCGCGGCCATCATGAGCGCGAGCCGGGGCAGGGCACGGACCCGGGTCAGCAGGACGGCGAGCGCGCAGCCGGTCATGAGGGTGGCGAGCACGCAGGCCGCGGCGAAGACCACGGTCGCGAGGAGCACCTGCCAGAACTGGCTGTCGCCGAAGAGGGCCGTGTAGTTGCCGAACCCCTTGAAAGTGGTCGGCTCGCCGCCGCTGACCTGGGCCTGGGTGTACTCCAGGAAGGAGATCAGGCCCAGTTGGTAGATCGGGTAGACGAGGAGGGCGCCGAGGAGGACGAGCGCCGGCAGGAGGTAGAGCCAGGGCGTCCAGCCGGGCCGCCGCGCGGGTGAGACGGGGCGGCGGCGCCGGGGGGGGCGGGGGGGGGGCCCGCCCCCCCCCCACGGCCGCCACCCTGCGGTTGCCGGTCAGTAGCGTGGTACTCGTCGTCCTCCTGCTGGGAGGCTCCGCCATGATGCCCATCGTGATCCTGGCGGCGGTGATCGCCTTCGTCACCACGGAGCTGCTGCCGGTCCGGCCGGCGGTACCGCCCACGCCTCGGCCTGAGAACACCGCGGCCCGCTGAGCAGCCGGCACGTTCCGAAGACAGCCGCACGCGGAGAGGGGCTACGAGCCGGAAGCAAGGGCTGATGTCTTCCGGGCGCACCGAAGCCGGCTCTCCGGCGTGCGATGAGCCCGCCCCAGGGCACCCCTGGCCCGGTGGGGACGCGGGCGCCCTGGTGTACGGGGTGGGTCACGCGATGCCGGGCCCCTCCAGCGCCACGACGACCATCACCGGAAGATCGGTGTCCTGCTGGATCACACCGGCGGTCAGTATCCGGGCGTCGAGGGTCCACTTCTTCACCGCGATGAACTCGTCCCTGTCCGCCGCCGTCTGTTGGGCCTCGACGAGGTGGCCGGCGAGAGAGGATTCCTCGATCTCGGGGAGGAAGTCGGCCAGCGCCCGCTCTCCCTGCTCGTAGACGGCTTCCAGGTCGTCGAAGTAGCCCGACTCGTCGACGTCACGGATCCAGACGGCGAACGAGACACTGACCGCCCCACCGCCGAACGTCTGGATCCAGCCCCCGACGCCGTCCTTGTCCCACGACGTCTCCACGCCGTCGCGGGGCTTGCCCCCGGGCGTCCACTCCTGAGCCAGGAACCGCGCCGCCGCACCTTCGGCGGTCAGCGGGGCGAGGCCTCTGAGGTCTTCCAGCATTGCGATCACTGCAGCCATGAACTCATTTCCACTCATGCCATTGCCAGGCACGTGATACGCCTTCAGCTGCCCGCTGGCACAGGCCTCGGGGAAGGACTTGGACAGCACTTCGTTCACATGCGCGGCACCGCATTCACTGGGCACCATAAGGCGGGCGCCCTTGCCTCCGAGATCCTCGTCGAGGGCGAGCAGCCTGTCGGTCTGTGTGGTGAGCCGGCTCTCGTTGTCATACTTGAAACTCAGCCCCTGTACGTCTCCAGAAGCCGCAGCCACACCTCGCTGATCGTCGGGTATGCCGGGACCGCGTGCCACAGGCGGTCGATCGGGACCTCGCCCGCGACCGCGATGGTGGCGGAGTGGAGCAGTTCGCCGATGCCGGGGCCGACGAAGGTGACGCCGAGGACGGTCTCCCTGTCCAGGTCCACGATCATGCGGGCACGGCCCCGGTAGTCCTGTGCGTACAGGCCGGAGCCCGCCACCGAGGCCAGGTCGTAGTCGACCGCCCGTACCCGGTGGCCCGCCGCCTCCGCCTCCTTGAGGGTGAGTCCGACCGAGGCGGCCTCCGGGTCGGTGAACACGACCTGGGAGACGGCCGCATGGTCGGCCGTGGCCACGTGGGCGCCCCAGCGGTCGGTTTCCAGCAGGGGGACGTCCTGGGCGCGGGCCGCGATCGCGGCGCCCGCGATACGGGCCTGGTACTTGCCCTGATGGGTCAGGAGCGCCCGGTGGTTCACGTCACCGACGGCGTACAGCCAGGTGCTCCCCTGGACGCGGCAGCTGTCGTCGACGTCGAGCCAGGAGCCGGGTTCCAGGCCCACCGTGTCGAGGCCGAGGTCGTCGGTGCGCGGAGCGCGGCCGGTGGCGAAGAGGATCTCGTCGGCCTCCAGCTGTTCGCCGTCGTCCAGCTCGACGGTGACCGGACCGTCCGGAGCGGCTCGCCGCACCGCGGTGGCCGACACTCCCGTACGGATACGCGCACCAGCCTCGGTCAGCGCCTCGGCGACCAGTTCCCCGGCGAAGGGCTCCATCTTGGGGAGCAGCGCCTTCCCCCGGATCAGCATCGTCACCTCGGCGCCGAGGGCCTGCCAGACCGTTGCCATCTCGACGCCGACCACGCCGCCGCCCACCACGATCAACCGGCCAGGTACCTCCTTGGAGCTGGTCGCCTCGCGGCTGGTCCAGGGCCGGGCCTCGGCGATGCCGGGCAGGTCCGGGATCACGGCCCGGCTGCCGGTGCAGACGGCCACGGCGTGCCGGGCGGTGAGCCGGTGCTCCGTACCCTCGCGCGTGGTGACGGACACCTGCCTGGTGCCGGTCAGACGGCCTGCGCCCCGGTAGATGTGCGCACCGATGCCTTCCAGCCAGCCGGCCTGTCCGTCGTCCCTCCAGTGGGACGCGTACTCGTCGCGGTGGGCCAGAACGGCGTCCGCGTCGAGCGGGCCCTGCACGGCGGCGCTTAGCCCCGGAACCCGGCGGGCGTCCGCTCGGGCGACCACGGGGCGCAGCAGCGCCTTGCTCGGCATGCACGCCCAGTAGGAGCATTCGCCCCCGATGAGCTCGGACTCGATAACGGCCGTGCTCAGCCCTGCGGCCCTGGCCCGGTCCGCGACGTTTTCACCCACCGGACCTGCACCGATCACCACGACGTCGTATTCGGCATTCTCAATAGCTTCAGTCATGCGGACAGTCTGATCGTGGGTGTGCGCGACGGCCACATGGGCAGGCGGAATAGCGCCAGTGCAGTCACCGTTGTGCCCGACAGGTCCGAACGGGCCCAGGAAGAGGTATCAGAGCATGAGCACCGTAGAGCTCACCAAGGAAAACTTCGATCAGGTCGTGAGCGACAACGACTTCGTACTGATCGACTTCTGGGCTTCCTGGTGCGGCCCGTGTCGGCAGTTCGCGCCGGTGTACGACTCGGTCTCCGAGCGTCACCCCGACCTGGTGTTCGCCAAGGTCGACACGGAGGCCCAGCAGGAGCTGGCGGCGGCTTTCGAGATCCGGTCCATTCCGACGCTGATGATCGTCCGGGACAATGTGGCGGTCTTCTCCCAGCCCGGCGCGCTCCCCGAAGCGGCCCTCGAGGACGTCATCGGGCAGGCCAGGGCCCTGGACATGGACGAGGTACGCAAGTCCGTCGAGGAGCAGCAGAAGACTCAGGAGCAGAGTCAGCAGTAGGACGTGCTGATGCTGCGGTGACCGCGCATGCGTGATGGGGCCCGGTCGGTCTACGCCGACCGGGCCTCGCCACGTGGTGTCGGCCGGTACGGGGTGCGCAGGCGCACGTGTGCCGCGCGCTGACTGTGTGCTGTCCGGCTACGGAATGTCCGTGTTGCTGAGCGGTTCCCTGCTCCTGACGGGCCGGGTGTGGATCTTGGAGACGCACGCCGGGATGCCCTCGCCCTGGTCGTGACCGCGCGCCCGGTAGGCGCTGGGGCTCTCGCCCACCAGCTCGGTGAAGCGCGTACTGAACGTCCCCAGCGAGGTGCACCCGACCGCGAAGCAGACGTCCGTCACCGACTGGTCGCCGCGCCGCAGCAGGGCCTTCGCCCGCTCGATCCTGCGGGTCATCAGATAGCTGTACGGCGTCTCCCCGAACGCGGCGCGGAAGCTCCGGGAGAAGTGTCCGGGCGACATGTGGGCCGCGAGTGCCAGGGCAGGGACGTTGAGCGGTTCCGCGTAGTCGCGGTCCATCTGGTCGCGCGCCCGGCGGAGCCGGACCAGGTCCGAAAGTGTCACCCGTCCAGGATCGCACGGCCGCCCGTGCGGCGCGGGGCCGTCCGGGCAGAACTCTCAGTCGTCGGTCTTCTCGGCGATCCGGACCGTGAGCCCGTAGTCCACCTCCGCGCCGTCCACCAGGAGGGCCTCCACGGTGTGTGTCGCCGGGTCGATGTCAGCTTCCATGCCGTCCCCGGCATAGCGGGGATAGCCCGAGGCCCCGGTCTCACCGGTGGCCGCCACGACCGCCGAGCGGATGGCGGTGCCGGGGTCGGGGTCTCCGCTGCCGGACTCGGCGAACTCCGGGACCAGCAGGATCTCGTAACTCTGCGGATGACTCATGTCCACGACGCTAGACATCCGGTGTGCACCGCGCACGTCGTCGCGCCCGGGCGGCCGGTTCAGCTGGACTCGCGGGGTACGGCCGAGGCGCGCAGCAGGTCGTGGTGTTCCGGGGCTCCGCCGGGGTGGCGGACCAGCCGGTCGATCAGTTCGGCCGGGGGCTGACCGGCCGCCAGCTCCATCCGGACGCTGCTGAGCCGGGGGCGGAGCAGTCTGCCGAGCATGAGGTCGTCCGCGCCGATCAGGGCGGTCTGCCCGGGGATGGAGATGCCCGCGTCCTGGAGCGCGCTCATCAGGAGCATGGCGTACTCGTCGTTGTAGGCGAACACGGCGTCCAGGCCCAGCGTGTGCCAACGGGCGGCGAGTTGGGCCGCCGACTCCTCCTCGTACCGCAGCGGCAGCGGCTGGATGTGCGCGCCGTCCGCTTCCGCGGCGCGGCGTGCGCCCACCAGCCGGGGTTCGCCGAAGAGGGCGAGGCCCGGCTCCTGCGGCATGACCACGCCGATCCGCCGGCGGCCCCGGGCCAGGAGATGGGCGACCGCGCAGTGGCCGACCACCCGTTGGTCCATGACGAGGGCGTGCGCTCCGTCGACCGGCTGCGGTCCGAGCGTGATGACGGCCTTGGCGCCGGAACGGGTGAGGACTTCTATGCCGTACGGGGTGAGGGCGGGTCCGCCGGGCGAGACCACCGCGACGGGGCGCAGCTCGGCCCAGGCCCTGGCCGCCTCGTCGGCGTCGAGGCCCGCGCTGCCGTACTGGACGACGGTGTAGTCGAGGCGGCGCAGATCCGACTGGAGCTCGTGGAAGAAGCGCTGGTGGAGCGGGCTCGCCGGGATGTGCCAGGTGGGCAGGAGGACCATCCGGCTGTGTCCGGCGCGCAGGCTGCGGGCCGCCGCGTGCGGGACGTAGCCGAGGTCGGATGCCGCTTCCCTGACCCGGCGGCGGGTCTGTTCGCTGATCCGTACGGTCGCGTTGTTGTTCAGTACGTAGGACACGGTGGCCCGGGAGACTCCGGCCACACGGGCCACGTCGGCGCTGGTCGGCACGGAGGTCTCGGCGGGCTGCTCGGGTAACTGGGTCATGGCGTCCGGAGTCTTCCAGACCCGTTCGCCGGGCCGGTGCGCCGGGGGCACCGGAGGGCTGGGCCCGTTCAGCGGCGGCCCCGGCCGTGGCCCTCCGTCGCCCTCGGGCGCGGACCGGCCACGGGCGGGCGTTTTCTGCGGCACGGGCCGTCCTCGGCGCGCACCGGCCACGGGCCGAGGTCAGCCCCGGGCGAGGACCGGCCACATGCCGGGGTCCTCGAAGTTCAGCGCCCAGATGGCGGTGTTGCGGACGCCGTGGCGGCGCAGCACCGGCATGTGTTCGGCGATTCCACGGGCGTCCTGGTACCAGACCTCGCGGCGCTCGTCGCCGTCCAGGTAGCTGAAGTGCGGCGTCCCGGAGACCTTGTCGAACTGGTAGGGCGCCCCCTTCTTGATGCGGAGGGCTTCGGCGGTCTTCCAGGTCACGTGCCCGGTCTTGGCGCTGCTCTCCGGATCGGCCGGCCAGTCCCAGCCGTAGGCGGGCAGTCCCATCTCCAGTTTGGCCGCGGGGACGAGGGCGGTGGCGCGGGTCAGGATGTCGTCGTACCAGGCGGTGTCGGAGATGGGGCCCGGGGTGCCGCTCGACCAGTGCAGGTTGTAGCCCATGATCCGCATCCGGTCGGCGACCCGGCCGATCGCCGCGTAGTCCCAGATGCGCCCGGTGGTCCTGGTCTTGGGAAACACCGTGATCACACACTGTTTGCGCAGCTTGTGGAGGCGTCCGCAGAGGTCGGTGGCGAGAGCGGTGAAGCCGTCGCGGACCTGACGGTAGGTGCTCTCGCCGGTGGCGGCGATGGACTCGTAGTCGAGGTCGAGGCCGTCGTAGTCGCGCGTGCTGACAGTGCGCATCAGTGCGTCGGCGTGTTCCGTACGCTGCGCGGGGTCGGTGAGGATCGCGGCGAGGGCTCCCTTCTTCATCGTCTCCATGACGGTGGGCACGACCTTCGCACCCGCGCGGTGCAGCCCGTCGATGATGCGGCGCTCGCCCGCGCCCGGATGCGGGTCGATCCGGCCGGCCGAAATCGCCTGGTACCAGAAGGGGCTGACGGTGTGCAGCTGCTCCGAGTGGTGCAGTGCGTCCTGGTACGCACCCTCCTGGTCCCAGTAGGGCAGCCACGCCGACACGGTGCGCGGCAGAGCGGCGCCGCCGCCCGCGTGGGGCCCGGACTCGGAGCCCGGTGCGTTCGTCGAGAGGGAGGGGGGTGGCAGGGGGTGGGCCGGTACGGGGGCTGACGCCGCGGCAGAAGCCGTGGGAAGCAGGGCCGCTGCGAGCATCCCGGCGAGGGTGAGGGCGACGGTACGGGAAGGATGAGCGAGGAATCCGATGACCATGAGGTCGAGCCTGATGCCCATTCAGCCGACCCGCTCCATGGAATGGGCCGTACAGGTTCTACGGTGTTCGGATGAAGTTCCCCCACGGCTCAGCCACCACTGACAGCTCGTCCGACTTTCCCGGCCGCAACGGTCCGACCGCCACGGCGGAGACGGATTCGCGCGACACGGGCCCCGTCCGCACCGCGTACGCACCCAACCGGGACGGTGATCCCGACCCGGGCGAGATCGTCTGGACCTGGGTGCCGTTCGAGGAGAACAACGGGCTCGGCAAGGACCGGCCCGTGCTGATCGTGGCGCGTGAGGAGGGCAGAACGCTGCTCGCCGTACAGCTCTCCAGCAAGCAGCACGACATGGACCGCGAGTGGGTGGCACTCGGGGCGGGGCCGTGGGACAGCTCGGGCCGTCAGTCCTGGGTCGATCTGGACCGGCTGCTGCGGGTGCACGAGGACGGCATGCGGAGAGAGGCGTGCGCGCTGGACCGCGTGCGGTTCGACCGCGTGGCCGGGCGGCTGCGTGAGCGTTACGGCTGGAGCTGACCGGCGAACGTCCGGGCGAACGCCGCCCGAGTGGCGGAGTCGGGGGCGCGGTCGAGGATGCCGAAGACGATCTGTTCGAAGTGGCCCGAGAACCGGCCACCGGCGGCGAGCAGGGTGTGGAACGCGCCGGCCACCTGGGCCGGGTCGTTCCGGAACACGCCGCAGCCCCAGGCACCGAGCACGAGCCTGCGATAGCCCCGCACGGCGGCCACTTCGAGGACTCGCTCGGCGCGGCTCACCAGGACCTCCGGGATGCGGCCCGCCTCCTCGGGCGTGTGGCTGCGGATCACTCCGGCGTTGGGTGCCGGAGAGGTGAGGAAGCCCACGGTGTACGGGGTGTCCAGGAGACGTCCCCGGTCGTCGCGGAAGACCGGGACGCCGGGCGAGTGAATCACCCGGTCGGTGTAGAAGGTGCTGCGTTCGGCGCGGTGGTGGGCGTAGAAATCGGGGGCCCGGAGCAGCGTCGCGTAGAGCGCGGAGCCGCGGCACAGGGCTTCTTCCTGGGCCTGTGCGCCGTTGAGGTATCCGCCGCCGGGATTGCGGGCCGAGGCGTACGTGAGGACGGCGACCTTGCCCGTTGCCTCGCTGGTCAGCCGGTGTGCGGCCTGCAGACTGCTCTCGTCGGTCACCTCGACGGCCGTGGCCCGGCCGGTGTCCAGGGCGGCGACGGGAACCGGCTCGGGGCCGTACAGCCGGGTGCCGGAGAGCGCGGCGGTCAGGGCACGTTCGATGCTCACCTCGCTGCCGTCGGACGTACGGTAGCGGCCGGCCTCGACGATGGCCTCGGTCTCTCGCGCGATGCCGCGCAGTCTCGCGCTCATCGGAGCGCCCCCGTGTGGTGCATACGGGGCATGCTCGGCGTTCCACCGGCAAGGACGCAAGCGGATTTACGCTCGGCGATGGCACCCTTGTGCGATCTCCCGGAAGGGGTTTGGGTGGTACGGACGTACCCGGACAGGAGGACCGAACATGCCCCCGGAGAACCCCGGCACAGACGGCCAGGCGAAGCGCGGCGTACCCCTCGACGAGGGTGAGGCCGAGGATTTACTGCGCGGCATCTGCTTCAAGACCGGGCCCCCGCGCAAGGTCGGCGTGGAACTCGAATGGCTCATTCACGACCGTGAACATCCCGAGGTTCCCGTGTCGGAGGACCGGCTCGTCGCGGCTGCCGACGCGGTACGCGCCGTGCCACTGAGCGCGTCCCTGACGTTCGAACCCGGCGGTCAGCTGGAGCTCAGCTCCGTTCCCGCCGACTCCCTGATGGAGTGCGTCGACGCCACCGCCGCGGATCTCGCCGCCGTACGCGACACGCTCGGGCGGGCGGATCTCGCCCCTGTCGGTCTCGGGGTCGATCCGTGGCACCCCCCGCACCGTCTGCTGCGGGAGCCGCGCTACGCGGCCATGGAACGCTCCCTGGACCGGTCGGGTCCGGCGGGGCGCGCCATGATGTGCACGTCCGCGTCCATCCAGGTCTGTCTGGATGCCGGCGAGGAGGAACCGGGGCCGCTCGGGTACGGGCGGCGCTGGCATCTGGCGCACCTCCTGGGTGCCGTGCTCGTGGCAGCCTTCGCCAACTCGCCGTTCCAGCGGGGCCGGGTCACGGGCTGGCGTTCCACCCGGCAGGCCCTCTGGGCCGAGCTCGATCCCGTGCGGTCGCTCGCTCCGTCCGGCCGTCTCGCGCCGCGCGACGCCTGGACGGCCCACGCCCTCGACACCCCGGTGATGTGCATCCGGGGCGGGGACGGCCCCTGGGAGGTACCCGACGGGCTCACGTTCCGGGACTGGATGCGCGGCGGCGGGCCGCGGCCGCCCGTACGGGCCGATCTCGACTACCACCTCACCACCCTCTTTCCGCCGGTCCGGCCGCGCGGACACCTTGAGCTGCGCATGATCGACGCGCAGAGCGGCGAGGACGGGTGGGTGGTACCGCTCGCCGTCACCACGGCCCTGTTCGACGATCCGGAGGCCGCAGAGACCGTGTACCGCACCGTGAAGCCGCTGGCCGAGACGGCGGGCCCGCTGGCCGCTCCGCGCAATCCGCTGTGGACCGGCGCCGCCCGCGACGGTCTGACCGACCCGGAGCTGGGGGCGGCGGCGATCACCTGCTTCGAAGCGGCCCTGGACGCGCTGCCCCGGATCGGGGCGAGCAAGGCCGTGCGGGACGCCGTCGCGGACTTCCACGAACGGTTCGTCGCCCGGGGACGATGTCCGGCCGACGACCTGACCGACCACACACCCGGGTTCGCACCGCTCCAGGGAAGGGGCATCCGCTCATGACCGACCTCTCCGCCGATGGCTTCCCGGACCTCTCTCCCGAGACCGTGGACCTGGACCCCGAAACACTCAGGCAGCGCGCCCTCGCCGCTCTCCTGACGGCCCGCGAGCGCACCGCGCTGCTCACCGACAGCGTGGACGACGGCGAACTGACAGCACAGCACTCCCCGTTGATGTCCCCGCTGGTCTGGGATCTGGCGCACATCGGCAATCAGGAGGAGCTGTGGCTCCTGCGGACCGTCGGGGGACGCGAGGCGATGCGCCCCGAGATCGACGGCCTGTACGACGCCTTCGAGCACCCGCGGGCGAGCCGCCCTTCACTGCCGCTGCTGCCGCCCGCCGAGGCGCGGGCCTACGCCGCGGACGTACGCGGCCGGGCACTGGACATCCTCGAAGCCACGCCGCTGCACGAGGGCGGGCGGCCGCTCGTGCGCGCCGGGTTCGCCTTCGGCATGATCGCGCAGCACGAACAGCAGCACGACGAAACGATGCTGATTACCCATCAGTTGCGTTCGGGTCCCGCCGCGCTCTCCGCTCCGGAGCCGCCCGCTTCCACGGACGCGGCCGGCCTGCCCGCCGAGATCCTCGTGCCCGGGGGGCCGTTCACCATGGGCACCTCGGTCGATCCCTGGGCGCTGGACAACGAACGGCCCTCGCACCGCCGGGAGGTCGCGGGATTCTTCGTCGACACCTCGCCAGTCACCTGTGGTGACTACGAGCGGTTCATCGAGGACGGCGGGTACTCCGAGCGACGCTGGTGGGCGCCGGAGGGCTGGGACATGGTCCACGCGAACGGCCTCACGGCGCCGCTGTTCTGGCACCGGGACGCCGGGCAGTGGCTGCGCCACCGCTTCGGGGTGACCGAGCCGGTGCCGCGCGACGAACCGGTGCTGCACGTCAGCTGGTACGAGGCGGACGCGTACGCCCGCTGGGCGGGCAGGCGGCTGCCCACGGAGAGCGAGTGGGAGAAGGCGGCCCGGCACGACCCGGTCTCGGGGCGCTCACTGCGCTACCCGTGGGGCGACGAGGACCCGGCCCCGGAGCACGCCAATCTGGGCCAGCGGCACCTCCGCCCCGCCGGGGCGGGCGCGTACGCCGCGGGCCGGTCGCCGCTCGGCGTGGGCCAGTTGATGGGTGATGTGTGGGAGTGGACGTCGAGCGACTTCCTCCCGTACCCCGGCTTCGTGCCGTTCCCGTACCGGGAGTACTCCGACGTGTTCTTCGGCCCTGAGCACAAGGTGCTGCGCGGGGGTTCGTTCGCGGTGGACGCGGTGGCCTGCCGGGGCACGTTCCGCAACTGGGACCTTCCGGTACGCCGGCAGATCTTCTCCGGCTTCCGCACCGCGAGGGACGCCTGATGTGCCGTCATGTGGCCTACGTGGGGCCCTCGGTGGCCCTCGGTCAGCTCCTGGTGTCGCCGCAGCACTCCCTGGTGCGGCAGTCCTGGGAACCGCGCCGCCAGAGGTACGGGACCGTCAACGCGGACGGTTTCGGGGTCGGCTGGTACGCGGAGGGAGATCCGGCACCGGGTCGCTACCGGCGCCAGGGTCCCGTCTGGGGCGACGAGACGTTCGCCGACCTCGCCCGGGTCGTACGGAGCGCGGCGATACTCGCCGCCGTCCGTGACGCCACGGTGGCGGGCGCGGACGGCGAGGCGGCTGCCGCGCCGTTCGCCGCGGACGGCCTGCTGTTCAGCCACAACGGAGCGGTGAAGGGGTGGCCGGCCTCCCTGGCACCGCTGGCCGGTGCCTTGCCCCCGGCCGAACTGCTCACTCTCGAAGCCCGCAGCGATTCGGCCCTGATCTGGGCGCTCGTACGCCACCGGATCTCCGGGGGTGACACCGTCCCGCAGGCCGTCGCCGACACCGTCGTCGACGTCGCGGCCTCGGCGCCGGGCTCACGGCTCAATCTGCTGCTCACCGACGGTTCCACCATCGTGGCGACCGCGTGGGGCGACACCCTCTGGTATCTCACGGAACCGGGCCACCGCACGGTGGTGGCCTCGGAGCCGTACGACGACGATCCGCTGTGGCGCGAGGTTCCCGACCGCACCCTGCTGACCGCGACCCGCACCGACGTACTGCTGACCCCGCTCAAGGAGCCCTCCGCGTGAGTCCCTTCCAACTGACCCGCACCCTGCCGGTGGACGCGACGGACGCGGCGCTGCGCGCCGACGTGCTCAGCGGCCTCAACCGGCAGCCGAAGACGCTGCCGCCCAAATGGTTCTACGACGCCCACGGCAGCGAACTGTTCGAGGAGATCACCCGGCTCCCCGAGTACTACCCGACCCGTGCCGAGCGCGAGATCCTCGTGACCCGCGCCTCGCAGATCGCGGAGGCGTCAGGGGCCAGGACCCTGATCGAGCTCGGCTCCGGCTCCTCGGAGAAGACCCGGCATCTGCTGGACGCCCTTCCGGGGCTGCACAGTTACGTGCCCGTCGATGTCAGCGAGAGTGCGCTGAAGGGCGCGGCCGACGTCCTGCTCGCCGAGCGCCCGGACCTCTCCGTGCACGCGCTCATCGCGGACTTCACCCACGTCCTGCGCCTGCCCGACACGCCGGGTCCCCGGCTGGTCGCGTTCCTGGGCGGGACGGTCGGGAATCTGCTGCCCGAGGAACGGGAGCAGTTCCTGCACTCCGTAAGGGAGTTGCTCTCCCCCGGCGACAGCCTGCTGCTCGGTACGGATCTGGTGAAGGACAACGCGACACTCGTCGCGGCGTACGACGACGCGGCCGGAGTGACGGCCGCGTTCAACAAGAACGTGCTGTCCGTCGTGAACCGTGAGCTGGGGGCCGACTTCCAGCTCGGCGACTTCGACCACGTCGCGGTGTGGGACCCGCGCCTGGAATGGATCGAGATGCGGCTGCGCGCCCGCCGGGCCCTCACGGTGAAGATCCCGGAGGTGGACCTCGTCGTCACGTTCGCGGCCGGGGAGGAGATGCGCACGGAGGTGTCGGCGAAGTTCCGGGAGGAGGGGGTACGGGGCGAGCTGGCCGGTGCCGGGCTGCGGCTGGATCACTGGTGGACGGATACGGCGGGACGCTTCGCACTGTCGCTGGCCACGGCGTTCTGAGCGGCGCGGGCAAGCGCGCGTCTGCCGGGCCGGGCCGCCGCGGGGATCGTCGGGAGGATGCGGATCTCCGCGGTGAGCCCGGCGGCCGTCACCACGCGCCAGAGGGACGCGGCGAGTGGGTCGTCGCCGACGAACGCGACCGCGCCCGTATGACCCGGGTGGCCCGCTGAAGGGCCCCCGCACGCTCCGGTGAGGGCCCCGCCCACAGCGGCGGGGCCCCTTCGCGTGGTCCGGTAGCTGAGGCGTACGGGCCGGACGGTGGCGCCCGCGTCGATCGCCGCCTGGAACACGGCGGGCCCGAACCGCCCGCCGGGCCCCCGTCCGCAGCGGGTGGTGCCCTCCGGGAACACCACCACCCGGGACCCGGCCCGCAGTGCCTCCGCCACGGCGCGCACGGCGGCGGGCAGTGCGCGCAGACGGTCCCGTTCGATGAAGAGCGTGCCGCCGAGAACGGCGAGCGGGCCGAGCACCGGCCAGCCGCGGATCTCCCTCTTGCCGAGCATCCGGCCGGGGAGCACGGCCGCCACGAGCGGGATGTCCAGCCAGGAGACGTGGTTGGCGACCACCAGTTCACCGGCCGGACGCCCCGCGGCCGCACCCGCCGCACGTTCCGCCCGCTCCCCCGTGATCAGCACCCGCACCCCGAAGGCCCGCACCACCGTGTACGCCCACCGGCGGATCAGCCGCTCACGGTGAGCCGCCCCGAGGAGCAGCACGGCGGGGACGCACACCACTCCGAGCAGGGTGAGCACGCACCCGGCGACGAGCAGGACGGCGGCGGGCAGAGGCCCCCGCCTCGCGCCGCGGTGGCCCGCGCACGCACGCGGAGTGCAGGGGGCGACGGGCAGCCAGCCACTCATCGGAGCGGGGCGAGGGAGAGGAAGTGGCGCAGATAGCGGGGGTCCGTGCGGCGCAGGGAGAGCAGGACGTAGAGGTCGGCGACGTTGAAGTCGGGGTCGTACGCGGGTGCTCCGCAGACCCAGGCACCGAGGCGGAGGTAGCCGCGGAGCAGCGGCGGCAGGGCGGCGCGGGTCCCGGGCGCTCCGGCGGGCCCTGCGGCGCTCCAGAGGCGGTGCGGGGCGACCCAGTACTCCTCGGGCGCGAGGTGCTTCGCTCGTACGGTGTCCCAGCTGGAGGCGGCCAGCGCGCCGCCGTCGGTCAGGGGTATGGAGCAGCAGCCCGCCAGCCAGTTGTGGCCGCTGCGTTCCATGTAGCGGGCGAGTCCGGCCCAGATGAGGGCGATGACGGCGCCGTCCCGGTGCGCGGGGTGGACGCACGACCGGCCGACTTCGACGAGGTCGTCCCGGATGGGTGCCAGCCTGCCCAGGTCGAACTCGCTCTCCGCGTAGAGGCGCCCGGCGACGCGGGCCCGCTCGGGAGGCAGCAGGCGGTAGGTGGCGACGACGTCGCCGGTGGCCGTCTCGCGTACCAGCAGGTGGTCGCAGTAGGCGTCGAAGGCGTCGCTGTCCAGGCCGGGCTCGGAGCTGTCGAGCAGGGCGCCGAGCTCTCCGGCGAAGACCTGGTGACGCAGCCGCTGGGCGGCGCGTACGTCTTCCTGGTCCACGGCGAGGGAGACCCGGTAGGCCGGGGCGGACGCGGGGGTGGTGGCTTGGGCGGGGGCGAAGGAGGTGAGGGGCAGCGCGGTCATGGCAGTCTCCGGGGACGGATCAGCGAGGGCGGCTGCCGGGCCGTCGCGGTGCTGCGACGGCCCGGCCCCTTACTTCTTCCGTGACCGGCTGGACTCGACGTGACCGCAACGGAGAGCGGGGATGTGCGACGGCTGAATCCCGGGCTCAGGGTTCCCCGGGCCGCGGCCGGGCGAGGAGAGTACCGCGGCCCGGACGGCCGGCCTGGGCAGGACCGCGAGGCGGCTGACCGCGCTGCTCAGCCGGCGGGGCGGGGGCCCGGGCGGTGCGGATCCGCATGCGGAACCGGGTGGACCGGTCAGTGTTCCTCGGCCGCCGGCTCCAGGACGAAGACCGGGATCTCGCGGTCCGTCTTCTTCTGGTACTCGGCGTAGTCCGGGTACGCCTCGACGGCTCGCGCCCACCACGGTTCCTTCTCGTCCCCGGTCACCTCGCGTGCCAGCATGTCCTGTCGCACCGGGCCGTCCTGAAGCTCGACCCGGGGGTCGGCCACCACGTTGTGGTACCAGACCGGGTGCTTGGGCGCTCCTCCCAGGGAGGCGACCACGGCGTAGGAGCCGTCGTGCTCCACCCGCATGACCGGGGTCTTGCGGATATTGCCGCTCTTCGCACCCAGGGTGGTCAGGATGACGACAGGCAGGTCCCGCCGCTCGGCGTCGTCCGGACCGACCAGGCTGCCCAGTGTCGTTCCTTCCGTGCCGCCGGAGCTTTCGTACAGCTCCACCTGGTCCCTTACCAACTTCATCGTGCTCGGCTCGTACGCGCCCTTGAGCGGCATGTTGTCTACCTCCGTGCTGTCGAAGATGCACCCGGCGGCGGCCTTCGCCTCGGCCGGGTGCGGGGTGTACTGCTCAGGCGTGGGTGTCGTCGCAGGCCGGGCCGCCGCCCGGCTCACATGAGACCTCGGCCTGGGCGAGGAGTTCCCTGGCCATGGCTCCGGCAAACTCCATGGCGTCTACACCGGCGCGACGAGGCGCCGCACCGGCTTCTCCCGGTGGGCGACGCTCAGCGGGGACGGGCGGGCTTGGGTGCCCTGCCCCTCGCCCGGGGGCCGCCGGGTGCCACCCCGGTCCGGCAGGCGGTCAGCTGCGCGCGAGGATCGCCGTGATGCGCTCCGATGCCGCGGTGGCTTCCGCGACCGGGTCGCCGCCCTGGAGGACGGCCGTCATGTACGGCTTGATCGGGTTGGCGGCCTCGACGGCCGCCCACTGGGGCGAGTTCGGGGTGGCCCGGCCCCGGGTCGCTCCCTCGGCCATCGCGGCGGTGCCTTCCTGGCCCTCGATGACGGGGGCGAGGCTCGGCTTGTTGGGGACGTAACTCATGGCCCTGGCCAGCTCGGTCTGCCACCGCTTGCTCGCCAGCGCCTTGATCACTTCGATGCCCGAGCTGCGGTGGTCCGCCCTCTTGGGCACGATCAGATCGGAACCGCCGGTGAACACGGAGCCCGGAGCCTTGGCCGTCTTGCCGGGAATGGGGAAGTAGCCGAGCTTTCCCTTGAGTTCGGGGTTCTTCTGCTCGATCAGGGCGGCACTTCCGGGTACCGAGATGATCTGGGCGACGTCGCCCTCGGCGAACACGTCGGTCTGCGGCGGCTTCTCCTCGTCGGCGTCCTTGGGGCCGTTACCGAGGGCCTGGAGTTCCTTGTAGAAGTTCATGCCCTTGAGCGCGGCGGGAGAGTCGAGCGCGCCCTTCCAGTCGCCACCGTTCTCGTCGGCGAGTTCACCGCCCTCGTCCCAGATGAACCCGGCGAGCACGTACCAGTTCTGGCCGGCGAGGTAGATGCCCTGGTTGCCGTAACTGTTGAGCTCTCGGGTGTCCTTGATCCACTGGCCGCGGGTCCTGGGCGGGGTCTCGATGCCGGCCCGGGCGAAGAGCTCCTTGTTGTAGATGACCACACGGTTGGCCGCGTACCAGGGGATTCCGTACTGCATGCCGTTGATGCTGCCGGGCTCGGCAAGGCCGGGCAGCCATTCCTCGCTGCCGAGGTCGCGCATCGATTCGAGGGTGAGGTCGCGCAGTCCGCCGCTCTCCGCGTACTGGGCGACCTGGGTGTTGCCGACCTCGATGACGTCCGGCGCGTCGTCGCTGTCGAGGGCCGCGGTGACCTTGGGGCCGATGCCGCTCCACTCCTGGATCGTGAACTCCAGCTGGACGGAGGGGTTCTCGCTCTCGTACGACTCCGTGAAGCGGTCGAGGAAGTCCTCCGAGACGCTGTCCTTCATCAGCCACACCGTGACCGTGACATCGCCTCCGCCCGCGCCGGGGAGGAAGCCGCAGCCACTCAGTACGACGGAGGATACGAGCGCGACGGCTCCAGCCAGCAAGCGGTTCTTCACGAGGTCACCTTCTGCGAAACGGCACGACGGAACAGGGACCCGGTGTGGGGGACTGCGGGCGGCGCTCGCACGGGCGTGTGGCTGGATTTTGGTATGGACCAATGGGTAGGTCAAGGGCCCGCTCAGAGGCGGATCACGGGACCCGTTCCCTCGCGGACCGCTCCCGGGTAGGGCACCGTGGAGGCACGAGAGGAGACATAACATGTCCAATCACACGTATCGGGTCACCGAAATCGTAGGAACCTCCGAGGAAGGCATCGATGCCGCGATCCGCAACGGCATCGCCAGGGCTTCGGAAACGTTGCACAATCTCGACTGGTTCGAGATGACACAAGTGCGCGGGCACATCGAGGACGGCCGGATCGCGCACTACCAGGTGGGCCTGAAAGTGGGCTTCCGGCTCGACGAAGGCACCTGATCAGGCACTTCCTCGATCATGCAGGTCCTCACGCGCTCAGGTGCGCCCCTCGCGCTCCTGGGCGTCCTCGAGTACGGGTGAGGACATCGCCCAGCGGGCTCGCAGCACCGTGAATCCGGCCGCCTCGGCCGCGTCGCAGACCAGTTCGTCGTCGTCGACGAGGACCCGGATGTCGCGCTCCCTGCCCAGCCGCTTCAGGATGTCCAGCTTGGTGCGGCGGGCAGGGCGCCGGTCGTCGTTGCGACGCATGTGCACGCGTCCCTCCGGCAGCCCCTGCCGCGCCAGCCAGGCAAGCGTGTCGCGGCGGCACCGCTCCGGCCGCCCGGTCAGATACACGACTTCGCACTCCCGGGCGCTCCCCAACACCAGCCGGATGCCCTCCTCCAGGGGCGGATCGTCGACGGCGGCGGAGAAGAAGCCATGCCAGTCGCGCCGGGCGCCCTCCAGGAAATGCTGCCGGTGGGCGGTGTCCGCGAGTGTCCCGTCAAGGTCGAATACGGCCAGCGGCCGGGCGTCGTCTCTCACACGGGTGAGCCTAGGAGAAAGGGACGACTGGCGCGCCGGGAATCCCCAGGACACGCACGCGTTGAACCATGCGTGAGCTCTGTCATCGCACGCACCCGTTTCTCCGTCCTGGACCGCTCCCGTACGCGCGAAGGGCACGACGGCGCGCAGGCACTGCGGGACACCGTACGACTGGCCGGTACGGCCGAGGCTCTCGGGTATCACCGTTTCTGGGTCTCCGAGCACCACAGCGTGCCCGGAGTCGCCGGTTCGGCGCCGACCGTGCTCGCGGCGGCCGTCGCCGCCGCCACCTCCACCATCCGGGTGGGCACCGGTGGAGTGATGCTGCCCAACCACCAGCCCCTCGTCGTGGCGGAGCAGTTCGGGGTGCTCGCCTCCCTGTTCCCCGGGCGGATCGACATGGGCCTGGGCCGGTCGGTGGGCTTCACGGACGGCATCCGCAGGGCTTTGGGCCGTGACAAGGAGGACGCCGACGACTTCGCGGCACAACTGGCCGAGCTGCTCGGCTGGCTGGACGGCACCCAGCGGGCGTACCCGCAGGTGCACGCCCATCCCGCCGAGGGCCTGCGGATACCGCCGTACGTCCTGGCGACGGGCGAAGGCGCCGCCATCGCCGCCGCGGCCGGTCTGCCCCTGGTCGTGGGCGATCTGCGCGGCCGGGAGAAGCTCGTGCGCGCCATCGAGGGCTATCGCGGGGACTTCCGCCCGTCCGCCTGGTCGGCGGCCCCGTACGTCGTCGTGGCGGGCACGGTCGCCGTCGCCGGGACGGCGGAGGAGGCCCGGCGGCTGCTCGTTCCGGAGGCGTGGTCCATGGCGTACTCGCGGACGCACGGCTCCTTTCCGCCGCTCGCCCCGGCCGAGCGGATCGAGGCGCTGACGATGACCGCGAAGGAGCGGGAGTTCTACGAGAGCGGGCTGCGCGGACACGTGGCCGGCACGGAGGAACAGGTCGCGGCGGAACTCGAACTGGTCATCAAGGAGACCGGCGCCGACGAGGTGCTGGTGACCACCAGCTCGTACGACCGTGAGGGCCTGGAGGACTCCTTGCGCCGACTGGCACGGATCACGGGACCGACCGGCGCGTGAACGCACGCGTTCCGGCTTCCGGCGCCACCTAGAATCAACCGTTTATCCCGTTCGCCGATCGGTTCGGAGCCGCGCCCATGCACACCCCCCACGATCCGTACGTCCGGGTGCGCGGCGCCCGTGAGCACAACCTCCGGGACGTGCACGTCGACATCCCGCGCGACACCCTCACCGTGTTCACCGGTGTCTCGGGCTCCGGCAAGTCCTCGCTCGCCTTCGGGACGATCTACGCGGAGGCCCAGCGCCGGTACTTCGAGTCCGTCGCCCCGTACGCCCGCCGGCTGATCCACCAGGTGGGCGCTCCCGATGTCGGTGAGATCACCGGGCTGCCGCCCGCAGTCTCCCTGGAGCAGCGGCGCTCGGCACCGGGGTCGCGCTCGTCGGTCGGCACGGTCACCACCCTGTCGAACTCGCTGCGCATGCTGTTCTCACGGGCCGGGGACTATCCGCCGGGCGCCGAGCGGCTCGACTCCGACGCGTTCTCGCCGAACACGGCCGCCGGGGCGTGTCCCGAGTGCCATGGGCTCGGCCGCATCCACCGCACGACCGAGGAACTGCTCGTCCCCGATCCCGCCCTGTCGATCCGGGCCGGTGCCATCGCCGCCTGGCCGGGCGCCTGGCAGGGCAAGAACCTGCGCGACGTGCTGGACGCGCTGGGCTACGACGTGGACCGGCCGTGGCGGGAGCTGGACCCGAAGGACCGGGAGTGGATTCTGTTCACGGACGAGCAGCCGGTGGTGACGGTCCATCCGGTACGCGACGCGAATCGCATCCAACGCCCTTACCAGGGCACGTACATGAGTGCGCGGCGCTATGTGATGCACACCTTCGCCGACTCCCGGAGCAGGACGCTGCGCGCGAAGGCCGAGCGCTTCCTGACGAGTGCGCCCTGTCCGGTCTGCGGGGGCAGCCGGCTGCGGCCCGAGGCGATGGCCGTCACCTTCGCCGGCCAGACGATCGCCGACCTGGCCGCGCTGCCCCTCGCCGCGCTCGCCGCGGTGCTCCACCGGGCGGGCGGAGGCGAGACCGCGCACGTGCTGACGGCCGATCTCCTGGCCCGGATCGAGACGGTCACGGAGCTGGGTCTCGGCTATCTCAGCCTCGACCGTACGGCGCCGACGCTCTCCTCCGGCGAGTTGCAGCGCCTCCGGCTCGCCACCCAGCTGCGGTCGGGGCTGTTCGGAGTGGTGTACGTGCTCGACGAGCCCTCCGCAGGGCTGCATCCGGCGGACACCGAGTCCCTGCTCACGGTCCTCGGACGGCTGAAGGACTCCGGCAACACGGTGTTCGTCGTGGAGCACCAGCTCGATGTGGTGCGGCAGGCGGACTGGCTGGTCGATGTCGGGCCGCTGGCGGGTGAGCACGGCGGCCGGGTCCTGCACAGCGGGCCGCCGGCCGGGCTCGCGGACGTGGCGGAGTCCGCGACCCGCCGGTTCCTCTTCGACGAGGCCCCGGTGCCCGCCCGGGAGCCGCGCACGCCCTCGGGATGGCTGAAGCTGAACGGGGTCGACCGCCACAATGTGCGGGGGGTCGACGCCGCCTTCCCGCTCGGGGTGTTCACGGCGGTGACCGGAGTCTCCGGATCGGGCAAGTCCACGCTGGCCGGCCAGGTCCTGGCCGGGGTGCTCGCCGACCGGCAGGCATCGCCCACCGCGGACCTCCCCGGCGTCCCGGAGACCGAGGGCTGCGCGTCGGCGGAGGGCCTGGAGGCGGTGGACCGCCTGGTCCAGGTGGACCAGAAGCCGATCGGACGGACGCCGCGCTCCAACCTGGCCACGTACACCGGGCTCTTCGATGTCGTACGGAAGCTGTTCGCCGAGACGGAAACAGCGCGGGAACGGGGCTACAGGGCGGGCCGGTTCTCGTTCAACGTGACGGGCGGCCGGTGCGAGACCTGCCAGGGCGAGGGCTTCGTCTCGGTGGAGCTCCTCTTCCTGCCCAGTACGTACGCGCCCTGTCCGGACTGCCACGGCGCGCGCTACAACCCGCAGACCCTGGACGTCACCCTGGGCGGCCTCACGATCGCGCAGGTACTGGATCTGACCGTGGAGTCGGCGGCCGCGTTCTTCGCCGGGACTCCGGCGGCCGGGCGCAGCCTGCGCGCGCTGCTCGATGTCGGGCTCGGCTATCTGCGGCTCGGCCAGCCCGCGACGGAGCTGTCCGGCGGCGAGGCCCAGCGCATCAAGCTCGCCACCGAACTCCAGCGCACCCGCCGGGGCCACACGCTGTATCTGCTCGACGAGCCGACGACCGGTCTGCATCCCGCCGATGTCGAGGTGCTGATGAGGCAGTTGCACGGCCTGGTCGACGCCCGCAACACGGTCGTGGTCGTGGAGCACGACATGGCGGTGGTGGCGGGCGCCGACTGGGTGATCGACCTGGGGCCCGGCGGGGGCGACCAGGGCGGCAGGATCGTCGCCGAGGGCACGCCCGGGGAGGTCGCACGGACGGCGGGAAGCCGCACGGCGCCGTACCTCGCGCGAGCCCTCGGGGTGTGACCTCGCCGGAACGCGCACCGGGCCGTCCGGCGCTTGAGCGGCCGCTAGCGGCGGACCTTGCGGGTGGCGCGGAGCCACTCCTTGTTCATCGCGGCGATCGACGGCAGCGGGATGCCCTTGGGGCAGGCCGTTGCGCACTCACCGGTCAGGGTGCAGCCGCCGAAACCCTCCTCGTCCATGGTGGCGACCATGTCGAGGACCCGGGTCTCGCGCTCGGGTGCGCCCTGCGGCAGCACGTTGAGGTGGTTGACCTTCGCCGAGGTGAAGAGCATCGCCGAGCCGTTGGGGCAGGCCGCCACGCAGGCGCCGCAGCCGATGCACTCGGCGTGCTCGAACGCGAAGTCGGCGTCCGGCTTCGGCACGGGGGTCGCGTGCGCGTCGGGTGCGGTGCCGGTCGGGGCGGAGATGTAGCCGCCGGACTGGATGATCCGGTCGAAGGCCGAGCGGTCCACGACCAGGTCCTTGACGACCGGGAAGGCCGCGGCCCGCCACGGCTCGACGTCGATCGTCTGGCCGTCCTGGAAGGACCGCATGTGGAGCTGGCAGGTGGTGGTGGGCTCCGGGCCGTGCGCGTCGCCGTTGATGACGAGGCTGCAGGCGCCGCAGATGCCCTCGCGGCAGTCGTGGTCGAAGGCGACGGGCTCGTCCCCTTCGAGGATGAGCTCCTCGTTGAGGGTGTCGAGCATCTCCAGGAACGACATGTCCGGCGAGATGCCATCGACTTCGTAGGTGGCCATGGCACCGGGCACTTCGGCGTGCTGCTGGCGCCAGACGCGCAGGGTGAGCTTCATGCGTAGCTCCGCTGAGTGGGGTGGACGTACTCGAAGACGAGGTCTTCCTTGTGCAGGACGGGGGCGTCGCCCGTGCCCGAGAACTCCCAGGCGGCGACGTAGGAGAACTCCTCGTCCCGGCGGGCGGCTTCGCCCTCGGGGGTCTGGGATTCCTCGCGGAAGTGGCCGCCGCAGGATTCGGCGCGATGGAGGGCGTCGAGGCACATGAGCTCGGCGAGCTCCAGGTAGTCGACGATGCGGTTGGCCTTCTCCAGCGACTGGTTGAACTGTTCTCCGGTGCCGGGCACCTTGATGCGGCGCCAGAACTCCTCCCGGATCTGCGGGAGCCGGTCGAGGGCCTTGCGCAGTCCCTCCCCGGTGCGACCCATCCCGCAGAACTCCCACATGAGTTCACCGATCTCCCGGTGGAAGGAGTCGGGGGTGCGGTCGCCGTCGACGGAGAGAAGGAGGTTGATCCGGTCCTCGGTCTCGGCGATCGTCGCGGCGACGTCCGGGTGCGTGGCGTCGACCTCGTCGGTGTGCGGATTGCGGGCCAGGTAGTCGTTGATCGTGGACGGCAGGACGAAGTAGCCGTCGGCGAGACCCTGCATCAGCGCCGAGGCACCGAGGCGGTTGGCGCCGTGGTCGGAGAAGTTCGCCTCGCCGATCGCGAAGAGGCCGGGGACGGTGGTCTGCAGGTCGTAGTCGACCCAGAGTCCGCCCATCGTGTAGTGCACGGCCGGGTAGATCCGCATGGGCGTTTCGTAGGGATTCTCCGCGGTGATCTGCGCGTACATGTCGAAGAGGTTGCCGTACTTCTCCTCGACCTTCGCCCTTCCCATCCGGGCGATGGCATCGGCGAAGTCCAGGTAGACGCCCTGCCCCCCGGGGCCGACGCCGCGACCCTCGTCGCAGACGTTCTTCGCGGCGCGTGAGGCGATGTCACGGGGGACGAGGTTACCGAAGGCCGGGTAGATGCGCTCCAGGTAGTAGTCGCGCTCGTCCTCGGGGATGTCGTTGGCGGGCCGTTCGTCACGCTTCGCCTTCGGCACCCAGATGCGGCCGTCGTTGCGCAGCGACTCGCTCATCAGCGTCAGCTTGGACTGGTGGTCGCCGGTGCGCGGAATGCAGGTGGGGTGGATCTGGGTGAAGCAGGGGTTGGCGAAGTACGCGCCGCGGCGGTGGGCGCGCCAGATCGCGGTGGCGTTGGAGTTCATGGCGTTCGTCGACAGATGGAAGACGTTGCCGTATCCCCCACTGGCCAGGACGACGGCGTCGGCGAAGTACGTGTCGGTCTTCCCGGTGATCAGGTCGCGGGCGACGATGCCGCGGGCCTTTCCGTCGACGACGACCAGGTCGAGCATCTCCGTGCGGGCGTGGAGCTCGACGTTGCCCGCGGCGACCTGGCGGGCGAGTGCCTGGTAGGCGCCGAGGAGGAGCTGCTGTCCCGTCTGGCCACGGGCGTAGAAGGTGCGGGAGACCTGGACGCCGCCGAAGGAACGGTTGTCGAGGAGGCCGCCGTACTCGCGGGCGAAGGGCACGCCCTGGGCGACGCACTGGTCGATGATCTCGACGGAGATCTGGGCGAGCCGGTGCACGTTGGACTCACGGGCGCGGAAGTCGCCGCCCTTGACGGTGTCGTAGAAGAGCCGGTGAACGGAGTCACCGTCGTTGCGGTAGTTCTTCGCGGCGTTGATGCCGCCCTGGGCGGCGACGGAGTGGGCGCGGCGGGGCGAGTCCTGGAAGCAGAACTGGACGACGTGGTAGCCCTGTTCGGCGAGTGTGGCACCGGCCGAGCCGCCGGCGAGGCCGGTTCCGACGACGATGACGGTGTGCTTGCGGCGGTTGGCCGGGTTGACCAGCCTGGCTTCGAAGCGACGGGTGTCCCAGCGGTCGGCGACGGGGCCGGATGGGGCCTTCTCGTCGACGAGGGGGGCGCCGGTCCCGTACTGCGTGTAGTCGCTCATTTCAGCTCACCACTCCGGTCATGACAGCGACGGGCACGGCGACGAATCCCGCCGTCAGCACCAGCGCGAGGGCGTTGGCCGTCGTCTTGAGGACGCGGTCGCGGGTCGCGTTGCCCACGCCGAGGGTCTGCGCGGCGCTCCAGAACCCGTGCTGGACGTGCAGGCCGAGGGCGAGCATCGCGACGATGTAGATGACGTTGCCGTACCAGGTCGAGAAGGTGTCGATGACGTTCTGGTACGGGCGTCCGGACTGGAATCCGCCCGGGTGCACCGTGCCGGTGGTCAGGTCGAGGATGTGCCAGACGATGAACAGCGCGAGGATGATCCCGCCCCAGCGCATGGTGCGGGTGGCGTAGCTCGCGCGCGGCTTCTTGTGTACGTACTTGCGGGGGCGCGCCCTGATGTCGCGGCGGCTCAGTTGGTACGCGGACATCGCGTGCAGGACGACGGCGGAGACCAGCACCACCCGGACGAGCCACAGCGCCCACTCGTAGTGGAGGAAGGGCTCGCCCATGGTGCGCAGCCAGTGGGCGTAGTGGTTGAACTCCCCGGACCCGAAGAAGATCTTCAGGTTCCCGATCATGTGGACGACCAGGTAGAGGAGCATGACCAGGCCGCTCACGGCCATGATCGCTTTTTTGCCGACGGTGGAGTCCCAGAGCGTGCGCGTCATGGACGGCCGCCGGTCCGTCCGTGTTGCCAATGCCATGAACACGAAGCTACGGCCGCAGAGCCCCATCAGTCCAAGACATGGAATGGGTCATATCCATAGCCTGCCCCTATCGAGGGAGGCTATCGTCGGCTCATGCAGTTCCAGCAGCTCGCCTACTTCGTCGCCGTGGCCGAGGCCCGGCACTTCACCCGCGCCGCCGAGGAGGTGCACGTCTCGCAGCCCTCGCTCTCCCAGCAGATCAAGGCGCTGGAGAGCGAGCTGGGCGCCGAGCTCTTCAGCCGGGCCCGGGGCAACATCGCTCTGACCGACGCGGGCGAGGCGCTGCTGCCGCTGGCCCGCCGGATTCTCGCCGACGCCGACACGGCGCGGCACGAGGTGCAGGAGCTGGTCCAGCTCCGCCGGGGGCGCATCAGGCTCGGTGCCACGCCCAGCCTCTGCACCGGTCTGCTCCCCGACGTACTGCGGGCCTTCCACGATCTGCACCCCGGCATTCAGCTCCTGCTGGAGGAGGGCGGCTCGCACGACCTCGTACGGCAGCTGGCACGTGGCGCACTGGATCTCGCGCTCGTCGTGCTCCCCCTGCCGGCCGCGTCGCCCGCCCTGACCACGGTGGAGCTGCTGCACGAGGACCTGGTCGTGGTGTCCTCGGCCGCGGGGCCCGCACCGGGCCGGAAGGGCCGGGTACGGATCGCCGATCTCCAGGGCGAGCCGCTGGTGATGTTCCGGCACGGCTACGACCTGCGGGAGCTGACCGTCGCCGCCTGCCGCGCCGAGGGTTTCGAGCCGTCGTACACGGTGGAGGGCGGCGAGCTGGACGCGGTCCTCGGCTTCGTACGGGCGGGGCTCGGCGTGGCGGTGGTGCCGAGCATGGTCGCGAACCGGGCCGGGCACGATCTGCGGACCACACCACTGGCCTCGCCGGGGCTGCGCCGGACGATCGCGCTGGCCCACCGCAGTGACGTGGCGCCGCCCCGGGCGGCGCGGGAGCTGCAGAGGGTGCTGCTGGAGCGGGGACGGGGGGTGGGTGCCGGGTGAGGGGGTGCGGCGGGCGCGGGAGGGTGCACGGCGACTCCGCCCCCGTTTGCCCTCAATCGCCGGACGCGCTCGCTGTGCCGGACCGGGTTGTGAGCCTCACCCGGTCCGGGCTTGGCCTCGCCCTGTGACAGGGGGCGAAACCAAGCCCGTCCGGCGCTTGAGGACGGCTTTCAGCCCGTCCGGCGATTGCGGACAAAGCCGCCCCTGCCCCGCCTCCTCACACCGCGTCGGCCAGGAGCAGCGCGTGGATGCGGTCAGGGGCGCCCGGGCGCGCGTAGTACCAGCCCTGGGCCGTGTCGCAGCCGAGCTGACGGAGCTGCTCGGCCTGGGCGCCGGTCTCGACGCCCTCCACCGTCACGGCGAGATCGAGGCTGTGGGCGAGCGACACGATGCCCTCGACGATCTTCAGGTCGACCGGGTCGGCCGGGTGCTGCTGCATGCCCTGCGTGAACGACCGGTCCAGTTTGAGCACGCTCACCGGCAGCCGACGGAGATTCGCCAGGTTCGAGTAGCCCGTGCCGAAGTCGTCGAGCGCTATGTCGACGCCCATCTCCGCCAGTTGCCGGAGCGGCTTGAGCAGATCGTCGTCGGCGCCGATCAGTGCGGACTCGGTGACCTCCAGGCAGAGCGCGCCCGGTTCCAGGCCGGAACGCTCCAGCACGTCCACCGTCTCGGCGACCAGCCGGGGGTGGTGCAACTGGGTCGGCGAGAGGTTGACGTTGATCCGCAGCGGCCCTCCGTCGCTGTGCCGCTCCTTCCAGAAGTTGGCCTGGCGCACGGACTCCTCCAGCACCCACCGGCCCAACGGCACGATGAGACCGGTGTGTTCGGCGAGCGGGATGAAGCGGTCGGGGCCGAGCACCCCGTGCTGCGGATGGCACCACCGCACCAGCGCCTCCGCGCCGTGCACGCTGCCGTCACCGAGGTGCACGAGGGGCTGGTACTCGATGAAGAACTCGCCCCGGTCCAGCGCCGCCGGCAGCGCCGTGGTCAGCCCGTGCCGGGTGATCGCGCGGGCGTCGGCCTCCGCGTCCGCGAGTTCGAAGCGGTTGCCACCGGCCGACTTGGCCCGGTACATCGTGATGTCGGCGCTGCGCAGCACCTCGGCGGCGGTACGCGCGCCGGCGGCCGGCCCTTCGACCACGCCGATGGAGCCCCGTACGGTCAGCTCACGGCCGTCGAGCCGGATCGGCGTGGCGAGCACCCCGAGTATCCGGCAGGCCAGCTCGTCGACCTCGTCCTCGGTATGCGGTCCGGTGGTCAGGGCCACGAACTCGTCGCCGCCGAGCCGCGCCACCATCTCGCCCGGTGCGGTCGCGCAGCTCTGCAGCCGGTCCGCGACCTCGACGAGCAGCCGGTCCCCCGCCGCGTGCCCCAGGCTGTCGTTGATCGCCTTGAAGCCGTCGAGGTCGAGATAGCAGAGCCCGAAGCGACTTCCGCCCTTCGCCGCGAGCGTCTTCTCCAGCCGCTCGAAGAACAGGGTCCGGTTGGGCAGCCCGGTGAGCGCGTCGTGCGTGGCCTCGTAGCGCAGCCGCAGGTTGAGCAGCCGGCGCTCCGTGGTGTCCTCCATGAGCGCGAGCTGGTATTCGGGCCGGCCCTCGGAGTCGCGCAGCAGCGACACCGTGAGGTTGGTCCACAGGACCGTGCCGTCGTTGCGGTAGTAGGGCTTCTCGACGTGGTAGTGCTCGCGTTCGCCGCGTACCAGCTCGTTGTAGTACTTCCACACCTGGGGCGAGTCCTCGGGGTGGACCCACTCGTTCACCTTGTGGCTGCGGACATGGTGTTCGAGGCCGCCGAACATCCGGGTGAGGGTGTCGTTGACCTCCAGGATGTTGCCTTCCAGGTCCGCGATGCCGATGCCGATCGCCGCGTCCTTGAACACGGCACGGAACCGTGCCTCGGTCGCGTGCAGGGCGTGTTCGGCGTGCGAACGGGCGGTGAGCGCCGAGCGTGCGATGGCCTCCTGCTCGGCGAGGGTCCGCTCGCGCAGCGCCAGGGTGAATCCGCCGGCGAGCGCGTGCTGCATCCGTGCGCAGCGGGCCCTGCCGTCCTCGGTCGAGAGCTCCAGCGGGCCGTTGCTCCCGCAGTAGAGCACCAGGTACGAGTCGATGACTCCCAGCGTGGAGCTGAGCGCGTCCGGGTCCGTGCAGTGGGCGGCGACGAGCGCCTCCCCCACCCGGTGCGCGGGCGCCGGGTCGAAGGGCCATGCGTGCAGGATCTCGTTCAGCTCGCGTGCCAGCGGCAGCAGATGCTGTTCGAACTCCTGGCGGGTCATGGAGGTGGCCGTCGACGGAAAGATCGCCCGGCTCCAGATCGTGGCGAATCTTCGGAGCCGGCCCTCGGGACCGTCCGGTTCCGCGTCCGGGGCACCGGACGCCTGGGCGGGGATGCTCACGCCTTGCGTCCTACCCCTGCGAAGCCCGAGAAGGCGAACGGGTCTTCCTGGCCCTCCACCACCGGGGCGTCCGGACGCCAGTCGGGCATCGAGACGAGGCCGGGGTCGACCATCTCGTAGCCCTCGAAGAACCGGCTCACCTCGGCGCGCGACCGCATGATGAGGGGGTTGCGGATGGTGCGGTAGACGTCCACGGTGCCGCCCGCCTGCTCCCGGGTGAGCGGTATCCCCTCGTACGAGGCGTGGGTCATGACGAGCAGACTGCCGGGGGCGAGTGCCTCGCGCAGCGAGGCGACGGCGGCGTACGGATCGTCGGCGTCCTCGACGAAGTGCAGTACCGCGACGAGGAGAAGCGCCACCGGCTGGTCGAAGTCGAGGAGTCCGGTGATCTCGGGGTTCTTCAGGATGTCCTCGGGGCGGCGCAGGTCCGCGGCGGCGATCACCGTGTTCTCGACGCCCTCCAGCACGGCCTGGCTGTGTGCGACGGCGACCGGGTCGTGGTCGACGTACGCCACTTTGGCCCCGGGGTCGGCCGCCTGGGCCACTTCGTGGACATTACCGAAGGTCGGAATGCCGGAACCGATGTCCAGAAACTGGCTGATGCCCTCGGCTGCGGCGTAGTGCACGGCCCGGCGCATAAAGGCGCGATTCGCCTGCATGATCTTGGGAAGGCCCGGCATGAACTCCATGGCCTTCCGGGCCGCTTCCCGGTCCACCTCGAAATTGTGCGATCCGCCCAGATAGAAGTCATACATGCGGGACACGCTCGGCACTGAAATGTCAATGCCTTGCGGTGCCCAGGCGGGACGCTCCATCGATGTCTCCAACAAGTCGCCACGGCGATCCGGCCATGTTCATGGTCAGTGTTGACCAGAGGCTACTGATCGACCGCCAAGAGAGCGAGCGGAAACGGAAATTCGCGGTCCGTTATTGGTCACACACCAGGAGCATGTGCGGCGGTCCGTCGCTGCGGGTGAACATTCAGCGACGGACCGGCACAACGGGCCCGGAGATTCTCCTACTTGGGCGCTCCGACCAGTTTCGCGTCGGGCGACACCGCGTACCATGTCCCCCCGACACCCTGCCCGTTGGTGTCTCCGGGGTTGGCGTCGCCGGAGAAGGTGTAAATCGGCCAGCAGTCGAGCGTCTGTTGCTTGATTCCGTCGGGCCGGTCGAAGGTGACATAACCCTTCGTGGTGACGCCCTCCACGTCATTCTTCGCCACCGGATCGACTGCGGGCCACTTCTTGAGGCAGTCGCCCGTGCAGGCCGATTTCATCGGCCACGCGGTGTCCTTCTTGAACCGGTAGACCGTCATTCCGCGCTTGTCGACGACGATGTCCCCGAGTTTCGGGTCCTTGCGGACCGAAAGCCCCGCGAGGTCGGCCGGTTCGGCTTCGCCGCCTTCCTGGGCGCCCTCTTCGGCGTTCGCTGCGGCTTTCTTACCGTCCGGCGCGGCCGCGAACCACGTCCCGCCGACGCCCTGCCCGTTGGCGTCTCCCGGCCCGGTGTCCTTGGCGTACCGGTACATCGGCCAGCCCGCGACGGTGAGTTGCTTCGTCCCGTCGGCCCGCACGACCTCGCCGAGGAGTGCGGCGTCGGTGCCCGCCGCGGCCACGGCATTGCCCGCGGCCACGACCGGCCAGGTCTTCGCGCACTCGCCCTCGCAGTTCGATGCGGGCGGACTGGCGGTGTCCTTGTCGAACCGGTAGAGCGTGAAGCCCGCACTGTCGGTGAGCACCTTGCCGAGGGTCTTGCTGTCCCACACGGCGAGCTGTCCTGCCTCCTTGGGTGCGGCGGCCTCCCCTCCGGCGTCCGACCCGTATCCGCCGTCGGAGCCGTATCCGCTGTCGGCCGGCTGCTCGCCGGGGACTGCGTTGCCCACGACCTGGCCGTTCGGCGTGGCCGGCCCCTTCTCCTGACCGCACGCCGTCGTCAGCGCCAGCAGGGCCGTCGCCGTCACCGCGAGCGAGGCGTTGCGCCAGGTGTTCATGTCGACTCCCGTTGTCCTTCTGCCCGTTGCGACGCGAGTCCGCGTCGTTCATGGCCCTAGGTACGGGTCACCGGTCCCTCCGCGTTCAACGGGTCGCGCAGAAAGTTTCCCGGCCCGCAAACGCGAACCGAACAAGATCCCCACCATCAGGGGAATCCTCGTCCGTCCGGGCGTGTCCGGGCGTGACCGGGTCCATGCTCCCGGTCGTGTACGGATCTCGCATCGGGCGGCTCTCGGCAGCCGCCGCACTCGTATGGCTGTGCGCGGTGCCCGTGCCCGCGACCGGCGACAGTTGCGCGGTCGCCTCCATCGGGCAGGGCGACGGCAGTTCGTCGGTCGCCGTGGCGGGCGGGGGGAGTTGTGCGGCGGTCTCGGAACCGGTCCCGCCCCCGCCTCCTCCACCGCCCCCGGAGCCACCACCACCGCCTCCCCCACCCCCGCCGCCTCCTCCGGAACCACCACCGCCACCACCGCCACCTCCCCCTCCCCCGCCTCCGCCGGCCCTGGAGCCCCCACCGGCCCCGGAGCCCCCACCGCCACCTCCTCCTCCCCCTGCCCCTGCCCCTGCCCCCGCGCCACCGGAACCGGAACCCGCGCCGCCGCCCCCGTCGGCGCGCGCGAAGCCCCCGCCGCCGGAGCCCGTGGCACTGCCCACCTACCGCAAGCCCGCCCGCAAAGCACCGCGCAGCGGCCCGTCCCTGGTCTCGCTCACGCTGCTGATCACCGCACCCGCGGTATTCGCCGTCGCCGTCCTGCGGCCGCGTTCGTCCCGTTGATCCACGGAGATACCCATGTCGGAATGGCTTGTTCTGACCATTGCCATGGCTTCGGCCTGCGCTGTTGTCATCACGATCGCCGTCCTCAACAACCGGCGCATCGGCGAGGACGACGACCCGTCCGAGACACCGGACGTCATCGAGTACATGACGATGATGATCGGCGTGGTGTACGCGATCGTGCTCGGCCTCGCCATCGCGGGCGTCTGGGAGGGGCGCAGCGCGGCCCAGGAGTCCGTACGCCTGGAGGCCCAGGCCCTGCACGAGGTGAGCGCCCGGTCCTCCGTCTATCCGGTCGAGGTCCGGGACCGCATCCGTGCCGATGTCGATGCCTATGTCACCTTTGTCGTCAACGACGAGTGGAAGGCCATGACCGAGACGGGGAGCCTCACCGAGCGGGGCACCCAGCTGCTGGACCGCGTACGGGCCGATGTCACCGACTACCAGCCCAAGACCGACCACGAGGGGCAGGTGTATCAGCCCCTGGTGGACCAGGTGGCCGCGGCCGATGACGCACGCGGCTCCCGGGGGCAGAGCGCCGGCGCGACGATGCCCGGGGTGGTGTGGTTCGGCCTGATCACCGGCGCGATGGTCACGGTGGGATTGATCTTCACGCTGCAGATCCGCAGAACGTTCCGCGAACTGCTGCTCGCGGGCCTCTTCAGCGTGCTGATCGCCTTCCTGCTCTTCCTGATCTGGGACTTCGACGCACCCTTCGGACGGGGCATCTCGGCCACCACCGCACCGTTCGTCGACCTGTTCCCGCACGCCGCCGGCGGATAGCCGGCCGGCCCCGGCCCACCTCCGGCCGGCACCGCTCCGGTGCTCCGGCCGGGGGACAAAGCTGCCCCATTCGCCGGACCCCGATCGCGGGTGATATGAGCCACTTCTAGCCTTTCGGGCATCGAGGTGCATTTCTGCTGCTTTGTGGAAACCGTTCCGCAACTGCTCCTCGGGGACCCGGAGGATTCACCATGCGCGCGATACGTGTCGCACCCATTGCCCTGCTCGGCTCCGTCGCTCTCGCACTGACGGCACCGGCCACGGCCGCATACGCCGCCACGAACGGCCCGGGCACGTCCTTCACCCCATCGGTCACCCCTGCGGTGATCGCGCCGGGCGGCCAGGTCACCCTGGGCGCCATGGGGTGCGATGTGGCCGCGACCGCATCGTCGGGCGTGTTCGACACGACGACGATTCCCAGTGGACAGTCGGCCACGGCCACGGTCGACTGGGATGCCAGGCGGGGTGCCGTCTACGAGGTGACGTTCAACTGCGGTGGCACCGTACGAATGGTCAGCCTGACCATCACCGGCGGCGCGACAAGCACACCGACGAGCACACCGACGAGCACGCCCACGAGTTCACCAACGAGCTCACCCACGAGCTCACCCACGAGCTCACCCATCAGGACGACTCCGACCTCCAGTTCCACCGCGCTCGCCCCGAGTGGCGTGCGGGGCGGTCTGGGCGGCAGCGTCGACGGCATCGACGCCGGCGCGATCGCTGCGGGTAGCGCCCTGGTGCTGGCAGCCGCAGGCGGCGCCGTGTATGTCATGCGCAGGCGGCGAGGCAGCCACTGACCGGCATGAACAGCCGGACGCACGACAGTCGCCCCGGGTCCTGATCCAGGACTCGGGGCGACGGGCGTATCGGGCCGGGCGGGAGATTCGACGCCTTAGACGGCCGCATGGCCGGTCTGTCGACGACGGACGATGAAGACGGCGCCACCGATGGCCGAGGCAGCCACCAGGCCACCACCGATCTGCATCTCGACCGAGCTCGGCCCCATGGAGCCGCCGAGCCCGCCCTGGGCTCCCTGACCGGCGAGCACGGTGAATCGCTGCGTCGCGATCCGGTCGTTGTCGCTGCACCTCACCGACAGGTTGTATTGCCCCGGGGTCGCGTTGGGCCGGATGTGAGCGGTGGCGAATCCGGTGGAGCCGGCGGACAGGTTCGTCGTCGGGAAGGCGTTCGACCACACCTTGCCACCCTGGCCGCAGCCCATTGCGCTGACCTGCATCGTGGCGCCCTGGTGCACCGAGGACGGGTTGACAGTGACGTTGGTCGGACCGTTGCCCGGGCCGTTGCCCGGACCGTTGGTCGCGGCCGCCATCGGCACGGCGAGACCGACAGCCGCGAACGCGGTAGCGGTCACGGCGAGAACGCGTGAAGCACGCATCGTTGAACCTCCAGCGGGAAGCGCCCCGGAGTCATGTCCTCCGGGATGGATCGACGGATACGCGTCCCATGACGAACACTCACCAGATCTTCCGGTTGTCGCACTTCGGCACTGCTCCACCCTGGTGAGCCGACACGCCGCGCGTACCCCCCTGAACCTGACGGAGCCGCAGGTCACAGACCGTCAGAACTTTTATCTGCTCATTACTCCGAAGAGACCGATCCGGAGGCCGCACGGGGTGATCGCCGCGGAGTCCCCACATCCGGCCGCCACCCGTTCGCCCTTCCCTGATCGCCGCCGGTGCGCCCCGCACATAGCGTTCCAATCGTCGCGACGAAGGGAGAACCATGGGCCGGGACCACTGGGGAGCCGAGCGGACCAGGCGCGCGCCGTGGGGCGCGATCGCCCTGGTGCTGCTTTCGGGCCTCGCCCTCATGCGGAACGGCACCGATATCGCCCCGGGGCCACCGCAGCCCGCGGCGGCCGCCTCACTGAAGGAGCGTCAGGACCCGGCGGCGGCTCCGCTCGCGGGCGAGCCCGTACAGCCGCTGCCTTACGCGCCCGCCGCCCGCGTGAGGATCGGCTCGATCCGCGTGGACGCGCCGATGATCGATGTGAGCCTGGACCCGAACGGCTGGATCGAGGCACCGCCCCCGGAGGACCCCAACCTCGCGGGCTGGTACCAGAACGGCATCTCGCCCGGCCAGCGCGGCACCGCCGTGGTCGTCGGCCATGTCGACAACATGTCGGGGCCCGCCGTCTTCTACGGTCTGGGCGCCGTCGAGAAGGGGCAGCGCGTAGAGGTGGCACGCTACGACGGCCGGGTCGCGGTGTTCGAGGTGTACGGAGTCGAGGTGTTCTCCAAGAACGACTTCCCCGGAGCCCGGGTGTACGGGGACACGGGCCACGCGGAGCTCCGGGTCATCACCTGCGGCGGCGCCTACTCCAAGGCCGGCGGATACGAGGGGAACGTGGTCGTCTTCGCCCGGATGGTCGCGACGCGCTGAACCGTACGGGCGTGCCGGGACCGCCGCCGCGCGCTCACCCGCGGAACGGCACCGTGATGCGGTAGCCGTCGGCGAGCAGTTCGGGCAGGTACCGGCGCAGGGCGGCGACGCTCTGTGAACGGTCGCCGCCGGCGTCGTGGGACAGGACCACGACGCCGGGCGCCGCGCCGTCCAGGACCCGGCGGACGATGGTGCCGGTGCCCGGCTCGGTCCAGTCGAGGGTGTCGACGGTCCAGGCCAGGGGTTCCATGCCCAGGGCGGCGCCGATCTCGAACGAGTTGCGGTTCCACGCCCCGTACGGCGCCCGGTACCAGAGCGGCGCTTCGCCGAGCGTCCGCTCGATGATGTCGCTGGTACGGCTCAGCTCGTCGCGGATGCCGGCCCGGGACAGCCCGGGGATCAGCGGGTGCGACCAGGAGTGGTTGGCGACGACGTGTCCGTCGTCCGCCATCTCGCGCAGCAGGTCCTGGTTGTCGACGGCCATCTCACCGCAGACGAAGAACATCGCCCGGACCCGGTGCTCGCGCAGGGTGGCCAGGATGCCCGGGGTGTACCGGGGATCGGGGCCGTCGTCGAAGCTGAGCACCATGGACCGCCCGAGGTCCGGAAGCTCCTCCAGTGGTCTGGTGCGTACGGGCGGCGCCGCCCTGCGGAAGCGTGGCGGGGCGTGGGCCGTCATGGGCTGGAGACGGTACGAGGAGGGGTTCGCACGCGTAGGTGGCGGCGGCCCGGCGGCTCCTGCGGGCGGGGCGCCGCCGGGGCGGACGGGCGTGGCGGCGGGGTCCGCGGCGATCAGGTGCACGGCGGTGGCGGCTCCGACGCCGAGGGCCAGCCGGAGCAGGACGCGTCGTTCCAGGGGCTGCTGATCCGATTTCATGGCCAACTGCTCGCACGGCGGTCACCTGCCCGTACCCCCGACACCGTGAGCACGTCGTTTTTGCACCCGATAGGACTATCGGACCACCGGTGACCGGCGGCCCTTCGGGGGTGATGGTGCGACCCTGACGGGCTCCCGGGAGGGGAGCGGATAGCCTCACTGCCGTGACAGACCAGCAAAGCCATCAGTTCGAGCGGGGCACGGACGGCCCCAAAGTGATCGTCGCGGGCATCGACGGGTCCGACTCCTCCATGCGCGCCGCTGCCTACGCCGCCGGCCTGGCGCGACGGCAGAACGCCATGCTCGCCCTTGTCTACGTCCAGCCGGTGATGGCCGCGGGGGCGGCGCTCGGGGCGCCGGTCGGCGACGTCACCGGTGAGGTCGCGGAGAGCCTGGTGAACGAGATCCGGGAGTCGACGGAGCGGCTCAAGGACATATGGAACGTGCGGTGGGAGTTCCACACCTTCCGCGGCGATCCGTACAACGGTCTTGTCACCGCGGCCGACGAGCTGAAGGCAGATGCCGTCGTGGTGGGCGCGTCGGAGTCGGCGGGGCACCGGTTCATCGGCTCGGTGGCCGTCCGTCTGGTGAAGGCCGGCCGCTGGCCGGTCACCGTCGTCCCGTAACGGCATACGGCGCCGGGGCGGCGCGAGCGGAACGCCTGACGAGCGCCCGCGTCGCGCCGCCCGTCAGGCGTTCCGCTCGATCGGCCTCTGGAACTCCCCCGCCGTGGTGCTCGGTGTACGCGTCGGCGTAGTGCCCAGCGGCTGGACGGGCGACGGCCGTCTCGTTGTGGCGGTCATATCCGCCGCTTCCACCACTTCCGTCACTTCCCCATGAGGAGACCGTCCTTAGCGGCGCCGCGGCCGAGGACGACGTCGCGGATGCGGTCGCGCACCACACGGTGGTGGTCGGCGCCCTCGTCGATGGAGGCGTTGAGGTTCACGACGCGCCCCACCGTGGTGTCGTACCACTGGGGGACGAACTCGGCCTTCTTCACCGTCCAGCGCTTCCCCGGTTTCGTCGGCGGCTCGAAGGTGAAGCGGCCCATGGAGCTCTGGTTGCCGCGCGGGTCCTGGGCGCCCTCGTAGTTGATCATCGCCCCGGCGATCTGGTCGCCCATGCCGTAGATGATCCAGGTGCCGTTGACCTTCTCGTACGCCTGCGGGACATGGGCGTGCGTGCCGAGGATCAGGTCGATGTCCGGGCGGCCGTCGGAGGTGGCGACGGTGAGCTGCCGGCCGAGTGCGAGCTGCTTCTCGTCGGGTGCGTCCTGCCACTCGGTGCCCCAGTGCAGGGACACGGCCACCACGTCGGCGCCCGCCCGCCGGGCCGCGCGCGCGTCGGCGACGATCTTCTGTTCGTCGATCAGGTTGACCGCCCAGGGCTGCCCTTCCGGCAGCGGGACGTCGTTGGTTCCGTAGGTGTAGGCGAGATGGGCGACCTTGGCGGCGTGCTTGCCCGTGCCCGCTCTCAGGAGGGTGGGGCGGGCGGCCTCGGTGGCGGAACGGGCGGAGCCCGCGTGCGCGATGCCCTCCTTGTCGAGGGCGGCGAGGGTGCGGCGGATGCCACCCGCCCCGTCGTCGAGCGTGTGGTTCGACGCGGTGGAGCAGGAGTCGAACCCGGTGGCGCGCAGTCCCTGCGCCACCTCGGGCGGCGATTTGAAGGAGGGGTAGCCGGTGTAGGGGCCGCCGTCCTCCCCGTACACCGTCTCCATGTGACAGATGGCCAGGTCCGCGCCGGAGACGACAGGGGCGGCGCCCTTGAGCATCGGCCCGAAGTCGTAGCCGAGGCCGCCGGCGTCCGCCGCCGCCTGGTCGATGACCGAGGAGTGCGGCAGGACGTCGCCGGAGGCCACCAGCGTGAAGGCACGCGCCTTGTCGACGGCGACGCCACCGGCGCCCCGGCCGGCCTGTGCCGCGGCCGTCTGCCGCCCGGCCTCCCCCGGCGCCGGAGACTGCTTCCCACTACACGCCGTTGCCGCGAGCAGCACGGTGACGGCGGCCACGGCGCCCTGTCGGATGCGCTTCGTCATCTGCCCGGCTCCCAGTTCGACTCATTTAGGACATCTGACTACACATACAGTCATACCGCAGAGTCAAGGATCAACGGCCCGCGTCTCCCTGAATCGGTCGTATCGCCGCCGCCCGACCGTTCACCGCACCACTCGCCGCTCCGTGCGACCGCTCATCGCAGACCTCGGTGCACTGCCTGTTCCTCCAGGCCCGAATGCGTTCGTATACGGCAGGCGGAAGCGAGGCGGCAGGAGCCTCTCCGGGAAGGGACGTTCACCATGACCACGACGAAGACCGGCGAGCGGGCCCTCGCGGATCTGCAGCGCGAGCACGGGCCCGCGCTGTTCCACTTCCTGCTGGGCCTGACCTTCGGCGACCGGCAGCGCGCGGAGGATCTGCTCCAGGAGACGCTGGTACGCGCCTGGCAGCACCCCGAGGCGTTCGACGCGCCCTACGAGTCGATGCGCCCCTGGCTCTTCACCGTCGGCCGGCGCCTCGCCATCGACGCCCGCCGGTCGCGTCTGGCCCGTCCGGCTGAGGTGAGCGACACCGTGCTGGAGAGTGCCCCCGCGCCGCAGGACACCGCGGACTCGGCGGTCCGCGCGCTCGACGTGCGCGAGGCGGTGAAGACCCTCAGCCCGGAGCACCGCGCGGTGCTGGTGCAGATCTACTTCCGCGGCATGAGCGTGGGTGAGACGGCACAGGAACTGGGCATACCCGCGGGCACCGTCAAGTCCCGTTCGTACTACGCGCTGCGCCTCCTGTCCCGCAGTCTGCCCGGCTACTCCAGCAGGTCCTCCACGTCGAGCAGGCCGAGGATGGCCGACGCCTCCGCGACCTCGACGTAGGCCCCCGCACAGCTGTCGCAGTGCTGCAGATGCCGGGAGACCCTCACGCACTCCCCTGCGGCCAGCGCGTCCAGAACGTACGCACCGAGCAACTGCCGCACATGCGGGACCTCGGCACGATCGGCGGTCATCTCAACCTCGCATCTCATGAACGAACTTGCTCTTCTGCCCACGCGAGGCATGCGCCCCCGGTTCAATGCTCCGTGAAGCCCAGTGCAGAGTAAGGAAAGAGGCGAGGCGGGATGCGTCCGGAACGCACGGATGGGGCCGGTGGGGGCGGGCTGGTGATCCCGATGGCCTGGCTGTACGCCGAGTACCTGGCGGATGAACTGCTGCTGACCGGCGATCTCATGGAGCCGACGACGCTGGAGTACCGCGCCGGGCGGGATGCACTCGCCCTGACGATCTTCCTGTCCGACGGGGCGGTGGCAGACGCGCTGCCCGCCGTCCGGGTGGACGAGTTACGGCTGCTGACGGCGTACGGCACGGAGTGGCGGCAGTGGATCTGCGAGCGCCTCGACGAGCTGGACCGGCGGGCGGCTCCCGGCTGCCCGCCCGACCCCGGTCTCGGGCTGGCACGCGCGGCCTGGCGGTGGCTTGAGGAGACCGAAATGCTCGCCGCGGATCTCGACGCGATCGGCGCGCCGTCCTGGGCGCCGCCGGGCCGCGCGGAGGAGGAGGAGGAGGAGGCCGCCCAGGTGTGGACCCCGGCGTGGCAGCTCGGGCTGCCGCTGGGTCATCTGGCCGTCCACCTCTACTGAAGCGCCACGAGCCGGATCACGATCCGGATCATGAACCGTGCACGCCCGCACGGTACTTGGGCAGCCGCAGCGTGATCTTCATGCCCGCGCCGATGCCCGTCTCGATGACGAGACCGTAGTCGTCGCCGTACACCTGCCTGAGCCGCTCGTCGACGTTGAGCAGCCCGATGCCGGTCGAGGTGCCGCCCTCGCCGCGCAGTATCTGCCGCAGCCGGTCCGGGTCCATGCCGGTGCCGTCGTCCTCGATGACGACCTCCGCCTCCGACCCCGCGTCCAGGGCGCTGATCGTGATGCGGCTGTCGCTGACGGCGCCTTCGAGACCGTGTTTGACGGCGTTCTCGACGAGGGGCTGGAGGCAGAGGAACGGCAGCGCGACGGGCAGCACCTCGGGGGCGACCTGGAGCGTGACGGCCAGCCGTTCCCCGAAGCGGGCCCGTACCAGCGCCAGATACTGGTCGATGGAGTGCAGTTCGTCGGCGAGGGTGGTGAACTCCCCGTGCCTGCGGAACGAGTAGCGGGTGAAGTCGGCGAATTCCAGGAGGAGTTCGCGTGCCTGCTCCGGGTCCGTGCGGACGAACGAGGCGATCGCGGCGAGCGAGTTGAAGATGAAGTGCGGAGAGATCTGTGCCCGCAGGGCCTTGATCTCGGCCTCGATGAGTTTGGTACGGGAGCGGTCGAGTTCGGCCAGCTCCAGCTGCACGCAGACCCAGCGGGCCACCTCCCCGGCCGCCCTCGCCAGCACGGCCGATTCGCGCGGGGCATAGGCGACCAGCGTCCCGAGCACCCGGTGGTCGACGGTCAGCGGGACGGCGACGGCCCATCGCAGCGGGCAGTCGAGGTCCGCGCAGTCGGTGTGGAAGGCGGTGTCGCGGCCGCTGGCGAGGAGCCCCTGGACGTGCTCCATCACCCCCGTGCCGTGATGGTCACCGTCGCCGTCCCACACGAGGACCCGGTCGCGGTCGGTGAGGCAGAGGGCGTTCGTTCCCAGCAGCGAGCGCAGCCGTCGGGCCGACCTCCGCGCGCTCTCCTCGGTGAGACCGGCCCGCAGCGGCGGAGCCGCGAGGGAGGCGGTGTGCAGGGTCTCGAACGTGGCGTGCTCCACGGGGGTGCCGACGTCACTCGTGCGCACGGGCCGGCCCGTACGGCCCAGCAGGTAGCCCGTGCCGAACAGCAGGAGAGCGATGACGGCGACCACCGCGATCCCGGCGCCGGTCATCGCTCACGTCCCGAGGTCAGCGCTTCCGGCAGGTGGAAGCGGGTCATGGCGGCATTGGTGCCGGGGGGTATCCGGCCGGGGGTGGCCAGCGATACGAGGATCATCGCGAGGAAGCCGACGGGCACGGACCAGACGGCCGGCCAGGCGAGCAGGGCATGCGGCCAGCCGGGCGGGCGCACCGCCCCGCTGACCGTGATGGCCACCGACAGCAGGGCCGAGCCGCCGCCGAGCAGCAGTCCGGCGATCGCCCCGGGCGGGGTGAGCCGCCGCCACCAGATGCCGAGCACGAGAAGCGGGCAGAAGGACGAGGCGGAGACGGCGAACGCCATCCCCACCGCGTCGGCCACCGGCACCCGGCTGACCAGCAGCGAACCGGCCAGCGGCACAGCCATCGCGAGCAGTGTGGCCAGCCGGAAGTGACGTACTCCGCGCGAGGGCAGCACATCCTGGGTGATCACTCCGGCGACGGCCATCGTGAGCCCGGAGGCCGTCGACAGGAACGCGGCGAAGGCACCACCGGCGATGAGCGCGCCGAGAAGGTCCCCGCCGAGGCCGCCGATGACCCGTGCGGGAAGGAGGAGCACGGCGGCGTCGGCGTCCCCGCCGTGCACCAGCTCGGGGGTGTACAGCCGGCCCAGTGCCCCGTACACGGGTGGCAGCAGGTAGAACACCCCCACCAGGGCCAGGACCGCGACGGTGGTACGCCGGGCGTCACGCCCGTTGGGGCTGGTGTAGAAGCGGACGACGACGTGGGGCAGTCCCATGGTGCCGAGGAAGGTGGCCACGATCAGTCCGTAGGTCGCGTACAGCGGATGGTCGCCGCGGAAGACGGAGAGCTGTTCGTCGAACGAGACACGGGGCTGCCCGTCGCCCCGCCAGGCCAGCACCAGGAAGATGGCGGGCACGAGCAGGGCGGTCAGCTTCAGCCAGTACTGGAAGACCTGGACGAAGGTGATGGAGCGCATGCCGCCCGCGGCGACGGCGATCACCACCACGGAGGCGACGAGCACGTCGCCGAGCCAGCCCGGCGCCCCGGTGAGGATCTGGAGGGTGAGCCCGGCACCCTGGAGCTGCGGTACGAGGTAGAGCCAGCCCGCACCGACGACGAACACGCTGACGAGTCTGCGTACCTGACGGGATTCGAGCCGGCCCTCGGCGAAGTCGGGCAGGGTGTACGCCCCCGAGCGGCGCAGCGGTGCGGCGACGAATACCAGCAGGACCAGATACCCGGCGGTGTAGCCGACCGGGTACCAGAGCATGTCCGGGCCGTGTACGAGGACGAGGCCGGCGATCCCGAGGAAGGAGGCGGCGGAGAGGTACTCGCCGCTGATGGCCGCGGCGTTGAGGCGCGGACGTACGGTCCTGGACGCGACGTAGAAGTCGGACGTGGTCCGCGAGATCCGGAGCCCGAATCCGCCCACGAGGACGGTGGCGAGCACGACGAGTGCGACCGCCACCACCGACGCCATGTGGTCGGGTCTGCTCACTGTGCGGGGCGGCCTTCCACGAGCCTGGCGAAGTCCCGCTCGTTGCGCTCCGCGCGCCGTACGTACCACCAGGCGATCAGGGTGAGCGGTGGGCAGGTGGCGAAGCCGAGCACCGCCCAGACGACCGCGGCACTGTCCAGGGCCGCGAACACCAGGGGCAGCGTGCCCGCGACGAGGGCGAGCACGGCGAAGGCGGTCAGTCCGGCGCGCAGTTGGCTGCGCATCAGCGAGCGCACGTAGGCACCGCCGAGCGCCGTCTGCTCGTCGATCTCCGACTGGGCACGGTAGCGGGGCAGCGGGCGGACCCGCCGGGGCTCTCCCGTCACCACTTCGCGCCGGGGTGTGGGCTCTGCGGACATGGGCTCGGAGTGTAGGCGGCGCAGGAGCGCTCTGGGAAGGGCCGGCCCCGGGGTCGATGCTGGTCAGCGGCCGGTCTGGCGCATCAGGAGGTCGCGGAGTGAGCGGCTGTGGCGGCGGCTCACGGCGAGTTCCGCCTCGCCGACGCGGACGCTCATGGCGCCCGCGTCGAGGCGGAGTTCGTCGATGCGGCTGAGCGCCACCAGATGGCGGCGGTGGATGCGTACGAAGCCCCGGGAGCGCCAGCGTTCCTCCAGGGTGGTGAGCGGAATCCTGACGAGGTGGCTGCCTGAGACGGTGTGGAGCCGTGCGTAGTCGCCCTGCGCCTCGGCGTACGTGATGTCGTCGACGGGGACGAAACGGGTGACTCCGCCCAGCTCGACCGGTATCTGGTCGGTGGCGGCGTCGTGGACGGGCGCGGACCGGTCGCCGACCTGCTCGGCGACGCGGCGCACGGCCTCGGCGAGGCGCTCGCGGCGCACGGGCTTGAGGACGTAGTCGACGGCCTTGAGATCGAAGGCGTGGACGGCGAAGCCCTCGTGGGCGGTGACGAACACGATGAGCGGCGGCGCGGCGAACCCGGCCAGCAACTGGGCGACGTCGAGTCCGGTGAGACCCGCCATGTGGATGTCGAGAAAGACCACGTCGATGGCGGACGGATCGTCGGGTCCCGCGTCGACGGCACCGCCGATGCGGCGCAGCGCCTCGGTGGCCCCGGTGGCTCCTTCGGCGCTGCGGATGCGGGGGTCGGCGCGCAGGAGGTAGAGGAGTTCCTCCAGGGCGGGTTGTTCGTCGTCGACGGCGAGTACGCGCAGCATGAGGCCGGAGTTTAGGGCCCCGCGAGCACGCCGGGGCGGGCACGGGTGAGTGTTTTTCACGCGGCCCGCGTACCTGAGCACATGCACCCCCCGGAACACCGCCGCGCCTCGGGCGCCTACGCGCTCGGTGTGCTCGGTGCCGCCGGTGCCTTCCGCTTCGAGGAGCATCTCTCGGAGTGCCCCGCGTGCCGGTGCCAGGTGCGTGAGTTCGGCGCGGTGACGGCGCTGCTGGCGGAGCACGGCCGCCCGACGGCCGCGGAGGTGGAGCCGGTGCAGGAGCCCGGCCCCGGGCTCCTGCACCGGACGGTCGCCGCGGTGGCGGCCCTGCGGCGGAGATCCCGGTGGCGGCGGGCGGCGCTGGTGGCGGCCGCCGCCGTGCTCGCGGTGGGCGGTCCCCTGGCGATGTCCGGCTCCCCGGACACGCCGGGGCCGGCGCGGGCCGAGCGGTGGGGCGGGCGGGACGCGGTGTCAGGGGTGGTGGCGGCGGTGACGACCGGGGCGCGGGAGTGGGGGACGGACGTGGACCTGCAGGTGGCGCGGCTTCCGGTGACGGGGGTGTGCGCGCTGGTCGCGGTGGGCCGGGACGGCAGCGAGCAGACGGTGACCACCTGGTCGGCCGGTCGCCCCGGCGGGGAGCCGGTACGGGTGAGCGGGGGCGCCGCACTGCGCCCCGGCGCCATCGACCGGTTCGAGGTGCGGACGGTGCGGGGGCAGCGCCTCGTCACGCTCACCCGCTGACTCCGTGCCGGCGCACGGCGGTTACTTCAGCAGTCGGGAGAGGCGACGGTCGGCGAGCGGTTTGCCGCCCGTCTGGCAGGTGGGGCAGTACTGGAGCGAGGAGTCGCTGAAGGAGACCTCCAGGATGGTGTCACCACAGACGGGGCACGGCAGGCCGGTGCGCCCGTGCACTCTCATGCCGCTCTTCTTCTCGGCCTTGAGCTTGCCCGCTTCGAGGCCGCTGGAGCGCTCGACGGCGTCGGTGAGGGTGGTGCGCAGCGCGGTGTACAGCTCGGTGATGTCGTCCTCGCTCAGGCTTGTGGTGAGTTTGAACGGGGACATCCTCGCGACGTGCAGGATCTCGTCGCTGTACGCGTTTCCGATGCCCGCCACGAGGGACTGGTCCCGCAGGGCTCCCTTGATCCGGCGGCGTTCCCCGGCGAGCAGGGCGGCGAACGCCTCGCGGTCGAAGGAGTCGTCGAGCGGGTCGGGCCCCAGGCGCGCGACGCCGGGCACCTGTGCCGGATCGTGCACCAGGTGGACGGAGAGGCGTTTCGTCGTGCCCATTTCGGTGAGGTCGAAGCCGTCGCCCCCGGCGAGGACCACGCGCAGCGCGAGCGGGCCCTTGCCGGGCCGTGGCGGTGTGGCGGGGAAGCCGTCCTTCCACTGGAGCCAGCCGGCCCGCGCGAGGTGCGTGACCAGATGCAGGTCCCCGGCGGTGATGTCCAGGAATTTCCCGTGCCGTGCCACGGCGGTGACCGTCGCGCCTTCGAGGGCGGAGACCGGCGGGTCGTACGTCTTGAGGACACTGATCGCGAGCGGCAGGACACGGGCGAACTCCTTGCCGACCAGGTGGTCGTCGAGGAAGAGCCGCAGTGCTTGCACCTCCGGCAGTTCGGGCATGCTTCCAGCCTGCCGCAGCACCGCGGCGGATGCCTCCCCGCGCGCCGTCGGCCGCTCAGCCCAGGCCGTACACGCGGGTGGCGGTCTCCGCGAAGACGGCCCGCTGTTCCGGGCCGGAGAGCGCGGCGGTCAGTGTGCGGGCGGCGTCGACGACCTCGGCGTAACTCGCCGCGAGCCGGCACACCGGCCAGTCCGAGCCGAACATCAGGCGGTCGGGGCCGAAGGCGTCGATGACCGTCTCCGTGTACGGCCGCAGGTCCTCGACGGTCCAGGCGTGCGGGTCGGCCTCGGTGACCAGACCGGAGAGCTTGCAGACGGTGTTGGGGCGGGCCGCCAGCGTCCGCAGTTCGTCCGCCCAGGGGTGTGTGCGCCGTTCCGCGACGGGTGGTTTGCCCGCGTGATCGAGTACGAAGGTGAGGCCGGGGAGCAGCGCGGCCGCCTTCGCCGCGGCGGGCAGCTGGTGGGGCCGGACGATCAGGTCGTAGGCCAGTCCGGCGTCGGCGACGGCGGTCAGACCGCGCCGGACGTCGGGGCGCAGCAGCCACTCGGGGTCTTGCTCCCCCTGCACCTGGTGCCGGATGCCGACGAGCCGGTCGCCTCCGGGAAGCGCGCGGAGAGCGGCGAGCGTGTCGGTGATGCCGGGTGCGGTGAGGTCGGTCCAGCCGACGACACCGGCGACCAGGCCGCTGTCACGGGCGAGCGCGAGGAATTCGGGGGTCTCGTCGGCGACGGTGACCGTCTGGACGAGGACGGTGGCGGTCACCCCGGCGGCCCGGGCCTCGGGTTCCAGGTCGGCGAGGGTGAAGGTACGCCGCAGCGGGGCCAGTTCCTCGCCGGTGATCCAGTCCTGGTCCCGCACGGAGAGGTCCCACACGTGGTGGTGGGCGTCGACCACGGCCGCCGGTGGGGAGGCTGTCACGTCACAGCTCCCAGGCGATCGGCAGACCCGCTTCGGCTCCGCCGGACGTGTAGTCGTGAGCGACGTCGAGGAGCTGGTCCATCCGGGCCTGCCAGGCCACGTTGACGGGCAGCTTCTCCAGCTCGGCGAGGAGGCGGGCGTAGTCCTCGCAGTCGATGAGGTGGAAGAGGTCGGTGCCGCTGCGCCAGATCGTCCACGAGGTGGCGCCCGCCGCCCGGATCGCGGTGGTGAGTTCCCCGGGCACTTCGCGGTGCGCCGCCTCGTACTCCTCTATGCGGTCGGCGCGGACCTTGGTGTGCAGGGCGATCCTCATGTCAGTTCCCTTCCCGGTGGCCGTCGCCGCCCGGTTCACCGGTCAGGAGTCCTTCGGCGCGCAGTTCGTCCCAGAGGGCGTCCGGGATCTCGGCACGGAGCAGTGCGGCCGCGTCCCGTACCTCGTCCGGGGAGCGGGTGCCGACCAGCACTCCGGCGACGGCCGGGTGGGTGAGCGGGTAGTGCAGGGCGGCGGCGCGCAGCGGGAGGCCGTACCCCTCGACGACGGCCTTCATGCGCAGGGCCCGGTCGAGGAGGGAGAGCGGCGCTGCCTTGTAGTCGTACGTCGCACCGGGGCGCGGTGCGGCGAGGAGGCCCGAGTTGAACACGCCACCGACGACGACGCTCCGGCCGCGGGCGGCGGCCTCCGGCAGGAGCGTGGTCAGGGCGCTGTGGTCGAGGAGGGTGTAGCGGCCCGCGCAGAGCACGGCGTCGACGTCGGTGTCGCGCAGGAAACGGGTCAGCATCGCCGTCTGGTTCATGCCCGCGCCGATGGCTCCGACGACACCTTCGGCCCGGAGCCTCTCCAGCGCCGGGTACGCCTCGCGGAAGGCGGCTTCCCCGTGGTCGTCGGGGTCGTGGAGGTAGGCGATGTCGATGCGGTCGAGGCCCAGCCGTTCGAGGCTGTCCTCGATGGAGCGCCGTACGCCGTCGGCGCTGAAGTCCCAGCGGCGCCGGTGCGTGGCGGCAACCGCGAACCCTTCGGAGAGCCCGCCGGCGGCGGCCGGGGCCTCGCCGGCGGGGAGCGGGTCGAGCACCCGGCCGACCTTGGTGGACACGGCGTAGGCGTCGCGGGGCCTGGATCGCAGCGCCTCGCCGAGCCGCCGCTCGGAGAGGCCGAGTCCGTAGTGCGGTGCGGTGTCGAAGTAGCGGATGCCCTCGTCCCAGGCCGCGTCCACGGCGGCCGCGGCCTGTGCGGGGTCGACGGCGGTGAAGAGGTTGCCGATGGCCGCTGCCCCGAAGGAGAGCCGGGTGATCTCGACCGCACTGCGCCCGAGCCTGTTCCTTTGGATGTCTCTGCCGTGCATGTCTCTGCCGTCCCTGCCGGTGATCGCTGGGCATTCACAGCGAATATTCATCGGATCACTGGGGCGCGTCAACACCTTGAACACAAGAGGAACGGGCCAATTACGCCGCTTTCCCGGGAATCAGTCCGATCTATCAGACGGTCGGGGCGGTGGTGACCGTCCGCCGGTCGAGGCACTCCTCCGGAACCGGAGCCGGGGACGGAGCCGCGGCCGGTGGAACGATCAGTGACCGGAGTTCCGCGAGCTCCTCCTCGATCGCGGTCGCCAGCCTGTCGAGGTCCGGCAGCGCCTTGCCGTCGGCGACCAGGCCGACCTGGACCCGCCCTCCGTACGTGGACAGGGCCACCGCCAGCGCCTGCCCACGGGCCAGGGGCGCCATCGGGTAGACGGCACTCAGCGGGCAGCCGCCGAGCGAGAGCGCCGAGCGGGGCAGGGGCACGCTGGTGACCAGGACGTCGAAGAGGATCCGCGCCGCGCTCCCCGCCAGCGGCGCACCGAGCCGGTGCACCAGCGGCGGCAGCTGATCGGCGACCACGGCGACGGCGCCCGCTCCCCGCAGCGGCCCCGCCGCCTTGTTGCGGTCCATGGCGGTCCGTACCGCGCGCAGGCGTGCCCGGGCATCGGGCTCGCGGACCGGGAGGCCGAGGAGGTAGGCGGAGAGCCTGTTCCCGGTACCCGTCGTGGCGCGCGGCCTGCGCCGGGAGACGGGAACCAGGGCGCGAGGGTCCGCACCCGGCAGTTCCTCCTCGCGTCCGAGCATCCACCGTCGCAGGCCCCCGGCGACGACGGCCAGCACCACGTCGTTGGCCGTGCCGCCCTCCGCCCGGCGGATGCCCTGCACCACGTCGGCGTCCAGTTCCGCCGTGGCGAGCCGGCGGGTGCCACTGGAGCCCGCGGTGAGCGCGGTCGAGACGTGCAGGTCGAGACGGCTGGCCCGGACGACGGAGGCGCCCACCCCCAACGCCCGTCCGACCTCACCGATCCGGTCCAGGGCCATGCCCGCCACCTGGCGCGGACCGGGCATCCAGGACCGCGGCGGCACGGGAACGCGGCGGCGTACCGCACCGCGCCCGGCTCCGGAAGCGGCAGTCACAGCGGCGATCTGGTCGAAGATCCCGGCACCGATGGCGACGGCGCGCATCCCGTCGGCGAGGGCGTGGTGCAGCTTCACGAGCACGGCGAACGGGCCGTCGTCGGCGCCGCTCAGCAGATACATCTGCCAGGGCGGCAGCCCGCGTTCGAGCGGCTGCTCCATCAGCTCCCCGGCGAGCCTGGTCGCTTCCGCCATGAAGTCGCCCTCCTCCAGGACCACGCGTACGACATGGCGGTGCACGTCGAACTCCTTGTGCACCGACCAGGCCGAGCCGCCGACGGGCAGCAGGACGTCCCGTACGCGCATCCGCAGCCGGGGAATCGCGGCGGCCCGTGTGCCGAGGAGGTCCAGGATGCCGGCGGGGCCGACGCCGGGCGCCGGGGAGAACACGGCCAGTGCGCCGAGGTGCATCGGGTGCGCGTCGGATTCGAGGTGCCAGAAGGCCAGATCAAGCGGTGCCAGGAGCTCGGTACCCAAGGGGTCCTCATGTCATGGAAGGCAGAACGGCAGGACCGGGACGCGGAACGGAGAGCCGGGCTCGCAGCCCGCGCTCTCCCACCGGGTCCCCGCAGTCAATCCCTGACGACCGATTACGGTCAAGGACAGACGTGTTACGTAACGTTACTTTCAGGTAGGTGAGAGCCTAGCCGCGCTCGGGGACGAGGAACTCGCACCACACGCACTTGCCGGTCCCCCGCGATTCCACACCCCAGACGTCGCCCAGCCGGTCGACCAGCATCAGCCCGCGCCCGGAGACCCCGGACTCCCCCGCGTCCCTGCGCCGCGGCAGCGCGCTGGAGCGGTCCTCGACGTCGACCCGCAGCCGCCGCTCGGGGCCCGAGAGGACGCGGATCGTCACGATGGCCCCGCCGTCCGTGTGCATGAGCGCGTTGGTGATCAGCTCGTCGGCGGCGAGTTCGATCTCGTCGGCCCGCTCCGCCGCTCCCCATGCCCGCACGGCGGCCCTGATCATGTGCCGGGCGGAGCTCAGCGCCTCCGGATCGTTCTGCGCGACATGCTGCTGGAGCCGGCCGCCGGGCTGCGGCGCGTGTGCCGCCTTGCGGCGGAGCAGGAGCATCGCCACGTCGTCCTCGCCGCCCCGCTCGTCGACGGCCTCGCAGAGGCGGTCTGCCAGCTTTTCGAGTTCCCTGGGGCCATTGGTGACCAGGTCGACCAGCAGTTGCATGCCCTCGTCGAGATCGGAGCCCGGCAGCTCCACCAGGCCGTCCGTGTACAGCACCATCGTCTGCCCCGGGTCCAGCTCGACCGTGCTTACCGGATACTCGAGCCGTCCGAATTCGGCGGAGAGTCCCAGCGGCAGCCCGCCCTCGACCGGCAGCCGGCGGCAGCTTCCGTCGACGTCCCGCACGAGCGGGTCGACGTGCCCCGCGCGGACCAGCTGCACCACGCCGGTCCGCAGGTCGACCTCGGCGTAGCTGCACGTCGCGAAGCGGTCGGTGTCGAGTTCGTGGAGGAAGACGGAGGCTCGCGCCATCACCGTGGCGGGACTGTGCCCTTCGGCGGCGTAGGCGCGCAGCACGATCCGGAGCTGCCCCATGACCGCCGCGGCGTGCGTGTCGTGGCCCTGTACGTCCCCGATGACGGCGCCGACCCGGCCGCCCGGCAGCGGGATGATGTCGTACCAGTCGCCACCGATGTCCCGGCCGAGCCGTGCGGAACGGTAGCGGACGGCGACCTGGGCCCCCGGCACCTCGGGGATTCTGCGGGGCAGCATCGCCTGCTGGAGACCTTCGGCGAGGTCGTGCTCCTGCTCGTACAGCATGGCGCGCTGCAGGCTCTGGGCGATCGAGCTGCCCAGGGCCACCAGCAGGTTCCGCTCGTCGGCGGTGAACCCCGCCTTGTCGCGGTAGAGGAGCCCGAGCGCCCCGATGGGACGGGCCTGCGCGATCAGGGGCAGATAGGCCGCCGCGGTGATGCCGAGGTGGCTGATGTGCGGCCACAGGATGGGGTACGAGTCGGCGAAGTCGTCGGCCGACTCGATGAATCGGGGTGCGAGGGTGCGCACGACCTCACTCATCGGGTACGGCTCGTCCGTACGGGTGTACCGGGTGCCCGGCACATAGGCGCCCTCGGGTCCGTCGGCCACGAGATGGATGCGCCCGGACTCCAGCAGTCCCATGACGAGGCTGGCAGCGCCGAGGTTGGCCAGGCCGCCGTGCGAGTTCTTCAGTACGTCGGTGACGTCCTTGACCGTCCGGGCATGGGCGAGGGCGGCCGTGGTGCCCTCCACCACGCTGGTCCGCTTCCGCCGCTCGTCGTCCAGCTCCCTGCGGGCGGTGGAGTCGGAGAGCTCCTGGGTGGCATCGCGGACGATCCCGATGATGCGGCGGGGCCGGCCGGTGGCGTCCCGGCGGATGAAGCCCTGGGTGTGGGTCCAGCGGAGCGTGCCGTCGCGCCGCAGGATGCGGAAGTACGCGCCGTAGTTGGTCAGCCCGCCCTTGAGTGCCTGCGAGACCATCCCGTCGAGCCGGACGGCTTCGTCCGTCGGCACCCGGGCGGACAGGCTGACCGGCCGGTTGTCGTACTCCTCGGCCCGCAGGTCGAACACCTCGAGGGCGGGCTCGTCCATGTGCATGAGTCCGCTGTCCAGATCCCAGTCGAAGCTGCCCATTCGGTTCAGGGCGAGGCTGAGGTCCGGGTGGGCGGGCCAGTCTTCCGGGAGTGACAGGGCACCCGCTACCCGATCATCCATACGGGTCACTCTGCCATCAATTGTCCGATTCTTCGAGCGATTCGGCCGACGGCGCCCCATCGCCCCTCCTCACCCGACCGGCCGCCGTCATCCCGCGAGGGACTCGGCGGCGTCGGGCACGTCGGACATCGGCGGCGCGGCGCCGTCCGGGTACTGGCCGCTGTCGGAGAGTTCGCCGCCCGCTTCACCGGTCAGGTCGGGCAGGTCGGACGGGGTGTCCTGCGGCTCGACGGCAGGCGCGTCCACGGCTTCCTCCCGCGGCGCGTCCACGGGCGCTTCCACGTCCTCCGCCGTCGGCTCGCTCCGCGGCACGGAAGGGCGTGGGCTGCTGCCGGTCTCCACGGAAGGCGTGGGCGCCGAAGGCTCCGACGTGGCCGCGGAGGGGGCGGGCGAGGGCACGATGCCCTCCTCCGGTTCGAAGGGGGGCGGATCGTCGGGGTTCCCGTCCTGCGCCCCGTCGTCGCCGGCCGGCCGCTCGATCCAGGTGTTGTCGGCGACGTCGACGAGGACGTAGTTCGTGATCGCGTGGGTGCTGGGCTCGATGACCAGGACGCGGTTGGGGTCGTAGCCCGCCCACTCCTTGCCGCGGTACACCAGGGAACCCTTCATGACGACCGGTGCGCCGAGCGGGTTGCCGCAGGCGCAGCGGACGCGGGGCGCCCCTTGGGTGTCGGCCAGCACGGCGGTGCCCGCCTGGAGCACGGACTGGAAGGCCGTGGGCACCCCCTCGGCGTATCCGTGACCGGTGACGCGGATGTCGGTCCGCAGGAGTACGGGGGTGAGTCCACGCAGGAATGCCGGAATCTCCATCTCCCTGATCCCCGCGCCCTGGGCGAAGGCGCGGGCCTTGGCCCGGTCCCCGGCCAGGAGACGCGCCTGCTCCTCGACGTCACAGCTCGCCACGGACCGGGTGCCGCCGTAGAGCCCGGGGGTGGCCCCGGAGATGGTGCGCGTCGTCATCCTCGCGACGGCGGCGGGCGACGCGGTGGCAGCGGGGGGCGGGGACCCGGCGGTCGACCCGGTGAACGGGCCGGGACCGGGTGCGGCAGCCGACTGGAGGAAGAGTTCCTTGACCACCGCCGTGCCGGGGGTGCCTTTCTCGCCGCCTCCTGACGCCTGGGCGCAGCCCGAGACGAAGAGAACACCGACGGACAGCGCGGCGAACGCGGTACACCGCGGACGTTGGGGTGAGCGCACTGAGCTCTCCTGCCTGTTCACCTCGAAGCGATTGAGTCCCCTCATCTCTGCCGCACAGCGCGCCCCTTCGCAAGCGGAACGATCACTCGGCCCCAGACACCGGGGCAGACTTGAACGCGTTCAAGAAAGGCTCTAGTCTCACCCACATCGGTTGAACGCGTTCAAGAATTGGTGGGGCAGGTCATGTCCGTGCTCGTGAACCTGATCGTCATGCTGGGCATGCTCGCCGTCGTGCCCGCCGGGCTGCGGCTGATGGACGCCCCGGAGCTCGACCGCATACGGCGGCTGTGGCCGCTCTTCGCCGCTCCGGGCGCCGTCGCGCTCTGGCTGCCGCGCGGCCTTCCCGCCACCGCGCTCGCCGCGGTCTACGCCCTGGGCGCCGTGGCCCTCGCGCTGCACGCACCGCTCCGCGCGGCCCGTACCCGCAGCGCGCACCCCACGGAGATCGCCCTCCACACGGCGCTGGCGGCCCCCTCCGTCGCCGCGCTCGCCCTGGTCGCCGAGCGTTCGGGACACGAACTCTTCGGCTTCGACCTCGGAATCCTCGCGCTGACCGTGCCGCACTTCCACTTCGCCGGATTCGCCGCCGCACTGGTCGCCGGACTCCTCTGCCGGGCCACAGACACACCCGCCGGCCGCTTCGCCGCACTGAGCGTGCCGCTCGGCACCCTGCTCGTCCTCATCGGCTACTTCATCGGGGACTGGGCCGAGCTGGCCGGGGCAGTGGTCCTGACGGCCGGGATGTGGGCGGTCGCGCTGCTCACCCTGCGCACGGTCCGCACCGGCGGCCCGGACCGCACCACCCGGGTACTGCTGCTCACCTCGGCCGCGGTCCTCGTCGCCTCGATGGTGCTCGCGCTGAGCTGGGCGCTCGGCGAGGCCACCGGAATCGCCCACCCCACTCTGACCTGGATGGCCGCCACACACGGCCTCGGCAACGCGCTGGGCTTCGCGCTCTGCTCGGTACTCGCCTGGCGCCGGCTCCAGGACCGCACCCCTCCGGAAGGCAGGACCGCATGAACACGCTCACGTATCCCGAGGTCGGCGCCACCCTCCTGGGCCCGCTCCCCGACGGCTACCACCACCTCCATCACCGGACCCCGGTCGGCAGGGGACGCGAGGACTTCGAGGCGGCGGGGGCCGCCGTCACCGGCTGGCGCATGCACCGTGCCTCGGGAGCGGGAGTGCACGCGACGACCGCGCGGGCCGAGACCGGAACCCGGGTCGCCGTCTCCCTGGGCATCGGCAGGCTCCGGGTCACCGCCCCCTGCGAGGTGGTCTGGACGGCGTACGAGAGCCGGCGCACCGGCTTCGCCTACGGCACCCGGCAGCGGCACCCGGAGCGCGGCGAGGAGTGCTTCGTGGTGGACCTCGCCGACGACGGAACGGTGTGGTTCACGGTCATGGCCTTCTCCCGGCCCGCCTGCTGGTACGCCCGCCTCGCGGGACCGCTCGTCCCGCCCGTCCAGCACTGGTACGCCCGCCGCCTCGGACGCACCCTGCGCCGGATCGTCGCCACCCGCTGACCACGGCCGGGGCCGATACTGGAAGCGATGGAGTGGTTCACAGCGGATGGCTACTGGCTGAGCCGGCTGATCTTCCAGCGGGCTCTCGCCGTCCTGTACCTGATCGCGTTCCTCGCTGCGGCGCTCCAGTTCCGGGCGCTGATCGGCGAGCGCGGGATGCTGCCCGTTCCCGCCCTCCTGCGTCACACCCACTGGCGCGCCGCCCCGGGCCTCTTCCGGCTCCACTACTCGGACCGCTCCTTCGCCGTCGTGGCCTGGACCGGCTGCGCCCTCGCCCTCGCCCTGATCGCGGGCGTCGACGCGCACGTACCCCTCTGGGCGGCGATGCTCCTGTGGGCGCTGCCCTGGGTGATGTATCTGTCGATCGTCCAGGTAGGTCAGGTCTGGTACGGATTCGGCTGGGAGTCGCTGCTGCTGGAGACGGGCTTCCTGGCCGTCTTCCTCGGCAGCGGTGACACGGCGCCGCCGGTGCTCGTGCTGTGGCTGCTGCGCTGGCTCCTGTTCCGCGTGGAGTTCGGCGCCGGGCTCATCAAGATGCGCGGGGACTCCTGCTGGCGGCGGCTGACCTGCCTGGACTTCCACCACGAGACCCAGCCGATGCCGGGCCCGCTGAGCTGGTTCTTCCACCGGCTGCCGAAGCCCGTGCACCGCGTGGAGGTGGCCGCGAACCACGTCACCCAGTTGCTGGTGCCGTTCCTGCTCTTCACCCCGCAGCCGGTGGCGGGCACGGCCGCGGGGCTGATGATCGTCACCCAGCTGTGGCTGGTGCTGTCGGGGAACTTCGCATGGCTGAACTGGCTCACCATCACGCTCGCCCTGGCGGCCGTCGACTGGTCCTTCATCGCCGGGGAGCCGCCCGCACAGTCCGCTCCGCCCCTCTGGTACGAGGTGGTGGTCATCGCCGTCACGGTCCTGATCCTGGCCCTCAGCTACCGACCGGCCCGCAATCTGGTCTCCCGCCGCCAGGTGATGAACCGGTCCTTCGACCCGCTCCACCTCGTGAACACCTACGGGGCGTTCGGGAGCATCAGCCGGGTGCGCCTGGAAGTCGTCGTCGAGGGCACCGCCGAACCGGTGATCCACGAGGGCACGCGCTGGCAGGAGTACGGCTTCCGCGGCAAGCCCGGCGATCCCAGACGGCTGCCGCGCCAGTTCGCCCCGTACCACCTGCGGCTCGACTGGATGATGTGGTTCGCCGCGCTCTCCCCGGCGTACGCCCGGTCCTGGTTCGGACCCTTCGTCGAGAGGCTCCTGGAGAACGACCGCGACACCCTGCGGCTGCTGCGGCACAACCCGTTCCCGGACACCCCGCCCGTACACGTACGGGCCCGTGTGTACCGCTACCGGTTCACCACCTGGCGCGAACTGCGGGAGACCGGGAGCTGGTGGCACCGCGACCATGTGCGCGAGTTCATGCGGCCCGTCTCGCTCGCCGGCACGAAGGGCGCCCAGCACTGAGCCCCGCCGTCCCGCTGATGCGGAAGGGCGGGGCTCAGTACACGGAGGACCGGTGCGAGGGGTCAGTCGATGCCGGGGAGAATGTGCGGCTCCGCGAGGTCGTCCTCGTAGCCGGCCAGCCGGATCGGCGCGGACCTGGCCCAGACCTCGATGTTCCGGAGCGCTTCGGGCCTGCGGGTCCGCTCTCCGTACCGTTCGTCCGGTCGCTTCTCGTGCTTCGTCAGTTCTGGCGTCACCGCGCACTCCTTTGTGTCGCGTAACCCCGGGCAGGCGTTGCGCGGCCGAAACCGTGCGTCGACCGCCCCGGGCAGGGGCAGGAACAGCTCGGTCGCGGTGGCGCCCGTAGGGGGCGGGACGGCGGCCCGGTTACGGACCTGTCCCAGGACGGCCGAGGAATCTTTGTGGATTCCTTGGTGGCGTCCGTTGACCCCAGCCTAACCAAATGAGCGCCCCCGCGCTCGACAGAACGTATGGCCTGGGTCACTTTCAGCCAACGATCTCACTCCGGCGGAGCCGCAGCGGGGCCTCAACGGGGCAAACCGGGACACAAAGACGGCGACCCGTGGAACACGGGCCGCCGTCGTCGCGTAATCGCCGCGCCGGGTGTTACCAGTTCGCGGGCGCGTAGTCCTTGAGGAAGCAGCCGAACAGGTCCTCGCCGTCCTCGCCGCGCACGATCGGGTCGTAGACCCGGGCGGCGCCGTCGACCAGGTCGAGCGGGGCGTGGAAGCCCTCCTCAGCGAGGCGGATCTTGTCCGGGTGGGGGCGCTCGTCGGTGATCCAGCCGGTGTCCACCGCCGTCATCAGGATGTTGTCCTTCTCGAACATCTCCTGGGCGCTGGTCCGGGTCAGCATGTTCAGGGCGGCCTTCGCCATGTTGGTGTGCGGGTGACCCGCTCCCTTGTAGCCGCGGCCGAAGACGCCCTCCATCGCGGACACGTTCACCACGTACGCCCGCTTCGCCGCCGTCGCCGCCATGGCCGGGCGGAGCCGGCTGATCAGGATGAACGGTGCGGTGGAGTTGCAGAGCTGCACCTCCAGGAGCTCGATCGGCTCGACCTCCTCCACGGTCTGGATCCAGCTGTTGGTGTCGTGGAGGTCGGGAACCAGTCCGCCGGCGTCGATCGCGGTGCCCGCGGCGATCCGCTCCAGCGACGCGGAGCCCGTGACGAGCGCCAGCTCGGTGACGTCCTGAGCAGTCAGCCCCTCCTTGCGGGCGGACGGCAGCGCGGCGACCCGGTCGACCGTTCCGCTGCCGAAGGTGCCGATGACCTCGGCGGCGGGGAGTTCCCCGGCGGGCAGCGGCGCCGACTCGGCGTTCAGGAGTTCGCTGTACGCCTGCGGGGAGCGGCGCACCGTCTGGGCCGCGTTGTTGATCAGGATGTCCAGCGGGCCCTCGGCCGCGACCGAGTCGGCGAGCGCGACGACCTGGGCGGGGTCACGCAGGTCGATGCCGACGATCTTCAGCCGGTGAATCCACTCCGCGCTGTCCGGCATCGCCTTGAAGCGGCGGATCGCGTCGTTGGGGAAGCGCGTCGTGATGGTGGTGTGCGCGCCGTCGCGCAGCAGCCGCAGGGCGATGTACATGCCGATCTTCGCCCGGCCGCCGGTGAGCAGCGCCCGGCGCCCCGTGAGGTCGGTGCGGGCGTCGCGCCGCGCCCGGTTCTCATGGGCGCAGGGCTGGCAGAGCTGGTGGTAGAAGGCGTCGACCTCGACGTACCGCGTCTTGCAGATGTAGCAGGAGCGGGGGCGCTGGAGTATTCCGGCGATCTCGGCGGCGGCGGACGACGACGGCAGGACGCCCTGGGTCTCGTCGTCGATGCGCTCGGCGGAGCCGGTCGCGGTCGCTTCCGTGACCGCCTTGTCGTGCGCGGTCTTGGCGGCCCTGCGCTCCTGGCGGCGGCGCTGCTTCACCGTGCGGTAGACGCCCGCGGTGGCCCGGCGCACCGCGATCGCGTCCGGGTGGTCGATGTCGATGGTGTCGAGCTCGTCGAGCACGCTCAGGCAGACGGCGAGCCGCTCCGGGTCGATGCCGGGACCGAACTCACCGGCTCCGGGATCGAGCTCCGGGCTGTCAACTGTCACCGTCATGGCCGTTCCTCTGTTACTCGAAGATGCCGGCCACAGGCTGCGCCAGGCCGCGTTACTACGGGCCGAACGCCCCGATCAAGTTTGCCATGGTCCGGCGCGGCCCCGTTTCCCCCTCCGAAAGAACATCGAATCCGGAAGGCATGACTTCGTTTGAACGGGGCATACGAGGTTCCACACCAACAGCAACCAGGAGGGTGACACCATGACGGCGATGTCAGTGCGAACCACCGGAGCGGTCGCCACAGCGGCTCCGCAGGGCCACCAGGTCGGTTCCGGGACATATGCCGCAACAGCTGCCGGTACGGGCACACTTCCGTGGATCGAGGACACCGGAAAGGTGGCTCCGCAGGACGCCCGCGCACTGTCGCGGATGTTCTTCGACGAGTTGCAGACCCTCGAAGAGGGGACGCCCGAGTACCAGTACGCGCGCAACACCCTGATCGAGATGAATCTCTCCCTGGTGCGCTATGCCGCGTCCCGTTTCCGCAACCGCGGCGGTGACGACGCCGAGGACATCATCCAGGTGGGCACGATCGGCCTGATCAAGGCCATCGACCGGTTCGACCTCTCCCGCGAGGTCGAGTTCGCCACCTTCGCCGTGCCGTACATCGTGGGCGAGATCAAGCGGTTCTTCCGTGACACCACGTGGGCCGTGCATGTGCCGCGCCGCCTCCAGGAGCTGCGGGTCGACCTGGCGAAGGCCAAGGAGCAGCTTTCGGCGGAACTGGACCGCGACCCCACGGTCGCGGAGCTCGCCGCACACCTCGACCTCCCCGAGGAGGAGATCATCGAGGGTCTCGTCGCGGCCAACGGCTACTCCGCGGGCTCTTTGGACACCCCCTCCGCGGACAGCGAGTCCGGTCAGGACCAGCGGGCGTACGCCGATCTGCTGGGCGAGACGGACCCGGGCATGGAGAGCGTCGAGAACCTCCAGACGCTCGCGCCTCTCCTGGAGAAGCTCGACGACCGTGAGCGCAAGATCGTGCAGATGCGCTTCGGCCAGGAGATGACGCAGGCCCAGATCGGTGAGCGTCTCGGGGTTTCCCAGATGCACGTGTCGCGTCTGCTGAACCGGATCGTGCAGCGGCTGCGCACCGGAATGTGCGTGGATGCCTGAACGGCCGCGCGGCGGAGTGCGAAGCGTCTAAGATCTGGGGACATCCCCCGGAGTGGGATCTCTCGACGCGGGTAGACGAACGGCGAGAAAAGGTCTCCGACCTCCCTGCGGCGCCTTGGCTGGAGCTATGAATGAACAGGCCACCTCCCGGCCGGACAACCCCGCTCAGGGGTTCCGGTGCACGGAGGTACTGCACACCGCCGAGGTGTTCGCGGGTGAGCCGGGCTGCATAGCGCAGGCCCGCGCACTGGCGGACCGTTTCCTGACCCGTCTCGTCGCGGAGTGGTTCGCGGTGCTGCGTGAGCACACCCGCAGCGATCTGATGCTGGCGGTCAGCGAGCTGATCACCAACGCCGAACGCTACAGTTTCGGCCCTTACCTGCTGGAGCTGGAAGGCACCGCGGAGAGCATCAGCGTCACGGTGTACGACAGCAGCACGGCGCTTCCCGTCCTCTACGCACCCGACCCGGCACGCCTCGGCGGCCACGGCATGGAGATCGTCGTCGCCCTGTGCGACCGTCTCACCGCCGAGCGCGTGCCGGTCGGCAAGCGCATCCGCGCCGAGTTCCAGCTCAGCACCTGAGCCGACCGCTCCCGAAGCCTCCCGTTTCCCCGGGTGGTCACTCGGGCGCGGTCCTCGCCGCGGACCCCGGCACGCGGTCGAAGACGCAGTCGCCGCAGAGTCCGCCGCCCGGACACCGGTAGTACAGACAGCAGCTGCGCCGTCGGAACGCCGGGCCGTGCGGGGCGCCGGTGGTGGACAGGTCCGGGTGGTCGAAGAGTTCGGCTGCCAGGGCCCGCGCCCGCCCGGCCACGTCGGGGCGCCCGTGGGTGCGCGCCCACCCGACGAGTTCCCGTACGGCTCCGGCGAGCGCCGAGCCCGCGTTGCCCCACAGCAGTCGCGTGGAGACCGTCCCCTGCGCGCGCAGCGCGTCGGCGAGCGGCACGAGGTGCCCGAACTGGACGGCCTCCCTGATCCGGTCGGCGGTGCCCTCCAGTGACGCGGTGTCCTCCAGCCAGAGATCGTCGGGCGAGGTGTGCGCCGGGTCCCAGAAGAGCCGGCCGGGCGAGAGGTCCGGCAGCCGGCCGTGCAGGGCGGCGGGGCCGAGCGCGATGGACCAGAGCCGGGCCGCCAGCCCCAGGTGCGCGATGGACGCGGCGACTCTGCGCTCCGGCGTGTTCAGACGGAGGGCGACCGTGTCGACTCGGGCAGTGAGGGGCGCGAGATCCCCGGCGTAGAGGCCGGCCAGCGGGCGGTGGCCGCCGCCCGGGACGGGCGCGGTACGCAGGGCGAAGAAGCCACCTGGCTCCGGCACACCGGTCCGGTTCATCGTCTGCTCCCCCTCGGACCGTTTCCCGCCCGTCGGCCCCGTTCGGCCACCCGCCGTGCCCGGTCCGGAGCTCACCGTACCCGCCGGGAGCGGAACTTCTGAGGTCCTGGGCCAGGAGGACTACCGTCGGGAGGAGGACGCCGGACGCACTTACGTACTACTAGAGCAGTACGTCGAATCGCCGCCTCTGGGACGACGACTCGGCGGCCCCGACAGGACATCGTGGTCTACATGAGCTCCCTCGCGCTGTCTGTGCTGCTGTCACTGGTCTCCGCGGTCGCCTACGCGGCCGGGGCGATCGTCCAGGAGCGCGTCGCCGCAGGCGGAGACGGCCGCTCGTACGCCGCACTCCTGCGCAACGCCGCCTGGTGGGCCGCTGTCGCCCTGAACGGCGTGGGTGCGGTGCTCCACGTGGTGGCGCTGGCCTACGGGCCCCTCAGCCTCGTCCAGCCTCTCGGTGCCCTGACGATCGTCTTCGCCCTGCCCATGGCCGCGCTGTTCGTGCGCCGCAGGGCGGGGTCCACGGCCTGGCGCGGCGCCGTCATGGCCACCGTCGGCCTCGCCGGGCTGCTGGCCCTGACGGGGAGCGGCGAGTCGCACGCGCTGGGCGGTCCTGAGCGGTTGGCGCTGGCGACGGTGACGTTCGGCGTGGTGGCGGCGCTCTTCCTCGTCGCGAAGGGGCTCCGCGGCGCGATGGTGCGCAGTGTCCTGCTGGCCACCGGCGCCGGGATCGCGTTCGGTATGGGCTCGGTGTTCACCAAGACCGTGGCCGTCGAGTGGACCTCCGGATCGGTGGGTTCCGGGCTGCCGACCCTGCTGGTGATCGCGGGTCTCGCGTCGGCCGGGCTCCTGTTGTCCCAGTCCGCGTACCGGGGCGCCGGTCTGACCGCACCGCTGGCGATCGTGACGGTCGTGAATCCGGTGGTCGCGGCGGCGGTCGGGATCACCCTCTTCGGCGAGCAGTTCCGTTACGGCATGACGGGCACCCTGCTCGCGCTGGTGTGCGGCGCGGTGACGGCGGGCGGGCTGGTCCTGCTCACCACGGAGCGGCTCGGGGCGGAACGGACGCGCGCGGTACCGGACCCGGTACGGCACGCGGCACCGGACGAGACGGGCGAAGGGGCCGAGGTCCGGCCCACGCCCCGGAGCCGTGCCGGTCGTCTGCCGGAGTCCGTGAGCCCGCCAGCGCCGTCGTCACCCGTCGGAGCTCGCCCCGCGGCCTCCGGCCGTACGTCCGCCGAGGTGGCGGCCACGGCTTCATTTCCGGCGCCGAATTCTCTGCCGCTGACCCTGACGCTGCCGCAGGGACGCGTGGTGGGAAGCGTGAAGTCCGGTGAACCCGCGTGCGGAAGCACCCGGCGGACCGGCTCGGTTCAGATCCTGACGCCGCCCGCCCGGAGATAGGCCAGGGGGTCGACGTCGGAGCCGTAACCGGCGCCCGAACGGATCTCGAAGTGCAGGTGCGGACCGGTGCTGTTGCCCGTGGAGCCCGAGCGGGCGATCCGCTGGCCGCTGCTGACCTGCTGGCCCGCGCGTACGTGCAGCGCCGACAGGTGCGCGTACTGGCTGTACCTGCCGTCGCCGTGCCGGATGACGACCTCGTAGCCGTACGCCCCCGCCCAGCCGGCCGAGACGACCTTCCCCGCGGACACCGCCTTCACCGATGTACCGGTGGGAACGGGGAAGTCGACGCCCGTGTGGTAGCCGCTGGCCCATGAGCCGGACTGGCGGTACGGCGTGCCCGTGCGGGCCGCCACCGGCGCGGTGAGGCCGGACTGCTTCTCCGCGCGCTCCGTGGACCGGTCCGAGCGGGGGCTCTTCTTCGGCTCCTGCTTGGCTTCCTGCTTGGCTTCCTTCTTCGGCTGCGGCTTCGCTTCCCGCTTCGGCTCGGCCTTGGGGGCGGGCTTCGCCCGCTCCTTCGCCTCGGGTGCGGCCGACCGCTTCGGGGCGGCCCCCGCGGGCTTCGGGGCGGCGCCCAGGGCCTTGGCCACGTCCAGGCTGAGCCGCTGCCCGGGAAGGATGAGGTCGGGGTCGTCCCCGACGACCTGCCGGTTCGCCGCGTACAGGCGCTGCCAGCCGCCGCGGACCTGTTCGGCGGTGGCGATGCCGGACAGGGAGTCGCCGCGGGCGACCGTGTACGACTCCCGCTGACCCGGCACCGTCGTCGGTGACGCGGGGGCCGCGGCCTTCGGCTGCGCGCGGGGGGCTGTCTTCTCCGGCGCGTCGACCGGCCTGGTTCCCAGCGACTGGGGAGCGATGTCCGGGGCGTCACCCCCGCGGGTCAGCCCCGCGCGTACGGAACAGGTCGGCCATGCGCCCGGCCCCTGCCCGTCCAGCACCTTCTCCGCGACCGCGATCTGCTGGTCCTTGGTGGCGAGGTCGGCGCGCGGCGCGTAGGCCGTGCCGCCGTACGCGGCCCAGGTGGACCCGGAGAACTGCAGGCCGCCGTAGTAGCCGTTGCCCGTGTTGATGTGCCAGTTGCTGGTCGACTCGCAGGCGGCGACCTTCTCCCACACATCGGTCGGGGCGGCACCCGCCGACGCGGCGGTGATGAGCGGGAGCGCGATGCCCGCGCCGCCCGCCGTCACCGTGAGCGAGGCACGGTTGATGCGGCTGGGCTGATATCTGCGGTGCCGTCCGTTCGCGGCCATGATTCGGCTCCCCCACTGGCAGTTGGACACGTCGCAATCGGCCAACTTAGGTGCAGCGGGCGGGTGATGACAAGGGAGTCGGGGGCGCGCAGGGGGCGAAGCCCCGCACGCCCCCGCTCCTCGGAGCGCCTGCCGCGCCCGGCGGCGCACACGGCACCTACGGCGCGAGCAGCGGATATCCGGCGGTGCGCCACAGTTCACGGAAGGCGTCGGCGGGCGCTTCGCTCGCGCCTTCTCCGGCGCCCCAGACCAACACCGCGCCGGCGGAGGCGCCGATCCGTGGCCAGCCGGGGTCGCCGGTGGCGGCGAAGTCCGCCCAGGCCCGCATCATCCGCGCGGACAGCGCACGGTCGGCCGGTCCGGGCGGGCCGCCGATCAGGAAGTGGACGCTCGCTTCGTCGAGGGTGCCGAACGCGAAGGGGACGTCCGCGCAGTGCCAGGCGCGGACCGGCCGGCCCTCGCCGCCCCGGCGGCGGTCGAAGCGGGCCAGGTACGCCGTGCCGCCGGCGCGGGCGTGGGACTCGGCCAGCCTGCTGCTGTATTCGGCGAAGAGCAGATCTCCGTACACCGCCAGGAAGACGTCGAGGACCGGGGCGCTCGGCATGAGTGCGCGGTAGCCGTCGACGAGTGCTGCCGGAAGGCCGAAGTCGGCCGCGAATGCAGCGAGTTGGCTGCCCGTGGCGATCTTTGCGCTGCTGCCGACGGCATCGAGCAGCCAGTACTCCTGCGTGGTGTGGCAGACCATCAGGTCCACCTCGCGGCCGGCTCCCGCGGCGATCGCGGTGAGAGGGTCGGCGAGGAGGGTGTCGCCGTCCACGACCGGTCCGTAGATCGCCGGGTCGTAGTGGCGCTGCCCGGACCCCGGATCCTGGCGGTAGGCGTCGACGACCTTGTCGGAGGCGGCGACGAGTTCCTGCGGGGACGCGGACAGGAGGCCCGCCCGGGACGGGGAGACGCCCGCCGCTGCGGCGACCTCGGCGGTGGTCCGCGCGGCGGTCTCCACCGGGGCGCAGGCATTGACGGCGCTGTGGGCGACCGCGCGGTGGAACAGTCCGCGAGCCCGGTCCGTCACCATCAGGCAGGCAACCGCTGTCGCACCCGAGGACTGGCCGGCCACGGTGACGCGGCCGGGGTCTCCGCCGAACGCGGCGACGTTGTCGCGTACCCACTCCAGTGCGGCGATCTGGTCGAGGAGTCCCCGGTTGTCCGGGCAGGCTTCCTCGCCTCCGGCAGCCGGGACATGACCGAATCCCTCGAAGCCCAGGCGGTAGTTGAGGGTGACGACGACCAGTCCCTGCCCGGCGAGCGCGGCCCCGTCGAAGTCCGGCTGCGCGGAGGAGCCGAAGACGTAGGCGCCTCCGTGCATCCAGACGAGGACCGGGAGCGCGTCGCCCCGCCCTCCCGGGGTCCAGATGTTGACGGTGAGGATGTCCTCGTCGCCGGGCGACCAGCAGGGCGCGCCGGGGAGTTCGGCCGACTGCGGTGCGACGGGGCCGAACTCCGTGCAGTCCCGTACGCCTTCCCAGGCGGCGGCAGGGCCTGGCGCCCGGAAGCGGGCGGCGCCGAACGGCGGCGCGGCGTAGGGGATGCCGAGCACGGCGACGATCCCGCGCCCCGTGGTGGCCGGCCTGCCCCGTACCCGTCCGGTCTCCGTCGTGAACACCGTCATCGCCGCTCCCCCACTCGCCCTCGTGCGCCTCCCCGGGGCACGGGTTCAGCATGTCAGGGGGCCTGTCCCGGCGGCCAACACCTTGATCGTCGCGATTGACGCATCCGGGATGTGAGTGGGTCGGCTGGGCGTCGCGTTCCCTACACGTCGGTGAGTTCGCGGACGGTCGCCATGTCGCTGAACGGAAGGAGTGCGTCGCCGACGATCTGGTGCGGCTCGCTGCCCTTCCCCGCGATCAGCACGATGTCGTCCGGTCCTGCGGCGGAGAGGGCGAACGCGATCGCCTCGCGCCGGTCCACGAACCGTTCGAAGGGGGTTCCGGTCGCCGTGAGGGCCGGTGCGATCTGGTCGAGGATGCCTTCGGGGTCCTCGTGGCGGGGGTTGTCCGAGGTGAGTACGCACAGGTCTGAGCCGGCGCCCGCGATCGTTCCCATGTCGGCCCGTTTGGTGGTGTCGCGGTCGCCGCCGCAGCCGAAGACGGTGATGACCCGGGCACGGGCGAATCCGCGAATGGTCGTCAGGACCTTGCTCAGGGAGTCCGGGGAGTGGGCGTAGTCCACGATCACCGAGGTCCCGGACGGGGTCGTGACCCGCTCGAAACGGCCCGGGATCTGCGGCATCTGTTCGAGGGCGGCGACCAGAGCGGCCAGGTCGTGGCCGAGGACGTGGCAGGCGGCCACCGTGGCAAGTGCGTTGGCCACCGAGAAGCGGCCCGGCGAGGGGATCGCCGCCGGGTACTTGCGGCCGCCGTGATGCAGGGTGAACCGTGTGCCCGACGCGTCGACCGTGAGGTCGGTGGCCCGGTAGTCCGCCTCGGCGTCGAGGGCGTACGTGGTCACGGCGCCGGGCACCGCGTCCCGGATCGCCGCGCCGACCGGGTCGTCGACGTTGATCACGGCATGCCGGCACAGTCCCTGGAACAGCCGCAGTTTGGCGTCGCGGTAGTTCTCCATCGTCCCGTGGTCGTCAAGGTGGTCCTGGGTCAGGTTGGTGAAGACCCCGACATCGATGAAGGTGCGGTCCAGCCGGTGCGTCAGCAGACCCATCGAGGTGGCCTCCAGCACCACGGTGCCGACACCGCGGTCGCGCATGCAGCCCAGCAGGTACTGGAGGTCCGGGGTCTCCGGTGTGGTCAGGACCGACTGCGGCATCGGGATCAGCTCGTCGCCGATCCGGCTGCCCGCCGTGCCGATGACGCCCGCCTTCGCGCCTTCGGCGATGCGCAGCACGGACTCGACCATGTAGGAGACCGACGTCTTCCCGTTGGTTCCGGTGATCGCGATCATGTCCATCTGGCGGCCGGGCTCACCGAAGTAGCGCGAGGCGACGACGGCCGCGGCGGCCCGGATGTCGGGCACCCTGACCACGCACACGTCCGCCGCGGGGGCCGGGTGCTCGGGTACGTCGGGGCCGACGAGTACCGCCGCCGCACCTCGGGCGACCGCCGGCGCGACGGCTTCGGGGCCCCCGCCCTGGTAGCCGGGTACCGCGACGAACAACGAGCCGGGCGCGGCCAGTTCGGCGTCGAAGGTGGTGCCCGCCGTGATCGGCGTCCGCTCGGGGTCGCCCTGGAGAATCTGGTGTTCCTGTCCGGCCAGCAGCTCGCTCAGCTTCACAGTGATCCCTTCGAAGTGGCTCGGCCCGTGGTGCGGCCGTCGCCGGACAGCAGCACCGGCGGTGTTCCGGGGGCTGCGTGGTGATGTGGAACCGGGGTGCATCGCGCGTCCGGAAGAACGGGACGCGAAAGTTCAGCGGGGCAGGAGGCCCGCCGTGTTCGGGGAGGGGCAGCGGTCAGGGGCGGAGCCCCTGCCGGAACCGCTGGCGGTCACTGACCGTGACCGGATGGAGAAGATCGCTAGCCGTGACCGTGCAGAGCGGTACGGCCGGTACCGGGCGCGCCGATGCCGGCGGTGCTCACCGGTCCGGTGCCCACCGGACGGGCCATGGCCGGGCGCAGCACGGAGGTGGCCTGCGGCAGGCTCTCCCTCGTGGCACGTGTACGACCCATGGGCCGAGTGTACGTCCGGTCGGACCCTTCCGGTTCCGCCCCCTGGTCCCGTTCCGCCGCCCCCGGAACCGGCGATGCCGAGCCCTTCCGTTGGCGGCTCCTCGCGGACCGGAGTGGAATTGCGTACAGGGGGACGTCGCCCCCGGACCGAAAGGACACGCCATGACTGACAGCGAACGGGGGGACGATGTCTACCAGCCCCAGGAACCGGAAGCCTCCGACCCGAACGAGTTGCTCAATGTCGAGGACACCCTGGACACCTCGGGCGTCACCGATCCCCTCGATGCGGGGTACTCCCCGCCGGAGCGTCCGTGGGCCGTCGACGACGAGGGCACCACCGCGGCGGAGCAGCACGACGGGGAGTCCCTGGACCGGCGGCTGACCCGGGAGCTGCCCGATGTCCCCGACGACGCGGACGAGGGCCCGGGCGACCTGTCCGAGGGCGACGGGGAGCTCTGGGACGCCGAGGTCGGAATCGTCCGTGCCGGCCGGCTCACCCAGCAGGCGGACGGCAGCGTGCCCTACACGCTGACCGCTCAGGACGTGGGAATCGACGGAGCGGCCGCCTCGGCCGAGGAAGCCGCCATGCATCTCGTCGACGACGAGGAGGAACCGCTCGAAGGGACTCCTCTGGACGACGAGTCCCCGCCCGCGGGAGAAGTGACGACGCGCTGAACCCGTCGGCGCCGCCGCACGTATCCATCGTCCCGGTACGACCCACCCCACCGGGGTACTCACAGAGTTCAGGAGCACACCACAGATGACCGGCACTGCGCAGATCGGCGTCACGGGGCTCGCGGTGATGGGCCGCAATCTCGCCCGCAACTTCGCCCGGAACGGCTTCGCCGTCGCCCTGCACAACCGCACGACCGCCAGGACCGACGACCTGGTCAAGGAGTTCGGGGCTGAGGGCACGTTCGTTCCCGCGCACACGCCGCAGGAGTTCGTGGCCGCCCTGGAGCGCCCGCGCCGCCTCGTCATCATGGTGAAGGCGGGCGATCCGACCGACGCGGTGATCAAGGAGTTCGCCCCGCTCCTCGACGAGGGCGACGTCATCATCGACGGAGGCAACGCCCACTTCGAGGACACCCGCCGTCGCGAGAAGGAGCTGCGCGAGCGGGGCATCCACTTCGTGGGAGTTGGCATCTCGGGCGGCGAGGAAGGCGCGCTGAACGGCCCGAGCATCATGCCGGGCGGCTCCACGGAGTCGTACGCGTCCCTCGGGCCGATGCTGGAGAAGATCGCCGCGCGCGCCGAGGACGGCACCCCCTGCACCACCCACATCGGGCCGGACGGCGCCGGGCACTTCGTGAAGATGGTCCACAACGGCATCGAGTACGCGGACATGCAGCTGATCGCGGAGGCGTACGACCTGCTGCGGGCCGTCGCGGGCTACTCCCCCGCGCAGATCGCCGAGGTGTTCCGCACCTGGAACACCGGACGCCTCGACTCGTACCTGATCGAGATCACGGCCGATGTCCTCGCCCACACGGACGCGGCGACCGGCAAGCCCTTCGTCGACATCGTGCAGGACCGGGCCGAGCAGAAGGGCACCGGCCGCTGGACGGTGCAGATCGCGCTGGACCTGGGCGTACCCGTGTCCGGGATCGCCGAGGCCGTCTTCGCACGCTCGCTCTCGGGTCACGCGGATCTCCGTGGGGCCGCCCGCGGTCTGGCGGGGCCGTCGGCCGTACCGCTGAGCGGGGCGGAGGCCGCCGCCTTCGCCGACCGGGTCGAGCAGGCGCTGTACGCCTCCAAGATCGTGTCGTACACCCAGGGCTTCCACCAGATCCGGGCGGGCGGCGAGGCGTACGGCTGGGACATCGGCCTCGGTGGCGTCGCGGCGATCTGGCGGGCGGGGTGCATCATCCGTGCGGCGTTCCTCGACCGGATCAGGGCGGCGTACGACGCGCGCCCGGAGCTGGCGAGCCTGCTCTCCGACGAACAGTTCGCCCAGGAGATCGGGGCCGCCCAGGACGACTGGCGGGCGGTGATCGCCGAGGCGGTGCGCCAGGGTGTGCCGACGCCGGGCTTCGCCGCCGCTCTCTCGTACTACGACGGCTTGCGCGCGGACCGGCTGCCCGCGGCGCTGACCCAGGGCCAGCGGGACTTCTTCGGTGCGCACACCTACCGGCGCACGGACCGGGAGGGCTCCTTCCACACGCTCTGGGGCGGTGACCGCTCGGAGGTCTCCGCCGGCTGAGGTTCGCCCGGGTGGCCCGCCCGGAGTGCGGGCGGGCCGCGGGCGTGCGTTAGTGGCAGACGAGTCCCTGCCTTCCCGCACCGCCGACACCACCCCCTGGAGTGCGCGCATGCCCGACGCCGTCCCGGACCCCGTCGCGGTCCAGCCCGTGGTAGCCCCGCTGACCAACGCCGCGCTGATTCTGGTCGGCACGATCGAACCGGGCGGCGAGGACGCCGTACGCGACATGCTGCCGGATCTCCCCGCGGTGGCCCGTTCGCTCGGCTTCCGGTACCCGGACGCGGGTCTGGCCTGTGTGATGGGGTTCGGCTCCGAGGCGTGGGACCGGCTGTTCGCGGGTCCCCGGCCCGCGCAACTGCATCCGTTCCGTGAGCTGCGGGGCCCCCGTCACCATGCCCCGGCCACTCCGGGCGACATCATCCTCCACATCCGGGCCGAGCGGATGGACGTCTGTTTCGAGTGGGCGGCGCAGTTGCTCGACCGGCTCGGCGGGGCCGTGCGGATCGTCGACGAGACGCAGGGGTTCCGCTACTTCGACCACCGCGACCTGCTCGGTTTCGTGGACGGCACGGAGAATCCGGTCGGTGCCGACGCGCGCTCGGCGGCCCTCGTCGGCGACAGTGACCCGGAGTTCGCGGGAGGCAGCTACATCATCGTGCAGAAGTACGTGCACGACCTCGCGTCCTGGAACTCACTGACCACCGAACAGCAGGAAATGGTCATCGGGCGCACGAAGTTCACCGACATCGAGATGCCCGACGACGTCAAGCCCGCCGACTCCCATCTCGCCCTGAACACCATCACCGGTCCGGACGGGACCGAGCGCGACATCCTGCGCGCCAACATGCCGTTCGGCAGCTTCGGGGAGGGCGAGTTCGGGACGTACTTCATCTCCTACGCGGCCGATCCCGGTATCACCGAGCAGATGCTCCGCAACATGTTCCTGGGGAGTCCGCCGGCCACGCACGATCGCATTCTCGACTTCTCGACCGCGATCACCGGCTCCAGTTTCTACGCTCCCGGCGCCGATTTCTTCGACGCCCCGCCGCCCGCGCCCGCCCTCGCCGGTGCCGAGGTCCTGCCGGAACCGGCGTCCGCGCCGGCCCCGCGGGCCACGGACCCGGCGATGGTGCCGGACGAGGGCTCGCTGCGAATCGGCAGCCTGCAAGAAAGCGCCCCGCGATGAACAACCTCCACCGCGAACTCGCCCCCGTCACGGAAGCCGCCTGGGAACAGATCGAGGAGGAGGCCCGGCGGACCTTCAGCCGTCATGTGGCCGGCCGCCGGGTCGTCGACGTCACCGGGCCCGACGGTCCGACGCTGGCCGCCGTCGGCGACGGCCATCTGCGCGACATCGATCCGCCCGCTCCCGATGTGCTGGCCAGGGCCCGTACCTCGACGCCGGTCGTGGAATGGCGGGTGCCGTTCACCGTGACCCGGGCGGCCGTGGACGATGTCGAGCGCGGTTCGGACGACAGCGACTGGCAGCCGGTGAAGGACGCGGCGCGCACCTGCGCGTTCGCCGAGGACATGGCCGTCATCGACGGGTACGGGGCCGGCGGGATCACCGGTCTGCGCAGCGGTTCCTCGCACGACCCGCAGCCGCTGCCCGCCGATGCCCGCGACTACCCGGCGGCGGTGAGCCAGGCGCTGACCCGGCTGCGGCTCGCGGGGGTCGACGGTCCGTACCGGCTGCTGCTGGGCGCGGACGCGTTCACCGAGGCCACGGAGACCTCCGACCACGGGTACCCGGTCGCGACGCATCTGGGCCGGCTGCTCGACGACCAGATCCTGTGGGCGCCCGCCGTGACCGGCGGAGTGCTGCTGTCCACGCGCGGCGGCGACTTCGAACTGCGCCTCGCCCAGGACCTGTCGATCGGCTACGCGAGCCACGACGCGACCAGCGTCCACCTCTACTTCCACCAGGCGTTCACCTTCCGCATGCTGACGCCGGAGGCCGTGGTCCCCCTCATCGCGTGAGGACCACGGCCGTGCGGGGGCTCAGCCCCGGCGGGCGCCCGGTGCGACGGTCCAGCTGAGCCGGTCCGTGGCCAGGTCGCGGACCGCGGGGTCGCGTACCGCGTCGGTGCGGTCGGTCAGTCTCGCGGTCACCCGGTGGCCGCGGCCGTCCTTGCGCACGCCGAGCGAGGCGGGGGTGACGGTCGTACGGCCCCGTGCCGCGGACTTCTCGACGCCGTCGACGTACCAGCGCAGTTCGGTCCTGGACAGGGTGCCGAGCCGGGCCACTTCCACCGTGATCCGGTCCGCGGCGCCGAGGGCGGAGTCCGTACCGACGGGGCTGCTCAGCGCGTTGCCCGCGCGGTAGAAGCCCGCGATCATCGCCTCGCGTCCCGGCAGGTTGAACTCCTTGCTGCTCAGCTCGCGCATGATCGAGGTCCCGGTCGGCCGGTAGATGCCGTACGGGTGGTAGAAGCTGCCCTCGTACGTACCGACCGTGCCGCCGGTGGGATCGGGGCGGCCCAGCCAGCGGTACCACTTGGCCCGCTTCGCGGTGAGCTGGGCCGGGTCGTAGGTGGTGGAGTTGATCCCGGCCGGTTCGCCGCCGGTCCAGGTGCCGTAGGCGTCGTAGGTGTACTCGTCGTCGAGCAGGCCGACGGAGTGGCCTATCTCGTGGGCGGCGATCAGGCTGGACGAGGCGTGGTCGGAGGAGAGGGTGGACACGCCGTTGAACGGGTATCCCTCGTCGGTCAGGCCGGAGTAACCGGCGCCGCCGTACTTGGTGGAGTTGGAGACGACGACCACGAGGTCGGCGGCCGGGGCCTTGGCGGCGTAGGACGCCACCTTGTCGATGTCGGCGCAGATGAGCCGCTCGATGCCCTCGCACCAGAAGTAGCTGCCGAGTGCGGTGTCCCTGACCTGGCCGGCGGTCGGGTCACCAGTGATCCCGGACTCGTTGGAGACCGCGTCCACGGTCCAGACGTTGAAGAGTCCCTGGTAGCTCTTGTACGGCTCGATGGCCGTGATGGCGGCCCACTTGGCGGTGGCGTCCGCGTGGAAGTCGCCCTGCTGGCCGGCCGTGTAGCCGTCTCCGACGATCACGATGTCGAGGCGGTCCTCGGTGCTGCCGGTCACCGCGAGCTCGCCCGCCGTGCCGTCAGCGGCGGTCTCCGCCGCGGAGAGCGGTGCGGTGGTGCGCGCGCCCTGCCGGCTCGGTCCGTGCCCCTCCGCCGGAACCTGTACGGTGCGGCCCTCGCCGCCGGGTTCGGGGAAGTACTCGGCCCTGAGCCGGTCCGGCTCGTCACCGGCGGCTGGGGCCGTACGGTCCGCCTGGAGAGCCGAAGCGGCGGGGGCGGCCGTGACGGCGGCCGTGGCCAGCAGGCCGGCGAGGGCGAGTCCCGACATGAATCCTGTGGTTCGGCGCGTGCCGAGGCGTATGCGCATGTACAACTCCTTCAAGTCCCCGCGGTGTTAGGCGCGGTATGGGGGTGCGGGCGACGGGAAGCCCGGCATTTAACGCAAGAGTTAAACTCAATTAATGTGCCGCTTAACCTAGGGGTCGCGGCGATGCGGAACAAGACCCGGGAGCAAGGGGGTTGACACCCGAAACGGTGTCTCCGCCCGGGGCCGGGACGCGGAGCAGGGCGGAGAGGGTGACGCAGTGGGCGAGAAGCAGGCGGCGGGCAAGGGACCCGGGCACAAGCAGTCCGACGATCCCGGAGTCATCGGCCGGCGGGTGCAGCGCCTGCGCGCCGAGCGGGGCCTGACGCAACGGCAGCTCGCCGAACCCTCGTACACACCGGCCTACATCTCCACCCTGGAGGCCGGCCGGGTCCGCCCTTCGGAGGCGGCCGTCCGCCATCTCGCCGAGCGCCTCGGCGTGACGTACGAGGAGCTGGCCACCGGCCGGCCCGCCCATCTCGCCACCGGCCTCCGGCTGAGACTCGTCGAGGCCCAGCGCACCCTGGCCACCGGAGCGGCCGAGGACGCGGCGGAGCAGTACACGGAGCTGCTGGGCGAGGCCGGCCGCCTGGGGCTCGGCCCCGAACGGGCCACCGCGCTGCTGGGACTCGGACAGTGCGCGCTGGAGACCGGGGATCTGCCCGCGGCCCGCAGGCACTTCGAGGCGGCCGAGAAGGCGCTCTCGGACGCGCCGCTCCCGCAGCGGGCCCCGGCCGTCCGGGGCCGGGCCGTCGCGCATCTGCTGGCGGGTGAACTCCGGTACGCCTGCTATCTGCTGGAGAGCGCCATCGACGAGCTCAACCACTCCGGTCTCCAGGACCCCGGAGCCCTCCTGCTGCTCTACACGGCGGCGATCGCGCCGTACATGGACATGGGCGCCCACGCCCGCGCCGCCCAGGCGGGCGAGCTGGCGCTGGCGCTCGCTCCGCGGGTCTCCGACCCCGAGCTGGTCGCGGGACTGCACCGCGGGGTCGCCCGTACGCTCATCGCGGCAGGCCGCATCGCGGAGGCCGACGCCTCACTGGCCAGGGCCGCCGAGATCTACCAACAGCTCCAGATCCGCACGGAGATGGCGCACTGCCACTGGATGCGCGGCTACGTCCGCGCGCAGGACGGCGATCTGAACGGCGCCGAGAGCGAACTGCGCGCCGCCCGCGACATGCTGGCCTCCAAGCGCGCCGCCCTCTACACCGCCCAGGTCGAGGTGGAGCTGGCCGATGTGCTGCGCAGACAGGGCAGGGCGCAGGATGCCGAGGAGTTGCTGGAGCGCCTGATCGGCGAACTCCACCCGGACCGGGGATCGGTCCACGCGGCCGGAGCACACCGGCTCCTCGGGCTGATCTGCGAGGAGAAGGGCGCGCTCGAAGCGGCCGAGGAACACTACGTCAACGCGCTGGCGCTGCTGGAGCGGGCGGGCGCGGCGGGCGATCTCGCCGACATCTGCCGTCTGCTGGGCGACCTGTTGCGCAGGGCGGGCCGTACGGAGGCGGCGCTCGACGCCTATCGCACGGGACTCGGCCACCGGGCGTCACCGGGGAGCACGACGCTGGGCCCCGCCCCCGTGCGCCCGCACCAGGAGCGGTCCCAGAGCTCTCCCTGACTGCCGCGGCCCGCCCCGCACCCCGCGGACGCTCCCCCTCGGCCGCCGACGCAGCCGCTCTCCCCCGGCGCCCGCCGCGCTCGTATGCTCGGGCGCGTGACGAGCCAACCGCCTCACGACGTGCCGGTGCGGGGCAGCACGCTGCGCGACATCCTCGCGTTCGACGACAGTGGGACGCTGCGGCTCCTGCTCGCGCCCGCCGGCCAGGATGTCGCCGTGCGGGGCGTCGTGTTCGGTGACGAGGAGGGCACGCGGTCGGCCGAGGCGTGCGCCGTGCTCGCGGTGGGGCCGCCGGTCTCCTCCGCCGAGGCCGTGGCCGCGGTGCGCGGGGCGGCCGGGCGCGGGGCAGGCGCCGTGGTGCTGCGCGAGACGGAGGGCATGCCCCCGGCGCCCGAGGTGCTGGCGGCGGCCGAGGAGTCCGGGCTCACCCTGCTGACCCGGGCGGCGTGGGCGGACTGGACCGACACCGCGGCGCTGCTGCGGTCCGCGCTGTCGTACGCGGGGACGGAACGCGCCGGGGAGCCGCCGGAGGAGTCCAGTGGCATGGCCGGCGGCCTCAGCGCGCTCGCCTCGGCCATCGCCGAGTACACGGGTGGCGCGATCACCATCGAGGACACCCGGTTCCGGGTGCTGGCGCATTCCGCCACCCGGCCCGAGGCCGACGGGGTGCGCCGCTCCACGATTCTCGGCGGCCGGGTCCCCGAGTGGCGGGTGGCCGAGCTGCGTCGCAGCGGCATCCTGCACGCGCTGTGGACCTCACGGGACGTCATCCACCGCCCCGCCCAGGGCGACAGCCCCGAACGTCTGGTCATCGCCGTCCGCAGCGGGCCGGAGGTGCTCGGCTCGATCTGGGTGGCCGCCGACGGCCGCAGCCTCTCCCCACAGGCACCGGACGCCCTGCGCCGGGCGGCGGAGGTCGCCGCCCCGCACCTGGTCGGGTACCGGCTGCGCGAGAGCGCGGCGGTACGCCGCCGGGACCACGCCCTGCGCGGACTGCTGCACGGCCGGGGGGATCAGCGCACGCACGCCTGGTCGCTGGGCCTCTCCCCCGACGCCCCGTGCGCGGTGCTGGCCGTCGAGCGGGCCGACGGCGCCCCGCCGTCCGCCGACCGCACCCTGGACGTGCTGGCCCTCCAGGCCGCCTCGTACCGCTCGACGGTGCTGGTGCTCAGCGAACGGGACCGGCTCCTGATCCTCCTTCCCGTCGGCGACGCCCAGGCCCGGGACGTCGCGCGGCTGACCAGGGAACTCGACGCGCTCGCGGTCTCACTGCCCGGAGGTGTCCCGGTCCGGGTGGGGGCTGGCTCCGTCGCCCCTTCCGCGCTCGGCGCCGCCGCTTCGTACGAGGAGGCGCTCCTCGTCCTGCGGGTGCTGCGCGAGCGCGAGAGCCGCGGCCGCGCGGAGGGCGAGCCGCGCCGCGCCACGGCCGCCGAGGTCGGCCCCTCGCTCGACGTCCTGCGGGTCCTGGACGCCGCACGGCCCCTGTGGGAGGCGGGCAGCGGGCCGGTGCACGATCTCGTACGGGCCGATCTGGCTGCCGGCGGCGAGCTCGTCCGCTCACTCGCCGCCTACCTCGACACCTCCGGCGACGTCGCCCGGGCGGCGCGACGGCTCGTCCTGCACCCCAACACCCTGCGCTACCGGCTGCGGCGCGCCAGGGAACGCTTCGGTGTGGACATCGACGACCCCGACACCCGGCTGCTCCTCACGCTCGCCGTCCGCCTCACGGCCGAGTGCTGAGCGTTTCGGTACGATTTGATAGGGCAGTTGCCCGTCCGGCCAAGGTTCGGCGCGAGTCTTGGCCCGTTCGACAAAGACCTGTGGGGCCGCCATCAACGACTCTCGCGGTATGACGCAGACGACTTCCCCGACACCCGTCGCTCCGGCCGGTTCCGCCCGTTTCGCCGAAGCGGTCCGCCAGGCCGTGGCCGACGGCCTGCTGGGCGAACAGCAGCCCGTGGCCGGCTTCATCGACACCGACGGAGTACGTGAATCCGTGGCGGCGCTGTGGGACGCCTTCCCCGCCATGCCCGGCACCCTCCACACCTTCGCCGCCAAGGCGTCCTCGCTCGTCCCCGTCCTGCGCCTGCTCGCCGACTGCGGCATGGGGTGCGAGGTCGCGAGCCCCGGTGAACTGCGGCTCGCGCTCGACGCGGGATTCGCCCCCGCGGACATCGTGCTCGACTCCCCCGCCAAGACGCGCGAGGAGATCCGGCTGGCGCTCGCCCTAGGGGTGGCCGTGAACGCCGACAGCTTCGACGAACTGCGGCGGATCGACGAACTGCGCACCGCGGATTCGGTGTCCGTCCTCGGACTGCGGGTCAATCCGCAGGTGGGGAGCGGTTCCATCGGAGCGATGAGCACCGCGACGGCGACCTCGAAATTCGGTGTGGCGCTCCGCGACGAGGGCGCTCGTGAAGCGGTCGTACGGGCCTTCACCGCGCGGCCGTGGATGACCCGGCTGCACGCCCATGTCGGCTCCCAGGGCTGCCCGCTGGAGCTCATCGCACGAGGGATCGCGGAGACGTACGAGCTCGCCGAGGAGATCAACGGCGTGCTGGGCACCCAGCAGATCACCAGCATCGACATCGGCGGCGGGCTGCCGGTCAACTTCGCCGACGACACGGTGCGGCCCTCGTACGCCGCGTACGTGGCCGCGCTGCGGGAAGCGGTGCCCGGGCTCTTCGACGGCCGCTATGCGCTGGTCACCGAATTCGGCCGGTCGCTGCTCGCCAAGAACGGCTTCATCGGAGCCCTCGTCGAGTACACGAAGGACGCGGGCGGCCGCAGGATCGCCCTCACCCACGCGGGCGCCCAGACCGCCACCCGTACGGTCTTCATGCCCGACGCCTGGCCGCTGCGCGTCGGGGCTTTCGACGCACAGGGGCGCCCTCGCACCGGGCCGCTCGTCGTGCAGGACATCGCCGGACCGTGCTGCTTCGCGGGAGACGTCGTGGCACACGGCAGGGAGCTGCCCGAGCTGCGGGAGGGCGACTTCGTCGTGCTGTACGACACCGGGGCGTACTACTTCTCCACCCCGTGGGCGTACAACAGCCTGCCCAGGCCCGCCGTGTACGGCTTCAGGCGCGGGGCGGACGGCGAAGGGGTGCGCTTCGCCCCGGTGCGCGACGCGCAGTCCCTGGACTCGATCGCGAGGGAGAGCGGTCTGGCGCATGCCGACGCCCTGACCCGGCTCGGCGCGGGAGCGACCACTATTTAGTAGCCATGTACATAGTATCCATGTACTCTATTTTTCATGAGCAACGCCGACAGCACACGCGGTACTGACGACACGAGTCGGCCACCCGCAGGTCCAACGCCGGGGTTCCTCGTGTGGCGCCTCTCGATGAAGTGGCGCGTCGCCGTGGACCGTGAACTGACGCCGCTGGGGCTGACGCACGCGCAGTACTCGCTGCTGGGCTCCCTGATGGATCTCCAGCGGGACGGCACCCGGCCCAGCCAGCGCCGCCTGGCGGACCACACGGGCCTCGAACCGCTCTACGTCTCGAAGCTGGCCCGGACCCTGGAGAGCGCCGGCCTTCTGGAGCGCACTCCGGACCCGGCCGACACCCGCGCCGTGCAGCTGTCACTCACCGAGCACGGGCGCGCGCTCACCTCGCGCGCGATCGTGCTCGTCAAGCAGCTCATGGAACGGCTCCTGGAGCCGCTGGGCGGGCTGGGCGGCAGCGACACCGCCGCCTTCACCCGCGATCTGAACGCCCTGCTCGACGTACCTCTGCACGCGGCACCCCTGCACGCGGCACCCCTGCACGCGGCACCTCTGCACGCGTCATCGACGAACGAGGAGTAGCCATGTCCAGCACCGTCACCGTCAACGGCCAGATCATCGGCCAGGCCCACTACGCCACCCGGGCCGTTCTCGAACGCCTGCTGGCGGAGTCCGGGACGACGTTCCACCAGTGCGTGGCGCTCAACGCGACCGCGGAGAACGGCGGCACGACCGAACGCGCCGCACTCGTGGCCCGGATGACCGGCACGCTCAGGATCGACCGGGCGACGGCCGACACCGTACTCACGGAGCTGACCAGCGCAGGACTGCTCGAAGAAGCACCGGGCGACGACTCCCGTCTCGTGTTCACCGAGGCCGGCCGCGAACGCCAGACGGACATCCGGACGGGGTCCGCCGCCATCAGCGCACGCCTGTACGCCGGTCTCCCGGCGGACGAACTGGCGGCAGCGGGCCGCGTGCTCACCGCGGTGACGGCCCGGGCGAATGCCGAACTCGCCGACGCCGCCTGACCGGCCGGCGCCTTCCTCTCAGCCGGCCGGCTGAGGTGAGGGCTCGGGGTCCGGCACCGGCTCGGGATTCGGCGTGGGCGGCTGCGGAATCGGGTCCGGAGCAGGACCCGGCGGCACGGGGCCGGGGGCCGGCGGCCCGGGAGCCGGTGGAGCGGGCGGTGCGGGCGGCGGTCCCGGCAGCGGCCCGGGCGGCCCCGGAACGGGGTTGGGCGTCGGCGGGGGCGGCAGCGGGTCGGGGTAGGGGTGGGTCATCTCGGTCCTCCAGCCTCCGAAGTCGTACGGGTGGAACGCAAGCTCCACCGTCTCCCGGAGCGGCTGCCCGCGCCTGCCGAGTCCATACGTCCGAACGGCGGTTTCAGAACATTTCGGGGTGCGACCCGAGCTGCCGCTCCGCCTCCCGCACGAGCTCGGCCGGCGCCTCGGGGGCTTCGCCGGGATGGCGCGCCGCCCACTTCGCCGCGTACGGACATAGCGGCACGACCGCGACACCCTCACCTGCCGCCAGGTCGCGGAACTCCCGCACGAGGGCGCCCGCGACTCCCTGGCCCTCGTGCGTTCGTCCGGCCGGGCGGGTCAGGACCGTGCGGGGACCGCGTGCGGGCTGCGCTCCGTGCGCGTGCCCGGGACCGGCGCCGAGGCGTCGGCACCGAGCGCGACGATGCGGTTGTCCGCGTCGACGTGGACGACGCTCGGGGTCAGCGAACGGGCCTCGGCGTCGTCGACCTGGGCGTAGCTGATCAGGATGACCAGGTCGCCGGGGTGGACGAGGTGGGCGGCGGCACCGTTGATGCCGATGACACCGGAGCCGCGCTCGCCCTCGATGACGTACGTCTCCAGGCGGGCGCCGTTGTCGATGTCCACGATGTGCACGAGCTCGCCGGGCAGCAGGTCGGCGGCTTCCATCAACGCGGCGTCGACCGTCACGGAGCCGACGTAGTGCAGGTCGGCCTGGGTGACGGTGGCACGGTGGATCTTGGACTTGAATAGAGTACGCAGCACTTTGGACTCCTGGAAGACGGCTCCCTGCCTGCTTTGTGCAGGTCAAGGGCGGTCTTCACCCTACACGGGCACGCGTCGAAGTCGATGATTGTGAGGAACATCGCTTCTCATTGGGGATAGGGCTCCCCGCCTGTGCTTCCGCGCCAATCAGGCTGTTGTGACGCCACCGACCAGGTGCCTGTTCGGACAGCCTTTTCAGGATGTTCGCGAACTGATGCTGACCAGATGCCGACTTGCCTGACGCCGCATCAGGTGCATGCGGGTCACAGGGTGACTCGCTGCCCGGGAGCACGCACTGCAGTCCGAATGATCCGCGAGGAGCTCACACAGTCGGCGTCAGGCGCACGGCCTTCGCGTCGCGACAGTAGTTTTCCGGAATCTTCAGTTCTACGACTGGGAGGCCCCGACGCTCTCGCGACCAGTGAGCCGTCTCGTTCCGTTGCCACGACGGGGGCCGACCGAATGCTTAACCCTCTCCCCGGTCATCACACTCAGCGCCAAGGATCTCCCATGGCAAAGCAAGCTCGGCAGCGAGCTCGAAAAGGGGGCAACGGTAGATCGTCTCGTCGGTGTACTCGATTGTGGCCGCCGACAGGACGCGGGTGTGCCGGTCGAGTCTCGGTGGGGCCAGGAGCAACCCCGGCCCCAAACGGTTGGTCAGACCTTGTCCTCAAGTACGCCCAGCGCCGCATGGAGGACCGGCTCCACGCGCAGGCGCGTCCCGTCCCGGTCGAACACCTGGAGGGCCTCCAGGCAGACGATGGCCCCACGTGCCTCCCCGGACGAAAGACCGGCCATCTCGGCCGCGGTGACGAGGTAGGCGCGCCACTCCCTCGGCTTTCCCTCCCCTGGAAACCCGAGACGTGGCCTACATGTTTGATTCAGAAGATTACGGACCTTCAGGCGAACGTCTTGATCATCACTCGCAGCAGATCGGGACTCGTCGCGGCGAGATTGCCTTCCGCGAGCGCGTGGAGGGGCAGACTGTCGGGTGTGGTCATCGTGCTGATCTCCTTCGTGACTCGACACCTCGAAGATCAGCCGGTGGCCGCATCTATGCGGGTCTCAACCCAACGCCGGACCAACTCCCGGATCCGGCCGAACCCGCACACCACTTCTCTGGACGCCACCGCACTGACGATCGAAGGCGAGCCGGACGTCCCCGCTCCCCGCCTCTGAGGCGGCGCCCGGGCAACTTCTCCAGATGCGACCTCAGGGCCGCCCCGACTGGATACCGTGTCGCTCCAGTCGGCTGGAGGGGCCTCACATGAAGTATGGAGATGCGGACTACATGGCTGCCCGGGACGCCATGGTTGCGATTCTGAAGGGGTGGGCCCGAGAGGGCCGGACCGACACCTACAAGGCGCTGAGCGAGGCCGTGGCACCGGAGCACCGGGTGCACTACCACAGCCGGATGATGTCGCTTCTGCTGGCAGACGTCTGCCGCAGGGACAGCACCGGTCCCGAGCCGATGCTGTCAGCACTGGTAGTCAATGGATCCAGCCGAAAGCCTTCCGACCAATTCTTCGAGCTGGCCGTTACCGAGTTCCACCGTCGGGACCCGGACTGGACATGGGAGAGGGAGCGGGATGCAGTGTTTGACCGTTACCGCAGCCCGGTTTCGCCGTGAGTCCACTGCGGGGTATCGCTCGGCTGCCCTGCACATCCGCCGTGCAGGGCAGCCACCCACCGTGAACGGCTCCGGGTTGGAACCTGCTGGCTACACCGCATCCTCTCGTTGCAACGGCGGTATAGGGGTGATGGACGCGATGACTGCCTCTCAAGCGTTCTCATCATGGATCCGCGCACCCAGATCCTCCGCCCACCCCAGCGCCCACGCCTTGAGTTCTTCGATCTGCCGGGAGGTGAGCCCGTACGCGGTGTAGTCCTCATCCTCGTACCAATCCGAGCCGATGAGCCGGTCCCGGAGGTCTTCGAGGCTGAACTCGTCGTGGGCGCGACGGCGGCCCAGGGATTCGAGGTCGGCGGTGGAGCGGTGGCGGGAGGCAGCCTGGACGTCGATGAGGTCGCGGACGGTGCCGCGGTCGGCGAGGGCACGGACCTTGGTGCCGATCACGTCGTCGAGGGAAAGAACGGGGCCGTAGGGGGTCTGGGCAGGCGGAGCCCAGAACGCCTCCTTGAGGACGTCGACCTCGCACTCCTCGCCGGTGTCCGGATCGGTGACGAGGAACCGGCCGCTGAGCGGATCGGTCTGGACGTGCGTGGTCCGCCATCCGCGCGCGCTGAGGCCTGCTGTGAGTGAGGCGACGATCTCCTGCATCGGAGCGGGGTTCTCGGTGGCGACGTCGAGGTCACGGCTGAAACGTTCGACCAGGCCGTGGGCCTGCACGGCGTATCCGCCGGTGAGGACCAGAGGGTAGGGGGAGCCGAGGTCGAGGATGTCGGCGAGGAGACGCTCGTGGAGCGGAGTGAGCTTCACGCGGCGGTCGTGTCGGCCGGAGCGGTGCGGAGCAGCTCGGGGAAGGCATCCTCCCAGACCTCGCGGATGTAGAGACTGATCAAGCGCCGCAGCACGGGCCACTGCTCGGTGAGCAGCCGGTGGTGCAGGAGGGCCACCAGGTCCTCACTCAGTCCTTCGGCGAGGACGGTCCGGTAGAGCGTCATGCGGGACTTCGGACGGTCCAGGCTGTAGCTCGTCCGCCCGGACCAGACGATGTGAAGCGGCAGGTCCACGTTGCCCTCGACGGGGCCGGCCAGCTCCTGCAAGCGCTCGGGCAGTCGGCTGCGGTAGCGGTCCCGCAGCACCTCGGCGCGGGGGGCGGTGATCGTCGTGTCCATGCATCCAGTATCGCTGCTGGGAGTCGGCGGCATGGCGGCTACGGGGCTTCCCTGTCGTACGTACGGGTTGGGCGCCGCCCGCCCTTCCCTCGGACATCTCGCCCAGTGGGCGATTAGCGCATCATGGCCTACCCGTGCAGCCCCCAGGTGGCGCGGCAACCGGCTGCCCTGCGACCCGGGACCGGCCCCGCTCGCGGGCGTGGGTGATCATGACGCGGCAGGTCACGCGGATGGCCGCCCCGGTGGAGTCGGCTTCGGCCTCAGTGTAGGGAATGACGAAGGTGCCGCAGCCGAGGCCCATGCCGCGGAAGATCTGACGAGTCACGCAGCGAACCTCCCAAGCGGGAGCCAGGCACCTGTGTCCAGGTCCCCCGCTCGTGGCGGCCACCAGGTCAGCAAGCTGGGACGCTCGCACGCGCGATGCTGACCATTTGCTGACCTGAGCGACCCGCTCATGCATCTGACCTGCACAAATGCCCAGACGCTAGATCTTGGACTTGAACATGGCACGAAGCATGCGAATGCTCCCGATTTGTTTGCTCCCTGCCTACTTCACGCAGGTCAAGGGCAGTTTTCACTCTACACGTGCACGCATTGGACTCGAAGATTTTGAGGAACATCGCGGGACGGGCGATCAGGACGCCCAGTCAGTTCCGGTCCGCTCGGATCATGTCTGCGCACTTCTCCCCGATCATCATCGTGGTGATGCAGGGGTTGACGGCAGGCAGGAACGGCATCACGGACGCATCGGCCACCCGCAGTCCCCGCACCCCCTTCACGCGCAGTCGCGGATCGAGGACGGCCTCCGCGTCGTCGGTGGCACCCATCCGTACCGTGCCCGCCGGATGATAGACCGTGTTGTGGGTCTGGCGGATGTAGTCGAGCAGCTCCGCGTCAGTCACGGCGTCGGCTCCCGGCGCCAGTTCCCGGCCGGCCCAGGAAGCCATCGGCGCCCGGGAGACGATGTCCCGGGCGAGCCGCAGCCCGTAGGTCATCACCCGTACGTCGTGCTCGTCGGTGAAGTAGCGCGGGTCGACCCGTGGCTTGTCACGGAAGTCACGGGTGCGCAGCCGGACAGTACCCATGGAACGGGCGCGGGTGACATTGGGAGTGAGGCAGAAGGCGTTCTCGGAGGTCGGGTACCCGCGCCGATAGGTGTGCATGTCGAAGGGCACAGACCCGTAGTGGAACATCAGGTCCGGACGGTCGAGGCCGGATTCGGTATCGGCGAAGATGCCGATCTCCCACCACTGCGTGGACGTGGTGACCATGGGCTGCCGCGCCTCCCACATGATCACGCCCTCGGGGTGGTCCTGAAGGTGGGCACCGACCGCCGGTGAGTCGACGCGGACGTCCACACCGGTCTCGCGCAGATGGTCCGCCGGGCCGATCCCGGACAGCATCAGCAGTTTCGGCGCGTCGATGGAGCCGCAGGACACGACAACTTCGCGTCGCGCGCCGACGGTACGCGTATGGATGAGGTCGGGTGTCAGGTATTCGACGCCGGTGCACCGCTGTTCGGCGTCGAGAACCAGTCGTTTGGCCTGCAGCCCGGTGCGTACTTCGAGGTTGGGACGCTGTCCGATAACCGGGTGCAGGTAGGAGACGGAGGCGGACGAACGCGTCCCGTCGGGGCGGGCGTTGATCTGGAACCAGTGCGCTCCACGAGTGACCGTCGTACCGGTGTTGAACGGCGTGGTGGGAATTCCGGCCGCGGTGCATGCCTCCAGCAGGGCCGCTCCGCACGGGTCGTTCGGCGGGATCGTGCGGATGGTCACCGGGCCGTTGCGCCCGTGGTGGTCGCCGGGTGCGTCGTTGGTCTCCAGCCGTTGGTAGAGCGGGAAGCAGTCCGCGGCGCTCCAGCCCTCGCACCCCAGAGCACCCCATTCGTCGAGGTCCTCGGCCGGCGCCCAGAAGGCGATGCAGGAGTTGTGGGACGAGCAGCCGCCGAGGACTTTGGCACGGGCATGCCGCATGAAACTGTTGCCGTTGTCCTGCGGCTCCACCGGGTAGTCCCAGTCGTAGCCGGATTCCAGCAGCCCCATCCACCGGTCGAGCCGCAGGATGTTGTCGTCACCCACGTCTGAGGGACCCGCCTCCAGTACGCAGACGGTGACGGACGGGTCCTCGGACAGCCGGGCGGCGACGACCGCCCCGGCCGTACCGCCGCCGACCACCACATAGTCGAAGAGGTCCTGCAATTGACTCTCAGCCGGCATCTGTGTCTCCAGAAATCATGGGGTGTGGGGCTGCGGCTAGCCGCGCGGCGGGGCGTGCTCCTCGGCGCGGTGGCCCTCAAGAACGCCGGTCTTGTGCCGCTGCACGAACCAGTAGTAGGCGAATCCGCCGAGCCCGACGATGCCGATGAAGATGAATGCGCCCCAGCGCAGATACCAGTGCTGCGCTCCCGTCGCGTTGTAGACCTCGGCGCGCGGCCAGGCGAGGTTGAGCGACATGGCCGCTCCCCACAGCACGGCGACGATGTTGATCGGCAAGCCGAGCCGACCGAGCGAGAAGTTGCCCTCCACGGGCTGCCAGGTGCCTCGCAGCCGGCGGATCAGCATGGGGGTCGTGACCATCAGATAGGCCAAATAGATCATGATGACCGCGATGCTCGTGATCACCGAGAAGATCTGCGGCTGGTTGATGTTGATCACCAGGATGACGACGCCCACCACACCGATCACGACGGCAGGCACCACAGGGGTCTGGTAGCGGGGGCTGACCCGGGCCAGAATTGAGCCCGCAGGAAGGTTGTTGTCGCGTGCCATCGCGAACATCAGCCGGATGCCGGCGGCCTGCACAGCCAGCACGCAGACCGTGATCGCGACGACCACGCACCACAGGAAGATCTCACCGACGGTCGAGCCGAGCGTCTCCAGCACCACGTACTGCAAGCCGCCCGTCGACAGCTCCTCAGCGGCCAGATCCGGCACCGACAGCAGTGCGAAGAGCAGGATCAGTCCGCCGATGAGGAACGACGCGATGAGCGCCCGCAGGATGGCGCGGGGCGCGTTGCGGCCCGGATTGTGCGACTCCTCGCCGAGCGACGACGCCGTGTCGAAGCCGTACATCACGTACGCGGACGCGAGCGACGCGGTGAGGAACGCGCCGAAGTACCCGAGGGTCCGGCCGTCGCCGAGCCCGTACGTCTCCGTCAGGGCGGTGCTGGGGCCGCGGGTGATGTGCGCCGCCAGGAAGATGATCAGGGCGACCGCGGCGATCAGCTCGATGAACACACCTGCGGAGTTGATCCGGGCCATGAGCTGGACCCCGAAGGCGTTGACCAGGGTGGAGAAGAGGATCAGTACCGTGCCGAGGAGAACGGCGTTGGCCGCCGCGTCGTTCTTGCCGGTGCCGTCGCCCACGAACTGGAACCAGCTGTCGATCTGCGGCAGCGTGATCTGGTAGGCGAGCGCCACGGCTGAGAGCGTGACCATGGTGGCGGTCATCATCATCCAGCCGCCGAGCCAGCCGACGTGCCGGCCGCCCATGCTCTTGGCCCAGTTGTAGATCGAGCCGGCCACCGGGTAGCGGGCGGCGAGCTCGCAGAAGCACAGGGCGACCATCAGCTGGCCGGCGAAGACCATGGGCCAGGACCACCAGTAGGCCGGGCCGCCGAAGCTCACGCCGAAGTAGAACAGCTGGAAGGTGCCGGTCAGGATCGAGATGTAGCTGATGCCCGCGGCGAAGGTGTGGAAGTTGCCCAGGGTTCGCTTGAGTTCGGGCTTGTAGCCGAGCTCAGCGAGTGAGTCGTCATCATGGATGCCGTCGGCCCGGGTGCCGGGGCGCGGGGTGCTCGTCGGGTCGGGGCTTGTCGGGTCGGAAGTGCTCACTCGAACCACCTCTGCGGCCGGGCTGCGGTGTTGCGCCAGATGTGCTTGGCCTCCTGGTACTCCGCGAGACCGGCCGGGCCGAGCTCACGGCCGACACCGGACTGCTTCATTCCGCCCCACTCGGCCTGCGGCACATACGGATGGAAGTCGTTGATCCATACGGTCCCGGCGCGAAGCCCGGCGGCCACCCGGTGGGCGCGCTCGGCGTCCTGCGTCCAGACGGCCCCCGCCAGGCCGTAGACGGTGTCGTTGGCCAGGGCGATGGCCTCGGCCTCGTCCCGGAACCGCTCGACGGTCAGGACCGGGCCGAACGATTCATCCCGTACCACCGTCATGTCCGGCGTGCACTCGTCGAGCACGGTCGGCAGGTAGTAGAAGCCGCTCTGCAGCGCCGGGTCGTCCGGGCGGGCACCGCCGCAGCGCAGTACGGCGCCCTCCGCCAGGCCCGCGGCCACGTACGCCTCGACCTTGGCACGATGCGCGGCCGAGATCAGCGGCCCGCTGCGGGCGTCCGCGTCGAACGGTCCACCGAGCCGGATGCCCCGGGCACGCCGTACCAACTCGTCGACGAACGCGTCGTGCAGATCGTCCTGCACGAGCAGCCGCGCACCGGCCGAACAAACCTGCCCGGCATGCAGGAACACCGCCATCAGCGCGTAGTCGACCGCGGTGTCGAACTCGGTGTCGGCGAACACGATATTGGGATTCTTGCCGCCCAGTTCGAGCGCGATCTTCTTCACGGTGGGCGCGGCCGCCGCCATGATGAGCCGTCCGGTGACCAGGCCGCCGGTGAAGGAGACCATGTCCACGCGCGCGTCCGAGCTCAGCGGCGCGCCCGCGGTGGCCCCGGCACCGAGCACCAGATTCGCGACACCGGGCGGCAGTCCGGCCTCGGTGAGCGCCTTCATCAGGAGGATCGCGGTGTGTGGCGTCAGCTCACTGGGCTTGAGAACGAAGGTGTTGCCCGCGGCGACCGCGGGGGCCACCTTCCAGGCCGTCTGCAACAGCGGATAGTTCCACGGCGTGATCAGCGAGCAGACGCCGACCGGTTCGTGCACCACTCTGCTGTCGATCCCGTGATCACCCGCGTCGACGATGCGGTCGGTGCCGCCGGAGGCGACCAGGTTTCCGAAGTAGCGGAAACAGTTCGCGATGTCGTCCATGTCGTACTCGCTCTCCACGAGCCGCTTCCCTGTGTCCAGGGTCTCGGCTCTGGCGAACGCGTCCTTGTCCCGTTCCATGATGTCGGCGACACGCAGCAGCAGCCGGCCGCGCTCTGCGGCCGACGTGCGCGGCCACGGCCCCCGATCGAACGCCTCGCGCGCCGCGGCCACTGCCGCGGCTGCGTCCTGCGGCCCCGCCTCGTCGACGGTCGCGACCAGGACACCGTCCGCAGGGCAACGGATCTCACGTGTTCCGCCCTCGATCGCAGCGCTCCATCGGCCACCGATGAACAGCTCAGGCATGGCGTCCCTCCAGGCCCGCACGAGGAAGGGGAAGGCGGCGTAGCCTACCGTGACGAGCTCACCACCCACAGTAAGCATTCGACGGCACACTCGCGCGGCGAGCAATGCCGTACCGCTTGGGCTCCCGTCGCGCTCACCCGCCCCGCTACCCGTCGCCCGCGCTTCCCCGCTCCGCAGAAGCGGCCGGACAGCACGACTCCGACCTGCACATATGCCGAGACGCCAGATGTTCTCCCAATGCCTCTGCCTCGATGACACCAGGGGCGGTCAGGAGGTCGAAGGCGAAGGGGAGGTCCACGCAGTGGTGCGCCAGGCCCTCGTGGGCACCGACGGCAGCGGCATGGCGCGGGAGCCGTAGCCCGCCTGTGCCGCGGCCGTCCCTTGTCTTCGGGACCAGAACGGGTGGTCGGGCCAGCGGGTTTCCTGGGCGTGGGCGGTCCGGTGCGCGTGCTGGTACGCCGTGCGGGCGGTGGTGACCTTCGCTGTGTACGCGTCCAGAACGCCCGGGGTGCCGCGCAGGTCCGCGTCGATCGCCTGGCCCGCGCCGAGTCCGGTGTAGAGGGCGGTGAGAATGCCCTGGGAGGACAGCGGATCGAAGGCCAGGGCGGCGTCTCCTGCCGCGATCCAGCCGTCGCCGTGGACGTGGTCCAGGTGGGCGCTGTGGGCGGGGGCGCGGCGGGGAGGGTCCGGTGTGCCGAGTCCGTGGGGGCGGGCGGTAGGTGCCACGTACCGGGTGGCGAGGAGGCGGCGGCGGAAGTCCGCTGGGGTGAACAGGTCGGGGTCGGTGAAGTAGGTGACGAGGCGGCGGCGGGAGGGCAGCAGGGTGGTGTACCACCAGCCGTCGGGGGCGGATTCGACCAGGGAGTGGCCGTCGGTGGCATCGGGCAGGGCGTCGAGGGTGAAGTGATGGGCGGTCAGCCGGTCCTCCACGTGCCGGCGGGCACCTGCGGTGACGGCGATCGCGGCGCGTCTGCCGGTGGCATCGACGATCCGGCGACAGGTGACGGTGCGCGGTCCGGCGGGTGCGGCGTGCAGGGTCAGCCGCCAGGTGTCGTCGCGGTGGCGCACGGGCCGGCGTACGGCGGTGTGTTCGGCCACGTCCGCTCCCGCCGCGCGGGCTGCGGCGCGCAGGGTGCGGTCGAACAGTGGTCGGTCCAGGTGCCAGCCGTGGCCGTAGGGATCGCGGATGAAGTCGACGGTGTGCAGGACGGTGGATCCCCAGGCGGACTGGTTGCCGTGGCACGGCAGATGTCCTGTGGTCAGGACGGTGTCGGGGACCTGGAGGTCGCGCAGGAGCAGGCGCGCCACCGGCACCAGGGCCTCGCCGGTCTTCGGCGGACCGGTCGCGGAGTCGGCGAGAAGCACCGTACGGCCTGCCCTGGACAGGGCGAGGGCGGCGGCGCAGCCGGCGGGGCCACCGCCCGCGACCACGACGTCGTAGTGGTCGCGTGGCGGTCTGTACGTCGCCGTCGGGGAGGTCACTGGGATTCGCGGAGCGGGTCGAGCTTCTCCAGGTAGCCGGCGGCGATCGCCGCCTCGTCGTGGCCGGTGGCGCGCATGGCCTCGCCGATGGCCTGGGTCACCAGGGCGGCCTCCACCTGTTCGGCCGGCAGTTCCGCACTCCAGGTGCCGGCCTCTGCGGCCAGCTGGGGGCTTGCCGCCTGCGGGACCTGGACGTTGACGAGGTTGGCGTGGTCGGGTGCCTGTCGCAGCTGCTCGCCGGGGACGGACTCGACCTGGATGAAATCCGGGAACCTGCCGTCCCCGCCCTCGTACTTATGGGTCTCCACGATGCCGAAGTCGGGCCAGTCGTCGATCATCTGCCGGCGCTGCTTGTTGAAGTCGGAGCCGGTCAGGCCGCGCAGCCACACGGCGCGCCGTTCGAAGGCCCGCTCTCTGGCCCGGAGGTCGGCGCCGGGGTCGTTCACGATGTCGAAGTCCGAGCGCTTCAGGACGTGGTTGGGGATCTGGGCGGGCCAGAAGGTGGGCAGGTAGGGACTGTAGCGCGGGCCCAGACCGCTGAGCACCTGGTAGCCGGAGCGGCAGCTGGCGGCGTCGCACTGCCAGGGGGCGGCCATCCAGCGGGTCAGGTCTCCCGGGCCCTGCGCGTACAGCGGGCCGTCCTTGGACTTGACCTGCTGGTCGCTGAGTACGTCGCCGTACTCTCGTTCGGGGTTGTCCGGCGCGCGGTGCAGGATGCGAAAGGGCTCGGCGTACATGGTCTTGTTCCGTACGGGCCAGGTGACTTCGCAGCCGGGGTGGAAGGCGTCCGCGGCGCAGTTCTCCAGCGCGGCCCGGTCCAGCAGGGCCGGCTGCTCCTGGACGGGTGCCTGGTCGACGTCCTCGTGGTGCGCATGGAGCGGGCCGGGCTGGAAGCGGCCCTCGGCCCAACGGGCGAGCAGCAGGTCCTGGGTCGGGGAGAGCCAGATGTGCTGCCTTTCCGAGGAGCCCCTGCCGCTGGACATCGCGTCGCCGTACAGCCAGGGCCATGGCAGTGGTGACGTTCCGTCCCGTGCGTGGTCGCGCATCTGTACGTAGATCTGGCGGCGCAGTTCCTGGCTGCTGCCGGCCGGGTCGGCGAGGCGTGCGCGCAGTGCGGGGTCGAGGAAGTCGTGCGGGCCCTTCCAGCCGAACTGGGTGGCGAAGCCGTGGTTGGTCCACTGGAGCCCGCAGAACCTGCTGAGGATCGGCTCGATGTGGTCGGCGTAGGAGACGACGTCCTGGCCCGGCAGTGTTCCCTCCGGGGTGAACACGTCCTGGAGTACGTCGAAGAGGGTGCGGACGGTCTTCACGCCGGGGGCGTAGTGCGGTGGGGCCACCACGATCCACGCCGGTGTCGCCGTCATCGTCTGTCCGCCGATCGCGATCTCCGCGGTCACGGGGCCGTCGGACACGTCGTCGTACCAGGTGTCGTTGTTGGTGACGCCGGTGATCGGCCTCTCCGGGGTGGCGAAGGAGGCCGACTTCCCGTTGCCGCCGACGACCAGCAGGCGACCGGTGGGCTCGGTGGAGATCCTGCCGAGCGGGACCTTGCGGCCCATGATCGTGCCGGTGTCGAAGGTACCCACGTCGTGCAGGGAGGCGCGGACGGTGCGGACGCCGGGGTCGATGACGAGTTTCCGGCGCTCGGCGCCGGTCACGCCGGCGTTTCGCCTGCCTCGCTGTTCCGGCGTGAGGGAGGCCGCTTCGGGGATGTCCAGCGGAATGTGGAAGCGGTACCAGGCAGCCTTCTTGTTGGCCAGGTGCACCGACCAGCGGATCTCGCTCACGCCGTCCTGGCCGAGATTCAGCTCGCGGACGACCTCGCCCGCCTGGTTGTAGCCGTAGACCCGGAATCGGGCCGCCTGCTTGATGACCGCCCCTGACGCGTCCTTGTGAGAACCGGGGGGAAGCGGCTTCTGGTGCGGTGACTCGGGGCCGGTGAACGGCGCCGCGGAACTGTTGCCGACCCGGGCGACACCGATCGCCGGATGGATCTTCACCTGCACGATGTGCTGGTCCATGGGGAGCCTTTCGGTCGGACACACCGAAGCGAACATAGGCATGGATGTAGGTGCCTTCGCAGGTGGCGAGGGCCGTTGGAGGGATGGCTCCACACCGTCGGGGCCAGGTGGGGCAGCGGTGCGGCTCGACTCAGCGCCTTAACAGACCACTCCGCTCGACCAGACCACTCCGCTCGACCCGACTGCGTGAACCGGCCCGGCGGACCGGTTCAACGCGTCCCCGGCCCGGTACGTGTTTCCCCGGAACAAGCGAGGTCAGTGCCAGGCGCCTCACCTGGCGCGCACCCCTGCGGAGTGCGACGCCTCACACGCGAGTGGTGTGCTGGTCCAGGAGGGCCCGCAGCCGGTCGACGCCGCCGGCCTCGTGCACGCCCTGCTTGGGCAGGACGTCCAGGCACATGATGTCGGGGTCCCGGCTGAGCAGGACGAAGTGGCCGGCCGTCTCCCGGTACCCCTGGAAGACGGACGAGGACGGGCCGGCGGCTGCTGCGGCCGCTACCGCGACTTCCTCCTGCTGTCTCTGTGGGTGGCGGGCCGGCCGCGGAGCCTCCGCACGCGAAGTGACCGGCCCCCGGTGGCGAGCACGTCGAGGGACCGCCTTCTGCCGAGACCGGATTGCGAAGGTGTTCTAGCGTGGAGAGGGACATGCACCGTCAGTGGCGAAGGCCGGGGCCTGCAATTTCGTCCGGCCGGCCGCCTACGGGGGATGCGTCCGATCGGCAGGTGAGGGCAATGAGCGGCAGAGCAGGCTCAGCCGGCGGCGGAAACCACCACCACGACGTGATCGTCGTCGGCGCGCGCTGCGCGGGTGCGCCCGCCGCGATGCTTCTGGCCCGCCTCGGTCACCGGGTCCTCCTGGTCGACCGGGCGACATTCCCGAGCGACACGATCTCCACCCATCTGATCCATCCCCCCGGACTGGCCGCGCTGGACCGGTGGGAACTGCTGGAGCGGGTCGTGGCGACCGGGTGTCCGCCGATCGACACGTATGCGTTCGACCTCGGACCGTTCGCGATCATCGGGTCCCCGGCCGGAGAGGGCTTCGAAGCCTCCTACGCGCCGCGCCGCACGGTCCTGGACAAGATCCTCGTGGACGCCGCCGCGGAGTCCGGCGCCCAGGTGCGCGAGGGGTTCACGGTCGAGGAGCTCCTGTTCGACGGGCCGACCGTGACCGGGATCAAGGGTCATGGCAAGGACGGCAGCACCGCGACGGAACACGCGCGAATCGTCGTGGGCGCGGACGGACTGCATTCATCCGTCGCGAGGGCGACGGGCGCCGTCGGCTACGCGGAGAAACCGAAGATCAACGCCTACTACTACACGTACTGGGCCGGGTTGCCCATGCACGGCACCTTCGAGGCGTACGACCGCGGCGACTGCGCTTTCGCCGCGTGGCCCACCAACGACGACCTGACGATGGTCATATGCGGCTGGCCCATGCGGGACTTCCAGGCCCGCCGGGGGGACGTCGAAGGCAATTACCACGCCACGCTGGCCCGGGCGCCGGCCTTCGCCGAAAGGGTCGCGCAGGCGACCCGGGCCGAGCGGTTCGTCGGCATGGCCGTTCCCAACTACTTCCGCAAGCCCTACGGCCCCGGCTGGATTCTGGTCGGCGACGCCGGATACCTGAAGGACCCCATCACCGCCCAGGGCATCCAGGACGCCTTCCGGGACGCGGAGCGGTGCACCCACGCACTCGACAACGTACTCGCCGGCAGTCGGTCCTTCGACGAAGCGATGCGGGCCACCCAGGAAGCCAGGGACGCCCAGGTCACGAGCATGTACGAGTTCACGGCCGAGTTCGCGGCGATGGAGCCGCCGCCCCCTGAGATGCAGCAGCTGCTCCTCGCCGTGTCCCGGAGCCCCTCGGCACGCGACGAGTTCGTCAGAGTCACAGCGGGGGTGACACCGCCCGAGGAGTTCTTCGGGCACATGCGGGAACGGATGAGCCGTCAGCAGTCACCCGACGCGGCCTGACCCTACGGCGGCGGGCCCACCGCAACGACTGACCGAGCGACGGGGCGCTCTGCCCGCCGGCGGTGTGGCCGGAGTCACTGGCGCCCACCGCGTATGCACTGAGCTGCGGCTCTTGGGATACTGGACCTACTCGCCGCGTCCCTCTGCCGCTGCCGGAGCTCCTTCCGGCAGCGGCAGACGACGTCGAAGCGCGGAGCCACCAGCCGGCATGGGCTGAGCCCGGCTTCGCCGGCGAGAGCGGACAGGAAGGCGCATGAGTGGCGGGGTCGGGCGGGGCGCTGTCCCGTAGTGGTCTGCGCGGCCGGGAGTCCGAGATCCAGGAGCTGCACACGCTGATCGCCTCGGTGGCTCGCACGGGAAGCGGCGGGTTGGCCCTGATCCAGGGGGTACCCGGCATAGGCAAAACGACGCTGCTCGCCGAAGCCGTCACCGGGGCCCGGGAAGCCGGCTTCTCCGTCGGCCTCGGCAAGGCCGACGAGCTCCACCACATCGTGCCGCTCTCGTCGTTGGCGGCCTGCGTCCTGCACGGTGATCGGCCGCTGCTGTCCGGTGACGCCTTTGCCGATCTTGCGCGCCATCACGACCAGCGGATCTGGCTGGTCGAGCGCCTGGCGGAGGCGATGGAGGCCAGAGCCGGCAGCGTGCCGGTGCTCATAGCCCTGGACGACGTGCAGTGGGCCGACCCGCTGAGCCGGTTCGCCCTGACGCAGCTTCCGACACGTCTGCGGACCTCGCCGGTTCTGTGGATGCTGGCCGGACGGCCGGAGCCCGCTGGTCCGGCGGAGGAGATCGTCGCGGCTGCGACGGACGCACTCCCCACGGTGACTGTGCCCGTGGGGCCGCTTTCCGGCGCGGCCATCGGCCAAGTGGCCGGTGACACGCTCGGTACAGCGGTTGACGAACGGGTCCGGGACCTGCTCGACGGAGCCGGCGGCAACCCGTTCCTGGCTGTCGAGATGCTCGCGGGACTGCGGAACGGCCGTGATCTTGTCGCGGCGCGTGAGGCCGGCGAGACCGCCCTGCGTGCCGCCACCGAGACCGGTGACCGGGAGGCGCACGTCCTGGCCCTCTCCGGGCTCGGCGAGATCGCGCTCAACGCCGGCGAGAACGCCGTCGCACTGGAGCGGTTCGCCGCGCTCAGTGCCATCGATTCCGCTTTCCTTCCCGAAGAGATCGTCGCGCACCAGCACGTGGACGACTTCGGGTCCAGTGAGCGGCTGCTCCTGCGGGCGGCGGACCATGACGGGTCGCTCCGCCAGGCGATGATGCTCTGGGCACAGGCTCAGCAGCACCTGGGGCTCGGCAGGCTCGACGACGCCGACGCCGGATTCCTGACGATGGAGCGCCTGGAGGAAGCCGTACAGGTGCCCGTTCAGCAGGTGAACTCCCGTGTGATCCGCTCCTGGATCGCTCTTGTGCGCGGCGAGTAGAGCCGTTCAGCCCCCGCACCGTGTCCGCCGGCGCACGGGATCTTGTCCACGAGCGAACGCCCGGGACGTGCCGCGTCCGGCCGTGCGCTGATGAGCATCACCGCATGCGCTCCTGGGCAACCCGGGCCCCGTCACGGCCCCTAGCGTCGTTCCCATAAGCAAGCCGAGCACATCCAGGAGGTACGTCATGAGCACCGACACCACGCCCTCGGGCAGCCAGCCGTGGCTGCATCAGAAGGGTGCAGTGATCCAGGAGTTCGGGACCGTGAAACAGTTCCCGATCGGTCTGTCGTTCCAGGCCCGCATGTACTCCTGCCAGCGGCTGAACCAGGTGCTGGCCGACACGCAGATCCTCTACGGCCTCTACAAGAAGCACCATTGGCTGATGCGCGGGGCTACCTTCTACCAACTCCACCTGGTCCTGGACAAGCACGCGACGGAGCAGCTCGACATCGTCGACACGCTCGCCGAGCGCGTGCAGACCCTTGGTGGGGTGGCCGTGGGTGATCAGCGGCACGTAGCCGAGATCACTGCCATCCCGCGGCCCCCGAACGGTGTGGAGGAGGTCCCGGCCATGCTGTCGCGGCTGCTGGAGGCCCACGAGACGATCCTCGCCGACGCCCACGACGCGGCGGCGCGCACCGTGGAACTGGGTGACGACGGCACCAGCGACCTGCTCGTCTCCCAAGTCATCCGGACCAGCGAACTCCAGGCGTGGTTCCTGGCCGAGCACCTGGTCGACACCCCCCTCGTCCGTACATGAGGACAGCCGGTGGCCGGGCCGCTGGGGACCGGCACCGCACCGGGCTCCGCCACTCACCGGCCCAGCACCATCTGGGCTTCTGGCTGGTCGCCACGGTCTTCACCCTGATCATGGCCTTCTCCACCGTGCCCACCCCGCTCTACCCGCTGTACGAGCGCGCGGACGGATTCGGTCCCTTCGTCGTCACGATCGTCTTCGCCACGTACGCGGTCGGCGTGCTCGTCGCGCTCTTCCTGGCCGGACACCTGTCGGACTGGTACGGGCGCAGGACGGTGCTGCTTCCGGCGATCGTGCTCAGCATCGCCTCCGCGCTGGTCTTCGCGAGCTGGACGTCCCTCCCCGCGCTGCTCGTGGCCCGGCTGCTGTCCGGACTGAGCGTGGGCCTGCTCACGGCCACAGCGACCGCGCTCCTGGCCGACCTCCATCAGCGCGCCCGGCCCGGTGCCTCCCGCACCCGCGCCAATGTGGTGGCAACCGGTGCGAACCTCGGCGGTCTGGGGCTGGGGCCCCTGGTCTCGGGGCTGTTCGCCGAACACGCCGCGGAACGGTCTTTCTGGCTCTGCTGGTGCTCGGGGCCGCCCTGGTATTCGGTTCGGCGACGCTGGCCCAGATCCTGCTCGCCCGTCCGAGCCCCCGTGCCCACCTGCTGCTGGGGCTGTCGCTCCTGGCGGCCGGCCTGGTCGTCCTGACCATCGCGGTCGGGGTGGCGAGCCTGCCCCTGTTCCTCGTCGGCGGCGCGGTCTCGGGCGCCGGCGCGGGCACGGCCTTCAAGGGCAGCGTCACCACGGTGCTGTCGCTGGCCGTGCCGGAGCGGCGCGGGGAAACCCTCACCGGACTGTTCCTCGCGGCCTACCTAGGGCTGTCCCTTCCCGTGCTCGGCCTCGGACTGGCTGTGCAGACGGTTCCGGTCCCGGAAGCGGTGCTGGTCTTCGCCGGCGTACTGCTGGTCGTAACGGCACTCCTCGCGCGGCGGTCCGCCCGCGGCTGAGCCGTTCCGTCCGCCCCCTGCCGTCCGGCACCCCTGCCGTGACGCCGCAGCATCCCGTCGCATCTGCGACCAACCAAGAGAGTGGGACTTCATGCAGTTCGGTATCTTCACCGTCGGGGACGTGACAGCCGACCCGACCACGGGCCGGACGCCGACCGAAGGCGAACGGATCAAGGCGATGACCGCCATCGCGGTCAAGGCCGAGGAGATCGGGCTGGACGTCTTCGCCACCGGTGAACACCACAATCCGCCCTTCGTACCCTCGTCGCCGACCACCATGCTTGGCTGGATCGCCGCACGCACCGAGCGGCTGATCCTGTCGACCGCCACCACACTGATCACCACGAACGACCCGGTGAAGATCGCCGAGGACTTCGCGATGCTCCAGCACCTGGCCGACGGCCGGGTCGAGCTGATGCTCGGCCGGGGCAACACCGGACCGGTGTACCCGTGGTTCGGCCAGGACATCCGCCAGGGCATCCCGCTCGCCGTGGAGAACTACGCGCTGCTGCACAAGCTGTGGCGTGAGGACGTCGTGGACTGGGCAGGCCGCTTCCGAACCCCGTTGCAGGGCTTCACCTCCACACCCCGCCCGCTGGACGGCGTACCGCCCCTGGTGTGGCACGGTTCCATCCGCAGCCCCGAGATAGCCGAACAGGCCGCGTACTACGGTGACGGCTTCTTCGCCAACAACATCTTCTGGCCCAAGGACCACTTCCGGAAGCTGATCGACCTCTACCGGCAGCGCTACGCCCATTACGGCCACGGCACCGCGGAACAGGCGATCGTCGGCCTCGGAGGCCAGATCTTCATGCGGAAGAACTCCCAGGACGCGGTACGGGAGTTCCGTCCGTACTTCGACAACGCCCCTGTCTACGGACACGGGCCGTCGCTGGAGGAGTTCACCCGGGACACGCCGCTGACGGTGGGCAGCCCGCAGGAGGTCATCGACAAGACGCTGACGTTCCGCGACACGTTCGGTCATTACCAGCGCCAGCTGTTCCTGATGGACCACGCCGGACTTCCCCTGAAGACCGTCCTGGACCAGCTCGACCTACTCGGCGAGGACGTCCTGCCCGTACTCCGTAAGGAGTTCGCCCTTGGCCGCCCGGCCGACGTCCCGGACGCGCCCACTCATGCCTCACTGGTCGCCGACCGTGACGCGCGGGCGCTCCAGGCCCACCAGGACCTGAAGCAGGAGATGGCCAGGTGAAGCACCGAGCGGGTTCGGCCCAGCCGCTGAGGCTTACGGTGGTGTCGGCCGGTCTGAGTGTCCCCTCGTCCACCCGGCTGCTCGCCGACCGGCTCACCGAAGCCGTACGGCAGAGACTGGACGGCGACCGCGAAGTCGAGGTCACGGTCGTCGAACTGCGCGACGTGGCCGTCGACATCGCCAACAACCTGGTGACGGGCTTCCCCTCACGCTCCCTGACAGCGGCTGTGGATGCGGTGACAGGGGCGGACGGGCTCATCGCCGTGACGCCGGTCTTCTCAGCGTCCTACAGCGGATTGTTCAAGTCCTTCTTCGACGTCATGGACAACGGTTCCCTGACCGGCACCCCGGTGCTGGCCGCGGCGACCGGTGGCACGGCCCGTCACTCGCTGGCCCTGGAACACGCTCTGCGCCCGCTGTTCGCCTTCCTGCGGACGGTCGTCGTACCCACCACCGTCTACGCGGCCTCCGAGGACTGGGGCGGCAGCGGCGACGCCCTCACCGACACCCTGCCCAACCGGATCGCACGCGCGGCAGGCGAACTGGTCGACCTCATGCGCCTTCGCGCGGACGGTGCCGGACGGCACAGGGAGGAGCCGGTGGTTCCCTTCGAGCAGCAACTGACGGCACTGCGGCCGGAGTAGGCCGTGTCCGCACAGCCGCATGACGGCGTCCATGACCGGCGTGGTGCCGGTCATGGACGCCGTCGGCCGGGTGGGTGGGTCAGCGTGTGCTGGTGGGTGAGCCGTTGACGACGAACTGGGAGCCGGGTTCGACGAGGACGTTGCCCTCGGCCGAGCCGGTGATGGTGACATTCGTCAGGGTGGCGCTGCCGCGCGCGCCGCCCTGCGCGAGTATGCCGGAACCGTTGACGGAGGTGTCGATGCGGACGTTCTCGATCCTGACCCCCGGCATCGCGCCACCGCCTCCCTTGAACTGGATGCCGTCGTAGGTCGAGTCGTGGATGTCGGTGTCGCGGATCGTGACGCCCGGGATGTCCTGGGCCGCCGCGAAGAGCGTGATGGCACCGAACTCCTGGTCCTCGCCCCAGAAGGCCCCGCCGGTGCGGTGGAGCGCGTTGTTGGCGATCAGGGTCTGCCCGGAGAAGGGCAGCGGGTCGTGGTCGGTGGCCAGCATGATCCCCGGGTAGTTCATCGTGTCGGAGATGATGTTGTTCTCGATCGTGTTGCCGTAACCGCCGTAGACCGCGATGCCGTTGGCCCGCCAAGGCAGCTGGATGGTGTTGTTGCGGAAGTGGTTGTCGTGCCCGATGTCCACGGACGTGTCCTTGACGTAGCGGCTGGCCCAGACGGCCAGCGCGTCGTCGCCGGTGTTACGGAAGGACGAGTCGAAGACGGTCGAGTTGCGCGTGCCGTTGGCGAAGTTGATGCCGTCGGCGTACGTGTTGCGGATGCGCATGCCGCTGAACCGCAGGCCGTCGCCGGGGCCCCACAGTTCGGGGATGTTGGAGTGGTCGCGCCCGGCCCAGACGCCGACGTTGGCGTGCTCGATCCAGACGTTGCTGATCCGGGTGTCCTTGCCGAACCGCCCGTTGAGGCCTACGCCGCCCTCGGCGTTGCCGTCTCCTCCGCGTATGGTGCCCGAGCCGAAGATCGCGATGTCGGAGATCTGCGTGTTGTGGTCGATGTCGAAGCCGAAGTTGCCCTCGTGCGGGTGGTTGATGCCGCCGGCCTGGTGCGGCGGGGTGAGCGTGTACAGCTGGGAGTGCCACATGCCCGCGCCGCGGATTGTCACGTCACGGATGCCCACCTGGTTGAACTCGCCCCGGTTGAGCGGGTCGTCGGTGAGGATCTTCTTCTCCTGCCGCCACTGGCCGGCGGGAATCCACACGCAGCCGATCTCACCCTTCTGGTCCGCCGTCACGGCACGCTGTAGTGCGTCCGTGTCGTCGATGCCGTCGTTGGGCACGGCGCCATAGGCGGTGATCGAGGTGCACCCGGCGGGCTGTGCGGTCGGCGGGGCCACCTGCTCCAGGTCGATCAGGTCGAGGATGTAGAAGGCCGCCGTGTCGCCCGCATCGCGCTGGAGCCGGAATTTCGTGCCCGCCGGATAGGACTGGGACAGCAGGGCGTGCGACTCGTCGAAGAGCCGGCGCGCGTCGGCCTGGGGCTGGTTCGTCAGTCCCTCGGGGCTGTCGGTGTTGCCGTACAGCCAGCTGTGCTTGGAGGACAGCGTCAGCTTCCGGCTGAAGGTGTCATTGACGTAGAGGCTGATCGTCGCCTCGGTACCGCCACCGGCCGGGGCGTCGGGGATGGAGTTGCGGACGACGAGGGAGTTGGCGGCGTTGGTGGAGGTGAACTCCACGAACTGGCCCGAGGAGTCGAGCCGTACGGACTTGCGGCCGGAGGACTCGGTGGCGAAGTTGGTGTGCCCGAAGGTGCGCTTGCGGTCGGCGGTCAACAGCGTCCCCTGATAGCGGGCTTCCTCCGCCTCGTACTCGGTGTAGGGCACCGCCGCCCCGCGTCCGACGACGAGGGAGCGTGCGAACACGTTGTTGTTCTCGTCGGTCTCGGTGACGATGCCGGTCGCGTCGGCCGTGGCGGTGAGTGTGACGCCGCCGCTGGTGGCCGTCCAGCTGCCGGTGATGGGCACGTCGGCCGTCTGTCCCGCGGCGATCGCCCCCGTGGTCCCGTTCCGGGTGGTGGTTCCGGCGGTGAGCCGGGTGACCGTTCCCGCGGGGACGCCGGTGGTGCCGTTGTTGCGCACCGCCACGGTGAAGGTGACGGCGGCGCCGACGGCGGGACTGGCCGGGTGGGTCGTGATCGACCGGACCTCCAGGTCCGGCCCCGGGCTCCGGCCGACGGTCAGCCGCGTGGCCGCGGTCCGGCTGTTGTTGGTGTCGTCCTGCTCGACGACTGTGTTGTCCGGGTCGACGACGCCCGAGACGGTGTACGAGCCCGTCGGGCGTCGGCCGATGTCCACCGCGACCGTCTGGGAAGCGCCTGCGGACAGCGCGCCCACGGCGGCGGAGCCGGCCACGACCCCCTCGACGCTCACGGCGACCGAGGTGGCGGCCGAGGTCGCCGTGCCGGAGTTGCGGACGGTGGCCCGGACCGTCACGTCGTCCGTCTCGGACGGCTCGGCAGGGGCCCAGGTCAGGTCGGTGAGCGTCAGATCGGGGTTGGGTGCGGCGGTGCCGACGACCTGGAGTTCGGCGACCTGGGCGCCCGGGGCTCCGGTGTTGGAGGAGAAGGCCAGCCGGAGGTCGGCGACGCGGCCCGAGACGGGGATCGTGACGGTGTTCCGGTTGCCGGAAGGGCTGAAGGAGTAGTCGGCCCGCTCCCGCAGGGAGGTGAACGCGGAACCCGACTGCGTACGTCCCAGCACCTGGATCGCCTGGGTCCTCGGCCCCCACACGGCATCGGGGTTGAGCTTGACGACGACGGCCTCGATGTCCGCGTCGGCCCCGAGCTTCACCGTCAGGGTCGCGGGAGTGCCGGCCGACTCCCAGTAGGTGGTGACGCTGTCGTCGTTGGCGTGGGCGGCGACGTACGTCTGGGTCGTCGAGGACGCCTCGATCGGCTTGTTGCGCGCCAGGTTGGTGCCGTCGGCGGGCGGATTCCCCGGATCACCGCCGCCGGTTCCGTAGACCTCCAGTTCGGAGAGCTGCGCGGCGTTCCAGCCGCTGTTGGCGCTCACCTGCACGCGTAAGTACCGGGCGTCGGTGCTCGCGAAGTCGAGGACGACGGTGTTCGCGGCGGACGGAGTGAACGTACGGGTGGCGGAGGCGGCCAGGGTGGTGAAGGCGCTGCCGTCGGTGCTGCTCCGCACGCTGAGGGTCTGGCCCCGGCTCTCCCAGGTGGTGGGCAGCTTCAGAGCCACGCGGTTGATGCTGGTACGGGTGCCGAGGTCGACCTGCACCCACTGCGGGAAGGCGTTGACGGGTCCTTCCCAGTACGACTGCTGGCTCCCGTCGGTGACATTGCCGGCGGGGTAGCCGCCGTGGGAGGCGCTCGCGGTCGCCGCTCTGCCGAGCGCGAGGTTGGGCCCGGGTTCCGCGGCGGCGTGGGCGGTGGCCGGAACGAGTCCGACGGCGATCAGGCAGGCCATGACCAGGCCGGTGATCAGCCGTCGGCCGGTTGGCTTCCGTTTCATGGTGTCCTCATTTCCATGGGGGGCAGGTGGGGGTGGGTGGTGAGGTCGGAGGGGCGCGGCCGCCGGTCAGACGCGGAGCCAGACCGCCGTGTCCGGGGGCAGTCGTCCGTCCGTGCCGAGCGGACCGCTCCCGAGCAGGAGCGAGCGATGCCCGGGGAGTTCGACGGGCAGCGGGGAGAGGTTGACGACGCAGATCAGCCCTTCGGCCCGGGCGAATGCCAGCACGCCGTCGGCGGCGGGCAGCCAGTGGAGCGGCCCGTCGCCGAACCCGGCTTCGCAGCGGCGCAGCCGCAGGGCCCCTCGGTAGAGCGCGAGCATCGAGGACGGGTCGAGCCGCTGCCGGTCGGCCGCGTACCGCGCCCAGCCCTCGGGCTGCGGCAGCCACGGTTCGGCGCCTGCGCCGAATCCGGCGTGCGGGGCGTCCGCGGTCCAGGGCAGCGGTACGCGGCAGCCGTCGCGCCCCGGGTCGGTGCCGCCCGAGCGGAAGTGCATCGGGTCCTGGATGCGGTCCAGGGGGATGTCGGCCTCGGGCAGGCCGAGCTCCTCACCCTGGTAGAGGTAGACCGAGCCGGGCAGGGCGAGCGTGAGCAGGGCGGCGGCGCGGGCGCGCCGTGTGCCCAGTGCGAGGTCCGTGGGGGTCCCGTAGGTCTTCGTGGCGAAGTCGAATCCGGTGTCCTGCCGGCCGTAGCGGGTGACGGTCCGGGTGACGTCGTGGTTGCACAGCACCCAGGTCGCGGGGGCGCCGACCGGGGCGTGCTCGGCCAGGGTGTCGTCGATGGCCCGCCGCAGCCGGTCCGGGTCCCACGGGCAGGCCAGGAAGGTGAAGTTGAAGGCGGTGTGCAGTTCGTCGGGGCGGAGGTAGCGGGCGAAGCGCTCGGAGTCCGGCAGCCAGACCTCGCCGACGAAGACGGCCCCGTACGCGTCGGCGATGGTGCGCCAGGAGCGGTAGATGTGGTGGAGTTCGTCCTGGTCGATGTACGGGTGGGGGTCGACGCCCTCGACGAAGTCGGCGAGCTCCGGGTCCTTGGCGAGCAGTGCGGCCGAGTCGATCCGTACGCCGGCGACTCCACGCTCGAACCAGAAGCGGAGCACGTCCTCGTGCTCCTCGCGCACCGCCGGGTGCGCCCAGTTGAGGTCGGGCTGCTCGGGGGCGAAGAGGTGGAGGTACCACTCTCCGTCCTCGACCCGGGTCCAGGTCCGCCCGGAGAACTGGGAGGGCCAGTTGTTGGGCGGGAGTTCGCCGTTCTCACCCCGGCCCGGGCGGAAGTGGAACAGCTCGCGCTCCGCGCTGCCGGGCCCGGCGGCCAGCGCGGCGCGGAACCACGGGTGCTGGTCCGACACATGGTTGGGGACGATGTCGACGATCACCCGGATGCCGTGCTCGCGGGCCTCGGCGATGAGCTTCTCGGCCTCGGCGAGCGTACCGAAGGCGGGGTCGATGGTGCGGTAGTCGGCCACGTCGTAGCCGCCGTCGACGAGGGGCGAGAGGTACCAGGGGGTGAACCACAGTGCGTCGGCGCCTAGTTCGGCGAGATGGGGCAGTCTCGCCCGGACGCCCGCGAGGTCCCCGGTGCCGTCGCCGTCGCCGTCGGCAAAGCTGCGTGGGTAGACCTGGTAGATGACGGCGCTGCGCCACCAGTCGTCGGTGCGATGCGAGTGAGGGGCTGCCACGTGACGGTCCTTTCGGGCAGTGCCGGGCCCTGCCGCCGGCCCCGGCAGTGGGTCGTCGGGGCGGGACCGGCGGCGAGGGCTGGGTGGGGCGGACGGGAAGCGGGGCGGGAGGAAGGGCGGCCGTGGGCCGGAAGGCGCATGCGCGCGGGCCGTGTCAGCCCTTCAGGCCGCCCGCGGTGAGGCCGCTCATGATGTTGCGCTGGAACAGGACGAAGAGCAGGAGGGTGGGGAGGGACGCGATGGCCAGAGCGGCGATCAGCACGTTCTCCGGCACTCCGCTGGACAGCGAGTAGATGCCGACGTTGAGCGTCTGCACCGCCGGATCAGGGAGGGTGAGCATCGGCCAGAGGAAGTCCTTCCACACACCCACGACCGCGAAGATGGAGACGACGCCGAGGATCGGGCGTGAGATCGGCACCACGATCGACCACAGGGTGCGCATCGGGGACGCGCCGTCGAGAGAAGCCGCGTCGAGCAGTTCTTTCGGGATCGAGTCGAAGAAGCGCTTCAGCAGGAAGATGTTGAAGGCGTTCGCGACGGAGGGCAGCCAGATCGCCCAGGGTGAGTTCAGCAGGTTGCGCTGCACGATCGGCATGTCGAGCACCGTCAGGTACTGCGGCACGATCAGGACGGTCGCCGGGATCATCAGGGTCGCCAGCATCATGCCGAGCACGGCCTTGCCGAGGACGGGCCGGAGCCTGGAGAGCGAGTAGGCCGCCGCCACGTCCAGGACGAGCTGGAAGGCGAGCGCGCCGAACGCGTAGTACATCGTGTTGAACAGCAGCCCGGAGAGGTCCATGACCTCCCACGCCTGCGCGTAGTTCTGCGGCTCGAAGCTGTGCGGCACCAGCGTCGGCGGCGTCTGGACGGCCTCCTGGGTGCTCTTCAGTCCGCCGGAGAACATCCAGTAGAGGGGCCCGAGAAACACCAGCGTGAAGGTGCCGACGACCAGGGTGAACATCGCCCGGTAGAGCAACTTCCCGCGCGGTCTGGCGAGTTGGGCGGGCGAGATGAGTGTGCGTGTGGACATCCGTGGTCTCCCCCGGTCCTATTCCTCGTCGGTGCGGCTGAACTTCGCGTACGCGGCCGAGAATCCGGCCAGCAGTACGAGCAGGACCAGACCGAGCGCCGCCGCGGCGCCGTAGTTGTTGAAGTTGAAGGCGTACTGGTAGATCAGGTAGACGACCGTGGTGGTCGAGCCTTCCGGGCCTGCGCCGCCGGTGAGCAGGAAGGGTTCGACGAAGACCTGCATGGTGGCGATGATCTGCATGAGCAGCATGAGCAGGAGGATGAGCCGGGTCTGCGGGATGGTGACGTGCCAGATCTTGCGAAGCAGTCCGGCTCCGTCCAGTTCCGCCGCCTCGTACAGCTCGCCCGGTATGCCCTGGAGGGCCGCGAGGTAGATGAGGGCCGCGCCGCCCATGTTCATCCAGGTCGACGCGACGACGACGGACAGCAGGGAGAGGTCCGGGTCCTGGAGCCACTGCTGTTCGGGCAGGTGGAGCAGTCGGAAGACTTCGTTGAGCAGGCCGTATCCGGGGTCGTAGAGGTACTTGAAGAGCAGGACGGAGGCGACCGGGGGCAGCATCACGGGCAGATAGACCAGGAGCCGCAGGTATCCCTGGCCCTGCCGGAACTCGTTGATGACGATCGCGACGACGAACGGGACGACGAAGCCGAGGAGCAGTGCGAGGAGGGTGAAGAGGAGGGTGTTGCGCCATGCCTGCCAGATGGCGGGGTCGTTGAAGACGGTGGTGAAGTTGGACCAGCCGGCCCAGGTGGTCCGTCCGTCCTCGGTCTTCTGGAAGGCCAGGACGAACTCCCTGACCATCGGGTACCACGAGAAGAACGCGAAGCAGAGGACCGCGCCGATCAGGAAGCCGTGGGCCGTCAGGTTGCGGCGCAGCGCGTGGGTGAACGCCCCCCGGCCCGGCTTCCCGCCCGTGTCCGGTGCGGGTGTCCGGCCGGGTTCCTTCGTGGTGGTCGTGGTGAGAGTGGGGGCCGTCATCGTCGCTCCTTGGTGCGGTGCGCTGGAGGGAAGACGGTCACGGGGGCCGGCCGGGCCCGGCCCCCGGGGTGTCACTGGCCGGCCAGGACCTGGTTGACCTGCGACTCGGCGGTGGCGAGCAGCTTGTCGATGTCGGCGTCCTTGTTGGTGAGGATGCCGGACATGACGTTGTCGAGGACCTTGTAGACCTCCTGGGCCTTCGGCGGCTCGGCCTTGCCCGCGACGGGGTTGTCCATGAAGGACTTGAAGTTGGCGACCGGCATGGTGGCGTGCTCCACGCGTGCGGCGTCGTCCTCTGCCTTGGACTCGTTCAGCCAGAAGTTGGGCTGCGGAATGCCTACGGGCAGACCGTCGGCCTTGGTGCGGGCCCAGTCGAACTGGCCCTTGGCCACGGTGAGGTTCTTGAAGTTCAGCCAGGCGACGGCGGCCTTGATCCGGTCGCCGGGGATGCCCTTCTTGATCATGTAGCTGTTGCCGCCGGCCAGGGTGTTCTTCTCGCCGGGCATCGGCCCCATTCCGAAGTTCTCGTACTTCGCGCCGAGTTGCTGGACCATGTACGCGATGTCGTCGGGTGCGGCGAGGAACATGCCGAGCTTGTCGGTGGCGATCTGCTTCTGCAGGTCGCCCCACTTGAGCAGTTGGGTGCGGCCCATGCTGTCGTCCTGCCAGCGCATGGCGTGGAGGTTCTCGGCGACCTGCTCGCCGAGCTCGTTGTTGAACGCCGCCTTGGTGCCGCTCGCGTCGACGACCTCTCCGCCGACGCTGTACATCTGCGCGGTGAAGTGCCAGCCGCCGGTGTTGCCCGCGCTGTACTCGCCGAAGCCGGCGATGCCCTTGCCCAGGCCCGCGATCTTCTTCGCGGCGGCGCGGACCTCGTCCCAGGTGCGTGGCGGGGCGTCGGGGTCCAGTCCCGCGTCCTCGAACAGCTTGCGGTTGATGAGCAGGCCCATCGTGTAGTTGCTGGTGGGCAGGCCGTAGAGCTTGCCGTCCCGCTTGAGCGAGCCGAGGACATCCGGGTCGATGTCCTTCAGCAGGGGCACGCTCCTGTCGTTGACGTACGCGGTGACGTCGGCGGCGCCGTCGTTGTCGAGCACCTGCGGCAGGTCGGTGAAGTAGGTGTAGAAGACGTCCGGCTGCGACTTGGCCTTGAGCATCGCCGTGAAGCGCGGCGGCTCCAGACACTGGCCGGCCGTGGAGCGCCCCTTGATGGTGACGTTCGGATACGTCTTGTTGAACTCGGCCACGTCCTCCTTCCACTCCTTGAGCTCGGCCGCCTTCGCCGCGGGCGGCATGCAGTCGATCGTGAGCGTCACCTTGGCCTTCGGGTCCAGCGGGGCGGTGGGGTCCGAGGACCCGCCGCCGCCTTTGGAACCACCGCTGCCGTCGCCGCTGCTGCTCGTGCCGCAGGCGGCGAGCGCGGTGAGCGTGAGAGCGGAGACGAGGGTGAGCGCGCCGGCGCGGCGCGTACGACGGAACCGGGCAGTTCTCATGGGTGGTCCCCTTCGGGCAAGAACGTGGAGGTCGCCCCACCGCCGATGCGTCGTGGGGGCGCGGCACACTCAACCACCACCCTCAGATGAACGCAATATCTCGCGCTGATTTCGTAAATCCTTGACAGCCCCGCGCACAGGGCGGGACGCACGAAGGGCCCCGTCGACGGACGGGGCCCTGGCGGCGTCGTGGCGGGATGCCCGGGTGACTACCGGGGAGCCTGCGCGGTGGAGCCGCGCACCACGAGTTCGGGCTCGAAGAGCAGCTCGCCGGGGTGCACTTCGCCCCCCTGGATCTGGGTGCAGAGCAACTCCACGGCCGCACGCCCCATCGCCTCGATCGGCTGGCGCACGGTGGTGAGCGGGGGCTCGGTGCAGTTCATGAAGGCGGAGTCGTCGTACCCCACCACGGACACCTCACCGGGTACGGAGAGCCCGCGCCGGCGGGCCGCGCGCACCGCGCCGAGGGCGAGCGGATCGCTGGCGCAGATGATGCCGGTGACCCCGCGGGCGAGCAGTCGCGAGGCCGCCGCGTGACCGCCCTCCAGGGAGAACATCGTGCGCTCGACGAACTCGTCGGGGAGTCCGGCACCCGACACCTCGGCCGCCCGGCGGGCGGCGGCGAGCTTACGACGGGAGGGGATGTGGTCCGCGGGACCGAGCACCAGGCCGATGCGCTGGTGCCCCAGGGACTCCAGGTGCCGCCACGCCTGCTCGACGGCGACGGCGTCGTCGCAGGAGATGCAGGGGAAGTCGAGTCCCTCGATGGGGGCGTTGATGAGCACCACCGGGATCTTGCGTTCGGCGAGGAGGCGGTAGTGCTCGTGCGGGGCGTCGGCCTGGGCGAAGAGGCCGCCGGCGAAGACGACGCCCGACACCTGCTGCTGGAGCAGCAGTTCGACGTAGTCCGCCTCGGAGACGCCGCCCTTGGTCTGGGTGCACAGGACGGGAGTGAGGCCCTGCTGCGCCAGGGAGCCGCCGATCACCTCGGCGAAGGCGGGGAAGATCGGGTTCTGCAGCTCCGGCAGGACCAGTCCCACGAGCCGCGCACGCTCGCCCCGGAGCTGGGTCGGCCGCTCGTAGCCGAGCACGTCCAGCGCCGTGAGCACGGACCGCCGGGTGCCTTCGGAGACCCCGGGCTTGCCATTGAGGACCCGGCTGACCGTGGCCTCGCTGACCCCCACCTTCTTGGCTACTTGAGCAAGTCGTCGCGTCATAAACGCAAGACTAGCGCAAATTCCGCAAGTGGCTTGCGTTACTCCGCAGGACTTCCCGACACTCCACACTCTGCTCGCACTTGTTTGAAACTAGCCGCAATCGAGCAGATATTGACATCGTGCGAGCGTTGCGACACCGTACTGAGCAGGCAGCCGGCCCGTACGAAGTGCCGCTCACCGCTTCCGTGGAGAAGAACTCGTGCCCCTCACCCCGACCGACGTCATCACCGGCTCCGCGTACACGCAGCGGTCAGGTGTCGGCGCCTTCAACGTGGTCCAGATCGAGCACGCCGAGGCCATCGTCGCCGGGGCGGAGCGCGCCGGCCTGCCCGTCGTCCTCCAGATCAGCGAGAACACGGCCCGCTACCACGGCTCCCTCGCCCCCATCGGCCTCGCGTCCCTCGCGCTGGCCAGGGCCGCGCGCGTTCCCGTGGCGGTGCACCTCGACCACGCGGAGTCGCCCGAGCTGGTTCACGAGGCGGTCGAACTCGGCTTCACCTCAGTCATGTTCGACGCCTCCAAGCTCCCGTACGAGCAGAACGTGGCCGCCACCCGGGAGATCACGGACCACTGTCACCGCGCGGACGTCCGGGTCGAGGCCGAGCTGGGTGAGGTCGGGGGCAAGGACGGCGCCCACGCCCCGGGAGTACGCACCGACCCCGACGAGGCCCGCGCGTTCGTGGCCGCGACGGCCGTCGACGCCCTGGCCGTCGCGGTGGGCAGCTCGCACGCCATGCTCACCCGGGACGCCGTGCTCGACTTCGCGCTCATCGAGCGGCTCCGGGACGCTGTCGGCGTTCCGTTGGTCCTGCACGGTTCGTCGGGCGTCGGCGACACGGACCTGGCGAAGGCGGTGGCAGCGGGGATGACGAAGGTGAACATATCCACGCACCTGAACAAGATCTTCACCCGCACGGTGCGCGAGCAGTTGGAAGCGGCGCCGGACGTCGCGGACCCGCGGAAGTACCTCGGACCCGCCCGTCGGGCCGTCGAGTCCGAGGTCGCCAGGCTGCTGGGCGTGCTCGCGGCGCCGTGACCGTCGCGCGGGTGGCCCATGCCCCCGCCCCGCCCCCGCCCGGCGCCTCGGCGTATCAGCTGGTGTGAGGGGGCATGGGCATGGGCACGCTCACAGCTCCCCGTCCTCCAAGAACACCGACTGCGCCACCGCCAGGGCCGAGTTGGCCGCGGGTACTCCGCAGTAGACCCCCGTCTGGAGCAGGACGGCGCCGATCTCCTCGACGCTCAGCCCGTTGCGGCGGGCTGCCCGTACGTGCATCGCCAGTTCGTCGAGATGCCCGTGGGCGACCAGGGCCGTGAGCGTGACGAGGCTGCGCTCGCGTCGGCTGAGCGTGCTGTCCGTCCAGATCTCGCCCCAGGCGTAGCGGCTGATGAAGTCCTGGAACGGGGCGGTGAAGGCTGTCGTACGGGCCTGCGCACGGTCGACGTGCTCGTCCCCGAGGACCGCGCGGCGCATCGCGATCCCTGCCCCGGGGCCCGGGGCGCCGAAGTGTTCGCGCAGCGCGGCGAGCACGGCCGCGGGCCGTTCGACGGGCGCCAGATGGGCGGCGCCGGCCAGTTCGGTGAGCGTGGCTCCGGGTACGGCGTCGGCGATCTCGCGGGCGTGTTCCGGCGGGGTCGCCGGGTCCTGGCGGCCTGCCAGCACGAGGGTCGGAGCGGTGATCGAGGGCAGCTCGCCGCGCAGGTCGAAGACCGCGAGAGCGTCGCAGCAGGCGGCGTACGCCTCCGGGTCGGCCCGCAGCAGGTCCTCGACGAGCGCGGGCGCCGTGAAACCGGGGGTGAACCACCGGCTCGGCGCCGTCTCCGCGAGCCACCGTGTCCCCGACTCCCGCACCAGCGCGGCCCGTTCGTGCCAGGGGCCGGCCGGGCCGAAGTGCGCGGAGGAGCAGACGACGGCGAGCCTGCCGATCCGTCCGGGGTGGTGCGCGGCCAGCCAGAGGCCGACGGCCCCGCCGAGCGATACGCCCGCGTAGTGGAAGCGCTCCAGGCCGAGCGCGTCCGCCAGATCCAGGACCAGCGAGCCCAGGTCACCGACCGTCGCGCCGGGTTCCAGCAGCGAGGCCGGGGATGCCCCGTGCCCCGGCAGGTCCCAGCGGACGGTGCGGAAGACGGAGCCGAGCTCGGGCGCGACCGCGTCCCACAGGGCCGTCGACGTGCCCAGGGAGGGGCCCAGGAGCAGTGCGGGTCCGGTGGCCGGGCCCTCCGTGCGGTGGTGCAGTGTTCCGGTCATGACCTCTGCCTGTGTGTTCATGGCTCAGCGGCGTTGTCGCTCAGCGCGTTCCTGGCTCAGCGTCGTTGTGACTCAGTGGCGTTCGTGGCTCAGCGACGTTCGAGAGCGCGGTCGGTGAGCGCCCCGGCCGCGCCGGTGTAGTGGGTCGGGTCGGTGAGGGCGTGCGGGTCCAGGTCCTTCACGTCCGGCTCGCCGGCCAGGGCCCCGGCGAGTACGTCGGCGAGGCCCTCCCCCGTCGTACGCGAGGTGCGGGCCACCTCGTCGAGCAGCTGCCTGGCGCGGGCGCGGCCCAGTCGCGGCGCGAGGACCGCGGTCAGCCGCTCCGAGACGATCAGCCCCTCGGTCAGGTCCAGGTGCTCCCGCATCCGCCTCGGGTGCACCCGCAGACCGGTGGCCAGTTCGGCGGCGTCCCGGGCCGCTCCCCCTGCCAGCCGCAGCAGGTCACGCAGGGTTTCCCATTCCGCGTGCCAGGCGCCTGCGGGCCGCTCGTCCTCGGCGACGACGGAGCCGTACAACACCCCGGCCAGCGCGGGCGCCCGCCGTGCGGCGGCCGCGATGAGCGTGGACCGTACCGGATTGGCCTTGTGCGGCATCGCGGACGATCCGCCGCCCGCGCCCTCGTTCACCTCGCCGGTCTCGGTGCGGGAAAGGACCAGTACGTCGGCGGCGATCTTGCCCAGCGCCCCGGCGGTGAAGGCGAGGGCTCCCGCCAGATCGGCGACGGGAGTGCGCAGGGTGTGCCAGGGCAACGTGGGCTCGGCCAGGCCGAGTTCGGCGGCGAACGCGGCGACCAGCCGCAGGCCGGCGCCCTCCGCCTGCGCGTAGGCGTCGAAGGCTGCCAACGTCCCTGCCGCTCCGCCGAGTTGAGCGGGCAGTGAAGCACGTACGACGGCCAGCCGGTCCCGGGCGTCGAGCACCAGGCTCCGCCAGCCGGCGGCCTTCAGCCCGAAGGTCGTGGGGACGGCGTGCTGGGAGAGCGTGCGTCCCGGCATCGGGGTGTCACGGTGCTCGGCCGCGAGCCGGGCCAGCGCCGCGGCCGTGCGGTCCAGGTCGTCGAGGATCAGCGCCAGTGTCCCGGAGGCCACGAGCATCGCCGCCGTGTCGAGAACGTCCTGGCTGGTCGCCCCGCGATGGACGTACGCCGCGTGCGCCTCGGGCACCGCGGCCGTCAGGTCGGCCACGAGCGGGATGACGGGGTTGCCGCCGTCGCGCGCCCGCAGCGCGAGGTCCCGCAGGTCGAACCGGCTGTCACGGGCGGCCTCGGTGACGGCCTCGGCCGCCTCCCCGGGCGCCAGGCCCAGCGCCGCCTGCGCGCGGGTCAGGGCGGCCTCGGTGTACAGCAGGGCGCGCAGGAACGCGGCGTCGGAGGTGGCGGCTTCGGCGGGCGAGCCGGCCCGGCCCGGCGCCAGCAGGCCGACGTCCGGGCCGTCGTCGGCCGCCCGGGTCCCGTCGTCCGCGTGGGCTTCCGGGTCGCCGCCCGCATCGTCGTTGGTCGTCATCGGAACTCCAGGAAGACGGTCTCGGACTCCCCCTGGAGTCTGATGTCGAACCGGTACCTGCCGTGGGGTTCGGCGGTCGACACCAGCGTGGCACGCCGCTCGGGCGAAAGGCCGGCGAGCAGCGGATCGGCGGACAGCGCGTCGGCCGGTTCGGGCAGATAGACGCGGGTGAACAGGTGGTGGGTGAGGCCGCGGGCGAAGACACAGACTCCGAGGTACGGGGCGTTGGCGCCGCGGGCGCCCGGCCGGAGCGTGCGGACCGTCCAGCGGCCGTCCGCGTCGGTCGGGACCCGTCCGAAGCCGGTGAAGGTCACTCCGTCCCGGCCGAGGAATCCTCCGGTGACCGGTTCGCGGCGCAACGAGCCGCCGCGCTGAGGCAGTTCACCGTCCGGCCCCGGCCCCCAGAACTCCAGCAGGGCGTCGGGCACGGGATGTCCGGCGCCGTCGCGGACGTCACCGTGGAGGGTGATCGTGTCGGGGTGACCTGCCGGGGCGATGTCTCCGCCGCCGGGGAAGGGCAGGGCGTATCCGTAGAAGGGCCCCACGGTGTGGGAGGGCGTGGGGAGCGCGGGAGGTGAGGTAGTCATGTCAGCGTCCTTCCTCGATCCAGGTGGCGGCGGGGCCGTCGAGCACGATGTCCCAGCGGTAGCCGAGCGACCACTCGGGCCGGGAGAGCTCGTGGTCGTAGGTGGCGACGAGCCGGTCGCGGGCGGCCGCGTCGGTGACGGACTGGAGGATGGGGTCGTAGGCGAAGAGCGGGTCGTTCGGGAAGTACATCTGGGTGATCAGCCGTTGGGTGAAGGCCGGTCCGAACAGCGAGAAGTGGATGTGCGCGGGCCGCCAGGCGTTCGTGTGGTTGCGCCACGGGTAGGCGCCCGGCTTGACCGTGGTGAAGGTGTAACTGCCGTCGTCGCCGCTCAGTGTCCGGCCGGTCCCGGTGAAGTTCGGGTCGAGGGGCGCCGGGTGCTGGTCGCGCTGATGGGCGTACCGCCCCGAGGAGTTGGCCTGCCACAGCTCGATCAGCTGGCCACGCACGGGCCTGCCGTCGCGGTCGAGCAGTCGGCCGCTGACCGTGATCCTCTCGCCGAGCGGCTCGCCCTGGTGCTGACGGGTGAGGTCGCTGTCGAGCTCGGTGATGTCCGTCTCGCCGAAGGCGGGCGAGGCCAGTTCGACGGTCTCGGGGTCCTGCCTGACCCCTATCGGAACGAGGGGCCGCTGAGGGTGGCGCAGGAGGCTCGACCGGTACGGGGCGTAGTCGCGGGCCGGGTGGTGGGCGCGGGGAGCACCTTCGGCCACGGCCCTCTCGTACGCCTGGCGCTGCTGCGCCATCTCCTGGTCGATGGCGGCCTGGGTGAGTGCCATGAGTCTGTGAACTCCTTTTCTGCGTGTCGGCCCGGGGCGGGGCGGTACGGACGATGCGGTCACGCCCGGGGGCTCAGTGGCGGACCTCGGCGGCCGTCCGCTCCACGATTTCGGCGGCGCCGGCTCCGGGAGCGCACCGTGCCGGCCATGGCGGCGAGCGGATTGAAGTTGCGGGCCGGCTTGTTGAAGACGAGGTTGCCGTGCCGGTCGCTCCTGGCGGCCCGTACGAGCGCGAAGTCGGTACGGATACCGCGCTCCAGGATGTACGGGACGTCGTAACTCGCGCACTTCCTTGGGCGGGGAGGCCGGCGCGACGCCGCCCTCGCCGTCGTAACGCCACGGCAGACCGCCGTCCGCGACCTGGGTGCCGACGCCGGCCGGGGTGTAGAAGGCGGGTGTGCCCGTGCCGCCCGCCCGGATCAGTGCGTTCGGCACACCGCTGAGACCGAAACCGCCGACCGCGAGCGTCGCGCCGTCGCGGACATCGGCGACGGCCTCGTCGGCCGAGGACACCACTTTGTCCATGCCCGCCCCTCCCTCGCCCTGCTCCGTTGTGTGCCGCACCGCGGCAGAAATGCTCAGTGCACTGAGCATTTATGACAGGGCAGAGCCTGACACCGGGAGAGTCCGAGGTCAATACCATCCGCGCAAAGTGCGAGGGCGAGAGCTCGCGGCCCTACGGGGGCGGGCCGCGGCGGGAGCATGGCGACGCGCGGCCGGAGCACGCCGTCGTGTTCCCCGTCCGCGCGATGACGCAGCTCGCCGGCCCCGTAGGGCCTACTCCTCCTCGGCCTGGGCCGCCTGCCCCCTCGCGCGCCTGCCGACGACGGCCGCCGCGGCCACCGCGCTGCTCGCGAAGGCCAGGGCCACCACCCAAGGCCGGTCGAGGACGTGCCAGGTGACCTCGTCGAGCGAGTAGCGGCCGGGACCGCTGAGCCCGATCGCGGCGGCGGTGAAGCCGAGGAACGCCGGGTACTCGTATCCCCCGCCCTGCGCGAAGAATCCCGCGGGTGCGTGCACGGCGACGGCACCCGCCATCGCACCGGCGGCGGCGGCTCCCGCCGCCGGAGTGGCGAGGCCGAGGGCGAGCAGGACACCGCCGCCCGTCTCGCCCAGACCTGCGGCGACCGCGCTGTGCTTGGGCGGGTGGAAGCCCATGGCCTCCATGGCGGCCGTGGTGCCTTGGATGCCACCTCCACCGAACCAGCCGGTCAGCTTCTGCGTGCCGTGGGCGGCGAGGACCGCGCCCGTGCCGACACGCAGGACGAGCAGGCCGAGGTCACGCCGGCTGAGGCAAACCATGGGTGTCTCCCAGAGGTGGGGTGTGAACCAGTACGCATCCACTGTCGTCGCACCCGGCCCTCGGTGTGCGGCCGTACTACGCCGTCCGGGCACGGCGCCCGCCGCCAGTGCGACGTACGTCATTATGCAACTTGTTGCACAATGCCGCCGGTGTGGTCTACAACTGGCTCGACGACACTGCGCGAGGAGACGCCGGATGAGCCCGTACCCCACTCTGCTGAGCCCGCTGGACCTCGGGTTCACCACCCTCCCCAACCGAGTGCTCATGGGATCGATGCATATCGGTCTGGAGGAGGTCGAGCGCGGCTTCGAGCGCATGGCCGCCTTCTACGCGGCCCGTGCCCGTGGCGGGGTCGGCCTCATGGTCACCGGTGGCATCGCGCCCAGTGCCCGCGCCTGCTCGTTCCCCGGCGGCGCGAAGATGACGACCGAGGCGGAAGCCGATCAGCACCGGCAGGTGACCGAAGCGGTGCACGAGGCCGGTGGCCGGATCGCGATGCAGATCCTCCACTTCGGGCGGTACGCCCACCACGCCGACCTGGTCGCGCCCAGCGCGCTCAAGGCTCCGATCAGCGGCTTCACCCCGCACGCGCTGACCGACGACGAGGTCGAGGAGACCATCGAGGACTTCGTCCGGGCCGCCGAACTGGCGCAGCGCGCGGGGTACGACGGGGTCGAGATCATGGGCTCCGAGGGCTATCTGATCAACGAGTTCATCGTCGCCGCCACCAATCACCGCACCGACCGCTGGGGCGGCAGCTATGAGAACCGCATCCGGCTGCCCCTGGAGATCGTGCGCCGTGTCCGCGAGCGCGTCGGCACCGACTTCATCCTCATCTACCGGCTCTCCATGCTGGACCTGGTGCCCGGCGGCTCCACGCTGGAGGAGGTCGTCCAGCTGGCCCGCGAGGTGGAGGCGGCCGGCGCCACGATCATCAACACCGGTATCGGCTGGCACGAGGCGCGCATCCCGACCATCGCCACGTCGGTGCCGCGCGGCGCCTTCACCTGGGTGACCGAGAAGGTGCGCGGCGCCGTCTCCGTACCCCTGGTGACCAGCAACCGCATCAACACCCCCGAGGTCGCCGAGGAGATCCTGGCCTCCGGCCGGGCGGACATGGTGTCGATGGCCCGGCCGTTCCTCGCGGACCCCGACTTCGTCGCCAAGGCGGCGGCGGACCGCGCCGACGCGATCAACACCTGCATCGGCTGCAACCAGGCGTGCCTGGACCACATCTTCAGCCTCCAGATCACCTCCTGCCTGGTCAATCCGCGCGCCTGCCACGAGACGGAGCTGGTGCTCAGCCCGACCAGGACCCGTAAGAGCGTCGCCGTCGTCGGCGCCGGCCCTGCCGGTCTGGCCTGCGCGGTCACGGCGTCGGAGCGCGGCCACGCGGTGACGCTGTTCGACCTGGCCGACGAGATCGGCGGCCAGCTCAACGTGGCGCGCCGGGTCCCCGGCAAGGAGGAGTTCAACGAGACCCTGCGCTACTTCCGTACGCGGCTCAGGGAGCAGGGCATCGAGGTCCGGCTGGGTACCCGGGCGACGGCGGAGATGCTCGAAGCCTTCGACGAGGTCGTCATCGCGACCGGGGTGGAGCCCCGCTCCCCCGCGATCCCGGGCGTGGACCACCCCAGCGTGGTCAGCTACCTGGACGTCCTGCGGGACGGGGCGCCGGTCGGCGACCGGGTCGCGATCGTCGGTGCGGGCGGTATCGGTTTCGATGTCGCCGAGTTCCTCACGGACGGCGGCGACGCGGCCTCGCTGGACGCCGAGGTGTTCTTCCGGCAGTGGGGCGTCGACACCTCGTACGCGGACCGGGGCGGTCTCCGCACCCCCGAGCGGCCGAAGCCGCCGCGCACCGTGCACCTGGTCCAGCGCAAGACGAGCAAGGTCGGGGCCGGTCTCGGCAAGACCACGGGATGGATCCACCGCACCGAACTGCGCCACCGCGGCGTCACGATGATCGCGGGCGCGTCCTACGACCTCATCGACGACGAGGGCCTCCACCTGACCGTGGACGGCGAGCAGCACGTGCTGGCCGTCGACACCGTGGTCCTGTGCGCGGGGCAGGAACCGCGTCGCGCCCTGTACGAGGAGATGGCCGCAGCGGGCCGGCCGGTGCACCTGATCGGCGGCGCCGACGTGGCGGCCGAGCTGGACGCCAAGCGGGCGATCCGTCAGGGCACGGAGCTCGCCGCAGCCCTGTGACCCGCCGGGCCCGCCCCTCCCTAGGATGCACTCCATGTCACTCCCGCACGCGATCCTCACCGCCCTGCTCGAAAAGCCGTCGTCGGGGCTGGAGCTGACGCGCAGGTTCGACCGGTCGATCGGCTACTTCTGGTCGTCCACGCATCAGCAGATCTATCGCGAGCTGGGGAAACTGGAGCAGTCCGGGCAGATCCGGGCCCTGCCGCCGGCTCAGCCGGCCCGTGGGCAGAAGAAGGAGTACGAGGTCCTGCCCGCGGGCCGCGACGAGCTGGCGGCCTGGGTCGCCCTCCCCGAGGACCCCCGGCCGGTCCGCGATCCGCTGTTGCTGCGCATGCGTGCGGCAGCGGTCGTCGGGGCGGCGGGGCTGGGTGCCGAACTGCGCCGCCACCTCGCTCTGCACCGGCGTCAGCTGGAGGAGTACCTGCGGATCGAGGAGCGCGACTTCCCGCCCGAGCGGACCGCCGACGAGGACCGGCTGCGGCACCTCGTGCTGCGCGGCGGAATCGACATGGAGACTTTCTGGATCGGCTGGCTGACCAGAGCCCTCGCCGACGAGCCGGTCCTCGCGGAGGACTGAAGCCCGCCTGACGGAATCAGGCCCGGCACGATCCGGACGGCAGTCCCTACGCGCCGCCCACCGAAGAGGTCATCGCCTCGGCGCCGAGCGGCTGCCGGTCCAGTGCGCGGGGGCTGCCGATGATCACTCTCGACGGCGTGGGGGCTGCCTGCGAAGGGGCGGCCGACGGGTTCGGCCCGGCCGCCTCCGCAGTGGCCCGGCTGAGCAGGATCACACCGCGTACGGCAGCCGTGGTGCCGAGCAGCGCGGGAATCAGGCTGATCGCCCCGCCCTGGAGCCGCTCTCCCAGCAGGGCCATGCCGACGGCTGCGGCAGCCACCGGGTTGGCCAGCGTGACGACCGCCAGCGGGGCGCCGAGTCCGCCCCGGAACGCGATCTGCGCCAGCAGCAGACCCCCCATCGCGAACACCGAGACGAACAGCGCGACGGTCACCAGCCGCCAGCTGATCAGCGGCCCCGTGGTGTGGTCGGTGACGGCGACCGTGAGGGTCTGGGTCAGCGCCGAGGCGACACCCGACGTGATGCCGGCCGCCGTCGCGTGCCGGAGCCCCGGCCGCGTGCCGGGCCTGCCGAGTACGGCGACGATCGCCATCGTCGCCCCTCCCACCCCGAGCGCCTCCGGCAGCGTCAGCGTCTGGTGCGCGGCGCCACCGCCCGCCGCGAGCAGCAGCGCGCCGAGGCCGAGCAGGGTGAGGACCGTGCCGCGCCATTCTGTACGGGTGACACGGCGCCCCGCGGAGCGTGCGCCGAGCGGCACCGCGGCGACGAGCGTGAGGGCTCCGAGCGGCTGGACCAGCGTCAGCGGGCCGTACTTCAGCGCCACCACGTGCAGCAGGGCGCCTCCGGCGTTCAGACCGACCGCCGACCACCAGGCGCCCCGGCCGAGCATGCGCAGCACACCGTCGGTCGGTTCGGTACGTCCGGCGAGCCGGGCCTGCGCGACGGCGGCCAGCGCGTAGGCGGCGGCGGAGACGAGGGACAGCGCGACCGCTGTGAGCGTGGCGTTCATCGCGGGCCTCCGGACCTGACGAGCACCGTCGCCCCGCTGGGCGCCGCGGCACCCGCCGCGGCCATCCCCGCCGTGGCGGGACCGGGCACCCCGGACACCGTTCCGGCGGCGGAGGGCCACGGGAGGTGGACCCTGGCCCGGCCGGGGCGGGGCAGCCGGAGCGCGGCGAGCGCGACGGCGAGCAGTGCGGATACGACGATCGCGTCCAGCCAGTAGTGGTTGGCGGTACCCACGATGACGAGCAGCGTGGCCGCGGGGTGCAGCAGCCACAACCAGCGCCACCGGGAGCGGGTGGCAACGATAAGGCCGACGGCGACCATCACGGCCCAGCCGAAGTGCAGCGAGGGCATCGCGGCGAACTGGTTGGCCATGGAGTCGGTCGCGGGCGTGGCTCCGTACACCGTCGGGCCGTACACCTGACCGGTGTCGACGAGGGCGGCGGCGTCCAGCATGCGGGGCGGGGCGAGCGGGAACACCAGGTGGAGCGCGAGCGCGGCACCCGTGAGCACGGCGAGGATGCGGCGCGACCAGACGTAGTGGCGCGGGCGGCGCCAGTACAGCCACACCAGGAACAGCAGTGTGGCGGGGAAGTGGACCGTCGCGTAGTAGGTGTTCGCCAGGTGGATCAGAGTGTCGCCGTGCAGCAGCAGCCCCTGCACCGCTCCTTCGTCGGGGAGACGCACGGCGCGCTCGAAGTCCCAGACGTGTCCGGCGTTGCGGAACGCCTCCTCGACATGTCCGTTCGCGGCCTGGCGGCCGAGTTTGTAGACGAGGAAGAGTCCTACGACGAGAAGAAGCTCGCGGACGAGGGGCGGTCGGGCAGAAGTGTCCGGCTCCCGTTCTGCAGGCTCTCTGCGGGCGTGTATCACCCGGTGCCCCTTTGCTGACGAAGCGCTGTTACGGCGGCATGGTCCACTCCATGCCGTATCGATACGCCAGTGTACCGATACGCGAACGTATCGGTACACCCGCGTATCGGTACACTGGCGTATCGAAGGACCTCGTCGCACCGTCGCTGAGAGGGAAAGCCCATGTCGTCGCACGAGCCCGCACAGGAGTCAGCAGCCACCTCCCGCCGATCGAAGATCACGCCGGAGCGGGCACAGGAGCTCTACGCGGCGGTGCTGGATCTGATCCGGGAGAGCGGTTACGAGGCGCTGACCATGGAGGGAGTCGCCTCCCGCACCCGGTGCGGGAAGTCGACGCTCTACCGGCAGTGGGGCTCCAAGCCGGAGCTGGTCGTGGCCGCCCTGCACGGCACCAGGCGCATGCTGCTTCCGCCCATCGACACGGGCTCGCTCGCCGACGACCTGCGGGAGGCCGCGCGGGCCATCGGTGCGGCCTCGGGGCACGACACCCCGCTGTCGCACGCGCTCAGCCACGCCGCCCTGCAGAACCCGGAACTGCTGTGCGCCCTGCGCGAGGCGCTGATCCTGCCGCAGATCGCCGCGATCGAGGACATGGTCCGGCGCGGCCGGGAGCGCGGCGAGATCGCCGCGGACGCCCCCGCCGCCGAGTTCGTGGCCACGCAGCTCCTGGGCGTCATGCGGGCCCGGCCCCTGCTGGAGGGGCGGTACGCCGACGAGGCGTATCTCACCCGTTTCGTGGAGAGCTCGGTCCTTCCCGCGCTGGGAATCGGAGCCGAGGCCGCCCCGCCCGGGGCCTGATGAACGTGGGCCGTCGTCCCCAGCGGAGGACGACGGCCCGCCTGCGCCGCACCGTGGGGACGGGGGCGGCGCACCGTCCGGTCGGCCGGTGTCCTCTCGCGAGGTCACCGGCCGGCCGCGTTTCCCGCACCTCACCGATCCCGCCCATCCCCTGCCCCTCCTCAATCAAACAAACAGTTGGTAGATTCCCGCCCACCGGGCAGCCCCGTAACCCGACAGCGGCAGAGGCGGATCATGGACGTCGGCAACCCGATCGACTTCACCGGGCGAGTGGTGATCGTCACCGGCGGGACCAAGGGCATCGGCGCCGCCATCGCCGAGGCATTCCTCGCCTCGGGCGCGGACGTCCTCGTCTGCGGCCGGAGCGCCCCGGGCACCCTGCCGGGGAGTGATGGGCGGCGGTGCGCGTTCAGGGCGACGGACGTCCGTGATCCTGAGGCCGCGGCGGCGCTCGTGGACACCGCCGTCGAACGGTTCGGGCGACTGGACGTGCTGGTCAACAACGCCGGAGGGTCGCCCGCCGCGGACGCGGCCACCGCGTCCCCGCGCTTCGTGGAGAAGATCGTCGCTCTGAACCTGCTCGCCCCGTTCTACGTGTCGCAGGCCGCGAACCGGGTCATGCAGAGCCAGGACGAAGGCGGCTGCGTGATCAACATCGGAAGCGTCGCCGCCCGCACCCCGCAGCCGGGCACCGCCGCGTACACGGCGGCGAAGGCGGGTCTATGGGGACTGACCCGGGCCCTGGCCCTGGAGTGGGCCCCACGGGTGCGCGTCAACCACATCACCACCGGCCTCATCCGCACCGAGAGCGCGGCGAAGGTCTACGGCGAGGACGGCGGGGCAGCGGTGGCCGAAGTCGTCCCGATGCGACGGATGGCGGTCCCCGGCGATGTCGCGCACGCCTGCCTGTATCTGGCGAGCGGCCTGGCGGCCTATGTCAACGGCGCTGATCTGGCGGTGCACGGCGGCGGGGAGCTGCCCGCCCGCTACCTGGCGGCAGGGGGAGTCCGGATTCCCTTTTCGTCCCCTTGACGATATAGCCCCTCCCCCGTTATCGTCCAGGTGACGACAAAGAGGGGACCGGGATACACATGGCCGACATCACCAGGCGCTTCGGCTGGCGCCACCTGCGCTCCGCGCCCACCGCGCACATCCGCCACCACAAGCGCGGCAAGCTCAGCCACGACGGCACGGGGCTCAGCTTCTGGTACCGGTCACTGACGGCGGCGCTCTCCGAGGTACCCGTCGACGACCGCGAGCTCGCCATGGCCTTCCACGCCCGCACCGCCGACTTCCAGGACGTCACCGTGCAGGCCACCGTGACGTACCGGATCAGCGACCCCGCCGGAGCGGCGGCCCGGCTGGACTTCTCCGTGGACCCCGACACCGGTGCCTGGCGCAGCGCACCGCTGGAGCAGATCGGCACCCTGCTCACCGAGACCGCGCAGCAGCACACGCTCGACGCCCTGGCGCGCACGCCGCTCGCCGTCGCGCTCGTGGACGGCGTCGCGACGGTAAGGGAACGGGTCGCCACCGGCCTCGCCGCCGAACCCCGCCTGCCCGACACCGGCATCGACGTCGTGGCCGTACGCGTGGTGGCCATCCGGCCCGAGGCGGAGGTCGAGCGCGCGCTGCGGACCCCGGCCCGGGAACAGATCCAGCAGGAGGCCGACCGGGCCACCTACGAACGCCGGGCCGTGGCGGTCGAGCGCGAACGGACCATCGCCGAGAACGAGCTCGCCAGCCAGATCGAACTGGCCCGCAGAGAAGAGCAGTTGGTGGACCAGCGGGGCACCAACGCGCGACGGGAGGCCGAGGAGAAGGCGGCGGCGGACGGAGTGCGCACGGAGGCCGAGGCGGCCCGCAAGGTGCGCCTCACCCGCGCGGAAGCGGAGGCGGCCCGCGATATCGGTGCGGCCCGCGCCGAGGCCCAGGCCGCCTGGCTCCGCGTGCACGCGGACGTCGACCCCGGGACCCTGCACGCCCTGGCGGCCACCCGGCTGGCGGAGAACCTGCCGCGCATCGACAGCCTCACCCTCTCCCCCGACGTCCTCACCGGGCTGCTCGCCAAGCTCGGCCGCCCGGAGACCGGGACCCGGCCGTGAGCCTCGCGCCGCGGGCCGTGCTCGTCCACCGCACGACGGAGTACGAGGAGTTGCTGGCCCGGCACGGCACACACGGCCAGGCCGCGTTCTTCCTCTCCGGGCGCGGCCGGTCCATCGAGGAGGTGGCCCTGCGTCATCACCGCACCCAGCAGGCACTCAACGACGTGGCGGCTGCCGTCCCGCTCCAGTGGCGGCGGTCCCGGGTGGAGCGCCAGGATCTCGACCGCTTCCTCTTCGGCCCCGAGGACGTGGTGATCGTGGTCGGCCAGGACGGACTGGTCGCCAATGCCGCCAAGTATCTGTCGGGTCAGCCGGTCGTGGGGATCGACACCGATCCCGGGCGCAATCCGGGTGTCCTCGTACGCCACCGCGCGCGGGACGCCGCGGCCCTGCTCCGGTCGGCGGCGGCGCCGGGCGCCCAGGTGGACACCCTCACCATGGTTGAGGCGGTGGCCGACGACACCCAACGGCTGATCGCACTGAACGAGATCTACCTCGGGCCGCCCGGCCACCAGACCGCCCGCTACCACCTGGCCGCCGACGGCGCCCCGCGCGCCGGGGAGGCCCAGGCGTCGTCGGGCGTCCTCGTCGGCACCGGCACGGGCGCGACGGGCTGGCTCCGCTCGCTCTGGCTGGAACGCGGCAGCGAACTGAGTCTGCCCGCACCGTCCGATCCCCGGCTGCTCTGGTTCGTACGCGAGGCATGGCCGTCGCCCGCGACCGGCACGTCACTGGTGGCGGGTGAACTGGGGCGCGGGCAGGGCCTCGAACTCACCGTCGAGTCGGACCGGCTAATGGTGTTCGGCGACGGGATGGAGGCCGACGCCCTGGAACTGACCTGGGGCCAGACCGTCCGGCTCGGCATCTGCGCCACGTCGCTGCGGCTCGCCGTGTGACATCCGGCCGGCCTGCCCCACCCTTCCGCCCTGTCCCGCCCGTCCCGTCCGGTCCGAGACGAGGCCCCCGAAGCGCGGGCACCGTGCATGACAAGGCCCACGGGCACGGGCCATGACAAGGCCGGGGGCGGCCGCCGCCCCCGTACGCGTATGCCTTCGCAAGCCCCCGCGACCCATGCGCGGCCACAGCGGGAGAGCGCGGCCCCCTCGCACTTCACCAACGCAATGCAATCCCCCGATCGAGCGTCTTCCCACCGCACGAGTGATTCGAACGCAGGATTACGACCGCCGCGCCGGACGCTCCACGGGCTTCGCGACCCCGTACGCACATCCTCTCGACAGGTAGTCCCCGCTCCTCCGTTACGGCCGCTTGATCAGCGGCGTTGTCCGGGCGCTCGTGTCCGGCGACACCACTCCAGGAGGAGTAATGAGCCCTGTCCGCACCCGCCTTGGGCGTTTGCGCGTTCATCCCGCGTTCGATGCGATCCGTTCTGCCCTCGGCCGGTCGGCACCCGGTATTGACGCCTCCTCAGCCCTGCGGGGCGATCACGCCGCTGCCTCGTTGCCACGCCAGGAACAGAAGTCCGGGACCCCGCGTCCCTCCGCACCCGAGCTGAATTTCGTGGGCCGGGTGCACTCCAACGCCATGGAGGACGCGTCACTGGCCGACATGGCGCGCCGTATCCCGGCCGCGCTCGGGCGCACCTTCCGGCTCGCCTGGTCGGTCGACCGGCGGATGGTCGTGACCGTGCTCGTGTGCCAGGTCCTCTCGGGCATCGGGACCGCCGTGATGCTCGCCGCCGTGGCGCAGGCCATGGGTCCCTTGTTCGGCGCCCCCGGCGCGGCGGCGGGTCTGCGCGAGGCCGGGCCCTCGCTGCTGGTGGCGGGCGTCGCCCTGGGGGTGGGTTCGGGCGCCTGGATCGTGGCCGACTGGGCCACCCGCAGGCTGAACCCGCAGGTCGCCTCGGCCACGGATCTCGCCATGGTGGACCTGCTCATGCGGGTCGAGCTCTCCGCGTACGACGAGGAGGGGTTCACCGACCGCAGTCAGGCCGCGGAGATCGGCGCCCTGCGCGCCGTCGACCTCGCCGAGGACGCCAAGAACATGACCAACGGCCTCGTGCAGCTGCTCTCGGCGGCGTCCGTGCTCACGGTGCTGCACCCGCTGCTCCTCGGTGTACTGCTGCTGTCCGTGGTGCCGCGCGGGATGGGCGGGGTGATCAGCGCCCGGATCGACTACCGGGTGTTCGACGCCTCGGTCTCGGCCCGCAACACCCGGGGCATGATGCGCTGGTTCCTCACGACCCCGACACTCGCCGACGAGCTGCGCGCCAACACCATGCGGCCCTACCTGCACTTCTGGTACCGCACGATGTGCGACCGGGTCGAGGGCCGGGCACTGGCGGCGGCGCCGCTCCACCTCCGCGTCAACGCCCTCGCGGCCTCGCTGAGCGGGGTGTTCACCGTCGGGATGTGGGGTTCGCTGGCGGCGCTCGTCGTGTCGGACCGGATGACGCTCGCCATCGCGGGCACCGCGATCGTCGCCTCCCAGACGGCGGGACGCTCACTGAACGCGGTGATCCGCTACGGCGCGGCCATGTTCCACCACGCCCTCTATCTGGACGACTACCACCGCTTCCTCGGCCGGGCCCGGGAGCTCACCACCCGTCGCGGCACCGCGACGCCGCATGCCCCCGCCGAAATCCGCCTGACACAGGCGGCCTTCAGCTACCCGAAGAAGTCCACGCCCGCCCTGCACCCGGTCTCCCTCACGCTGCGCCGGGGCGAGGTCGTCGCGCTGGTCGGTGAGAACGGGGCCGGCAAGTCGACACTCGTACGCCTGCTGACCGGGCTGACGCTCCCCACCGCGGGATCGGTGCACTGGGACGGCACCGACCTGGCCTCGGCGGACGCCGAATCGGTGTGGCGCCATGTCGGCCTCGTGCCCCAGCAGAACGGCCACTGGCCGCTCGCCGCGCGCGAGAACATCGACCTCGGTCAGCCCCGGAGGCACGGTGACGACCTCGTGTGGCAGGCCGCCGAACAGGTCGGCATGGACGAGGCGATCCGGGAACTGCCCGATGGCCTGGACACGCTGCTCGCCCGTTCCCTGTGGGGCGGCCACGAGCTCTCCGGCGGTCAGTGGCAGCGGCTGGCGTGCGCCCGTGCGATGTACCGGAAGCCCGGTTTCCTCATCCTCGACGAGCCCACCAGCGAGATGGACGCCCGGGGTGAGCACCGGATCTTCTCGGAGCTGCGCGGGATGGCACGGGACCGGATCACCCTGGTCGTCACCCACCGCCTGGACAATGTGAGGATGGCCGACCGGATCATCGTCCTGGACAAGGGCAGCATCCGGGAGGAGGGGACCTTCGAGCAGCTGGCGCACGCGGGCGGACTCTTCGCCGAGCTGTACGCGCTGTCGCAGGACCGCTGACGATTCCGGGCGCCGCGTCCGTCACCGGGCGCGGCGCCCCCGTTCCGCACGCGCAGGGAGCAGAGCAGCATGACCACTGATTCCGTGGACCGTCACACCCGCAACACCCGTCCCCCGGTGGCACAGGCGGCGCTCGGCGTGGGCGTCATCGTGCAGGACCAGGAGGGCCGGATTCTGCTGGGCCGGCACCACAGCGGCACGTGGGAGCTGCCGGGCGGGAAGGTCGACCCGACGAACGAGTCCATCGCCGCCGCGGCCGTGCGGGAACTGCGCGAGGAGACCGGGCTGGAGGTCTCCGAGGACGCGGTGACGGTCTTCGCGATGCTGCACGACGTGGTCGGCGGCATCAACCGCATCTCCATGGGGGCCGTGGTGACGGTGGGGTCCGGAGTCCCCGAGGTGACCGAGCCGGAGCTGATCAGCGCCTGGCGGTGGACCGGCCTCGACGAGATCCCGGAGCCGCTGTTCCACCCTTCGGCTCAGGTCCTGACGGCCTGGCGCCCGGACCTCGCCATCGAGCACCCGGCGGCGCACCACCTGCCCATCGGTGTGGCGCACCGGGCCGGCTGAGCACGTACGCCTTTCGGCCGCTCCGGGATGCGGGACATTCGGCACAGATGTATGAATAAGGAACGAATCGTGTGATCGGAGTCACCCGTGGACGATTATCCGCTCCTGAACGTCTTCCTCACCATGCTGTACCTGTTTCTCTGGGTGCTGTGGTTCTTCCTGCTCTTCAAGGTGGTCACGGACATCTTCCGGGACCACTCGCTGAGCGGCTGGGGCAAGGCCGCCTGGCTGATCCTCGTCATCCTCCTGCCCTATCTCGGCGTGCTGGTCTACCTCATCGCCAGGGGCCGGAGCATGGGCGAACGCGATGTGAAGCAGGTCAGGGACCAGGAAGCCGCCTTCAAGCAGTACGTGCGGCAGGCCGCCGGCAGCGAGGGCGGGGGCGGCAGCAGCCATGTGACCGACCTGGCGAACCTCGCCCAGCTCAAGGACAAGGGCGACCTCACGCCGGAGGAGTACGAGAAGGCGAAGGCAAAGCTGCTTGCCTGAACCAGTCCCGCACATCCGGAGGGGCCGAATCGGATCACTCCGGTACGGCCCCTCCGGTCCACGACTCCTGCGTGGGTGGCTCCGGTGTTCGCGGGGCAGACCGTCGCCGGGCACGTGTCGGTGGGGTGGCCGGGGCCCACCGTCCCCGGATGCAGCAGCTGTTGGCAGGAGGACGGAAAGCGTGCGAGTAGTTCCAGGCCCTGGATGACAGAACAGCCCTGGCCCCGAATCGACTCGGGGCCAGGGCTGTTCTGCGTGGTGCGGGAGAGAAGGAAAGCTCGATGAGCGCTCGCCCGCGCCGGGTTTCCCGCCGGGGTCGTCAGCGTCTGCGGGAGGGGCGGCCGGCTCCGATTCCCGCGACGTGCAGGGCAAGAAGTGTCAGGCCCAGGAGCATGACGTTCACCGAGGAGAAGACGTCGTTGGTGGTGATGTCTGCTGCGTTGATCAGGAAAGCGATGGCGAACAGGACGGCCGCGGCTATGCCGAGCATGGGGTGCTCCTCTCGAAGGGGGTGAGGTGCATGTGCCCCGACCTCCCAGGAACAGGCCCCGTTTCCGCTTCGACTTCGGAACGCCGGCCGGGCTGCGTGCCGGGGTTGCGGGGGTATGCCTCGAAGGCGGGGGTAGGCGGAGAGGAGAGCCGAGTGAGGGAGGGCCGATGACGAAGGACACGTCGCTGCGCGCGATGGGATGGGCGCAGTCGTTTCCGGTGTCGCAAGGGGTGCGGGCCGGCCGTCGGTGGACGCGGGAGCACCTGGCGTTCCTGGAGTGGACCAAGGACGCCCCCGAGATGGTGGACGCGATACTGCTCAGCGTTTCCGAACTGATCACCAACGCACACGTGCACGCGCACAGCGACGCCCAACTGGTCCTCACCTGGGACGGCCACTGCCTGCACGTGAGCGTCCACGACTCCGACCCACTGCCCCCCGCCAAGCAGCCCGAAGACCTCACGACGACCGGAGGGCGCGGACTGGCCATCGTCGACGCGCTTGCCGACGGCTGGGCCACGCATCCGCAGGCATCGGGCAAGACCATCACCGCCTGCTTCGTACCACCGGGCGCTCCGAAGCCCCGGCACGGCGGGGACGTCAGCTGAGCACCGGGCGGAAGCGACCCGGAGCGGGAGGAGAGCCGGAGGAATGGCGACCGGTCCGACCCGGCGCACGCCTCACGCCCGCGCTGCCCGACATGTGTGTGGCCCGGCACGGGCCGGGCCACACACATCGCGGAGAGATCGCGTCGCGCTCTCGCAGGAGTCAGTGCTTGAAGGCGTCCTTCGCCTTCTCCTTGGCCTGGCGGGCGTCGCCCTTGGTCTGGTCGGCCCGGCCTTCGGCGGTGAGGCGTTCGTTCCCGGTCGCGCGGCCGGCGGCCTCCTTGACCTTGCCCTTGGCCTGCTCGGTCTTTGCCTGGGTCTTCTCATCGGCAGCCATGTCATTCACCCTTGCTCTGCTCGGCGTCAGGAACACTCCTCGTGTAACCGGTAGCAGCGCGCGCAAACACCGCGACGGTCCCCAAGAACGGCCAAGGGCCGGTTTCGGATTTCTCCGAAACCGGCCCTGACATGCGACTGTCTCCAGTCGGGACGACAGGATTTGAACCTGCGACCCCTTGACCCCCAGTCAAGTGCGCTACCAAGCTGCGCCACGTCCCGATGCGTTACCCTCCGGTTGCCCCGGGTGGCCGCGCATGGGAAACATTACCTCACTCCGAGGTCCGCAATGACGCCCGTGCCTGCTGGGCGCGGGTCGCGAGGCCCTCGGCTCCGCACGCCGTGGCCATCTTCTGGGCCCTCGCCAGTTCCCGTGCGGAACGGATCGCGACCCCGTAGTCGAACCGGGCCAGTGCGTGCTCGTACGCCGATGTCGTCGGGGTGATCTCCAGATGGCGGACGGCTTCGGACAGCAGGTGCTCCGCCTCCTCCGCCGGTGCGAAGAGGGCGACGCAGCGCAGAGCCCCGCCGATCGCGGTGTCCGTTCCGAACCGCTCGGCGTGGACGCGGGCTCTGGCGGCGAGCTGGGCGCCGCGGACCGGATCCACGTCGACCAGCGCACGGGCGAGGTCGCAGGCCCAGGGCGCCCAGACGACGTTGAAGCGTTCGCGGGCCTCCATCGCGACGCCCGCGGCTTCGAGTTCGGCGATGGCCTCCTTCGTACGGCCTTCGGCGAGCAGCAGCCGGCCCCGGACGCACGGGCCGTCGGGCAGCACCATCGCGCTGGGATAGGGCGCACCGAAGTCGTACCGGTCGGCGACCAGCCGGGCCTCGGATATCCGGCCGCGGGCGAGAAGGGTGTCGATGAGCAGACAGGCCGCGTCCCAGTGGACGGGCAGCCCGCTGCCGACACGGTCGGCGAGGCGCAGGCCCTCGCGCAGGAACCCCTCGGCTTCGGCGAGGCGTCCGCGCCGGCGGTGGACGAGTCCGAGGAGTGTGTGGGCGAAGGCGAGGTGCGCACCGCTCCAGCCGGAGATCTCGAAGGCGCGCACGGCCTCGCCGAACAGCTCCTCGGCCCGGTCGAGCTGGTCCGTGAACGCGTAGGTGATGCCGACCAGGGTGGGGAGTTCGAATCCCCACTCCGTGTCGGTCCAGCCGAGACCGCGGGCCGGATGTCCGTTGACGAGGGCGCGTTCGCAGAGGTCGACGACGAGTTGGGCGTTTTCGCCGCGGAGCATGGCGTCGAAGGCGCGCAGGATGAGCAGGGCCCGTTCGGCGTTGTCCCGGCCGGTCAGGTGGTCCGCGTTGCGGGAGAGCCTGCGTGAGCGTGCGGGCCCGTCGTCCTCGACCGCCTGCATGCCTTCCCACAGGAAGTGCCCGGCCTGCAGGCGCATCAGACCGGGCCCGGGGGCGGTACGGGACGCCTCGGCGGCGAGTGAGATCGCCGCCTCCTTCAGCTGGTTGTTGTGGGCGAGCGCTGCCGCGAGCCGGAACGTGGCGTCGATCCGCACTTCGTCGTTGAGCCCTGGCATGTCGAGGGCCGCGCGGAGGTGCTGCACCGTGGTGGGTGGCGAGCTGAGCAGCGTGGCGCAGCCCAGTTCGTACAGCAGGGCCGCCTTGTCCTGGGGGCGCGGGGGTTCCTCCAGGGCCCGTTCGAGGCAGCGCCTGGCCGCTTCGGGGGCGCCGACCGCGAGGTGCTGGCCTGCGGCCTCGCGGAGTTGTGCGACCAGTTCCTGATCGTCGTCCGGGTGGACTTCGAGCAGGTGGCGGGAGGCCGCGGCGGCGCCGAGGCCGGCCCGGGTGATCGCCCAGGCGGCCCGGCCGTGGAAGGCGGTGCGCGTGGCCGGCGGGATCGAGCGGTACACGGCGGTGGCGATCAGCGGATGGACGAACTCCAGCGGGTCGAAACCGCTGACGATACGGGCGTCACGAAGCCGTGCGGTGCAGTCAGCGGCCTCCGCCGAGCTCATCCCGGCGAGGGTGGCGGCCACTTCCTGGGAGATGTCGGTACCGAGGACGGCGGCCGCCCAGGCGAACCGGTTGGCATTGGTACCCAGCCGTTCGAGCCGGGCGACGAGCCCGCTGCCGCGCGCCGAGGCGCCCAGTTCACGCAGCATGCCTGCGGATTCCTCGACCGGCGGCAGCTCACGGTCCTGCACCTTGGCGACGAGTTCGACGGCCTCGTACGGGTTGCCGCCGGTGACGGCCCACACCTCGCGGCAGAAGGGGTCGTCGGCGTGGTCACCGAGGCCCGCGCGGACGAGTTCGGCCGTGGCGTCCGGGGTGAGTGCGCGCAGGGCGACCCGGACGAGGCCCTTGTGCCCCGCGGGCTCGCCGTGCGCGGCGGTCAGGGCCGCGTTGCGCTCGGCCAGCTCCTGCGGGCGGTGCGCCTGGACGACGAGGACCGGCAGTTCACTCAGACGCGCGGTGAACGAGGCGAGCCAGGCGAGGGATTCGCCGTCGGCCCAGTGGGCGTCGTCCACCATGAGCAGCAGCGGCCGGTGGCTGAGCCGCGAGGCGAGCCGGCCCACGACGAAGTCGAGGCCGTCCCGGACACCCTGCGGGTCGGGCTGCGGTCCGGTCGGCTCGGCGAGGCCGAGCGCGGGAGCGGTGATCTCGTACCAGTCGCCGAACAGGGCCCGGGTCTCGTCCTCGGGGAACCGGTCCAGCGCGGGCTGCAGCAGCTGGCGTACGACATGGAACGGTACGGAGGTGACGGTCTCGCCGCCGCGTGCGGACCAGACGGTGCAGCGGCCGGCCGCTATGGCCTGGACCTCGGCGAGCAGCGCGGTCTTGCCGATACCCGCCTCCCCGCTGAAGACCAGCAGCCCGCCGGACGCCTGGGCGCCACACAGGGCGTCCACGGCTTGTGCGGCAGCGGCGAGTTCCGGTTCGCGCTCGTACAACGGCCGGGACGGCTTCATGCCTACCCTTCCCAAAGTCTGGCTATGACGACTGTTGAGACTAGTCGCGCGCGGCGCCTCGCGGACAGGGTTCTGAGAGTTCCTTGCAGGTGCGAGGCACAATCGGAGGGTGGACGAGACTCGCAGGGACCGTGATTCCGAAGGCCGGGCGCGCAGCGCACGCCCCCGGGACGGGCTGGGGCGCCCCCTGCCCTACGGGGCTCCGGGGGTGGAACGTCAGCCCGAGGGCGTGGTGCGCACCCCCGAGGAAACGGTGCGGGAGGCGCAGCGACTCCTGGACGCGGGAATGCCGTTCCACGCACACGAAGTGTTCGAGGACGCCTGGAAATCGGGCCCGGCCGCCGAGCGCGAGCTGTGGCGCGGCCTGGCCCAGCTGGCCGTGGGCCTGACCCATTCCGCCCGGGGCAACGCGTCGGGCGGAGCGAGACTGCTGCGACGCGGAGCGGCGGCGGTCTCCGCCTACCGGGACGCGGGTGCGCACGGCATCGGCGTCGGCCCCCTGATCACGTGGGCCGAGGAGTTGGCCGACCGGGTCGAGGCGGAGAGCCCGAAGGCGGTGGACGCGGCCGCGGAGGCACCGCGCCTGTTGGAGTAGGCCGGACCGGTGCCGTCCACGGGCGAATCGGTGAACGATTACGATCCGTCGTCATGAGCATTTCTGACGGGGACCAGCACGAAGAGCAGGACCAGGGCACGGACGCGGACGCACCGATATCCGAACCGGACACCGAGTCCGGCAGACTGACACCACGTCAGGCCCGCCACCTCCGGATCGCCCTCTCATCGGTGGGCATGGCGGCCATGGCCGTGGTCCTCGCCCTGCGCATCGCGAGCCGGTCCTCCGTCCTGGTCGTCGGCGTGTACGGGCTGGCGCTCATCCTCTGCGGCATCGTGATCGAACTCAGCAGAAACGGCCGCACCCGCCTCGCCAGCTGGCTCCTGGGCACGGGCCTCGCCGCGGCGGTGGGCGCGGACTGGCTGCTGATCCCCTGAGACCCGCTCTCCTGGGGCGGGTGTCGTGGATTCGCGCCCTGCCGGAGCCGACCGCGAAGACCTCCGGCCGCACTTGCCGGAGGTCTCCGTGCGCGCGTCAGCAGGTCACCTCGACGGGGCGTGTGTGCGGGCCGACGTCGTTCGGCAGCTGACGATCGCCGGGGCCTCGCAGATCAGTTCGTCGTCGGTGAGCGCCTCCACCATGAACAGGGCGAAGTCGATCCGGCGCGTGATGTTGTCGGCGAGGACCGGGTCGCCGACGCGGCGGGTCCAGACCGGTAGTCCCTGGCTCGCGCCCTCTTCGAGGTTGCTGCCGCGTACCACTGTCCAGCGGGTGTCGCTCGCGAACACCCGGCGGCACGCCTCCACTTGATCGTCGATGTCTCCCACGCGGATCAGTCGTGCCAGCGGGCCGAAGATCTTGAGGAAGGCGCGGAGTTTCAGCGAGTACACGTCCTTGCCGTCCCGCGTGATGTGCCAGCCGCACGAGAAGACCAGCCGCGCCCCAGCCGGAGCGTGGTCGAGCACCGCCTGGGCCGTTCCGGTCGAGTAGCCGTGGACGCCCCACGGGGCCAGGACCGTCAGGACTCCGTCGCAGCCGGCTACTGCGCGCGCGATGACTTCCCTGTCGTCCGTCGCTCCCGGGAGGACGGTGATGCGGCCCTCGAAGTCGGCCAGCTTGCCGACGCTCTGCTCACGGCACACCCCTACGACCTCGTAGCCCCGGTCCAGGGCGTGCTGGACCATGTACCGGCCGAGCTTGCCCGACGCTCCGACGATGCAGACCTTCAACCGCCTCTGGTCGTCGGCCATTTCCTGTGCCTGTCGCGTGTCCACGCGTGCCCCCTTCCAGCCGGCTGCCGGATGTTCCGGCGGGCCGACACCTTCGCAAGCCACTCCCTTACGCCTGTAAGGGAGTGCTTGGAGCTATTATCCTTACAGCTGTAAGGCCGTCAAGCGGCAGAGGCGGCGAAACGTCGGAGAGACCCCGGAGATGACAGGTGGCATCGACCCCCGGAGCAGAGACCCCCGGAGCAGAACAGAAGCACCGGCGCGCCCTGAGCAGGGAACTCGTCCTCCAGGCCGCCGTGCGCGTGGCCGACGAGCGAGGAGTCGCCTCGGTGAGCATGCGGAAGGTGGCCGAGCAGCTCGGGGTGGAGGCCATGTCGCTCTACCACCACGTGGCCAACAAGGACGAGATCCTCGACGGCATCGTCAATCTGGTCTTCGGTGAGATCGAGCTGCCTCACGACGCGGCCGACTGGAAGTCCGCCATGCGCCGACGCGCCGTCTCCGCTCGTGCGGTGCTCTCACGTCACACCTGGGCGCTGGGGCTGCTGGAGTCCCGGCGCAATCCGGGGCCGGCGACGCTGCGGCACCACGACTGGGTCATCGGGCGGCTGCGCGGCGCGGGGTTCTCGATCGCGGAGGCGGCCCAGGCGTTCTCCACCCTCGACAGTTACGTGTACGGGTTCGTTCTGCAGGAATCGAGCCTGCCGTTCGATACGTCGCAGGATCTGGAGGACGTGGCGGAGACCATCATGGAGCAGCTGCCGGCCGACACGTATCCCCACCTCACCGAGATGATCACCGATCATGCCCTTCGGCCGGGCTATGCCTACGCGAACGAGTTCGAGCCCGGACTCGACCTGATTCTCGACGGGCTGGAGGGGCAGTTGTGAGATCTGGGTGCGTGGTGCCGGCAGGTGCTTTCAGAGAGCGGTGATCCGCACGGGCGCGCCGTGCGGGTCGATCCGCTCCAGCCAGCCTGCGCCCAGATGCAACGGACGGCCCGGCAGGGCGGGCAGCAGGAGTCGTTGCCGGTGGAGTTCACGTCCGTCCTGACTGACGACGAGGTGCGGGCGCGGCAGCCGCCGTCCGGTGCGCAGGACGAAGCGGCCGCCGAGAGGGAGAGCCGCTTCGGGGGCGACACGGTTCGGTGCCACCCAGAGGAGCGGGGAGTCCACCTCCAGCGGGACCTGGCGGTCGGCGGGTCTGTCCTGGCCTGCCAGGAAGCGGAGTACGGGCGCGGTGACGGCGCGGCCCTCGGCCGCGGCCACCGCCGCACTCTCCGCGGCGTGCAGCAGGTTCCCGACGGCGAACACCCCGCTCCGCGAGGTGCGGTACCCGGAGTCGTATGCGGGGCCTCGGGTGCCCGGGTCGAGCACGAGCCCGCCGCGCCTGGCCAGTTCGTGCTCGGGAACGAAGTCGCCGGTGAAGACGACGGTGTCGCAGCGCAGGGTCGTGGTGCGGCCGTCGCCGTGGCGCAGCTCCACTCCGGACAGCCGGGTCCTGCCGGTCAGGCCGGTGACGGTCGTGCCGGTGAGGAGAGGGAAACCGGAACGTGCGCGTACGAGGGCGGGGAGCGGGGTCGCCGGCTGGTCGGTCACCATGGCGACGATCTCCAGTCCGGCGGTGCGCAGGGTATCCGCGGCGGCGTGGCCGACGGGCTCGTTGCCGATGACCACCGCGCGGGTGCCGATGCGCTGTCCGTGGACGTGGACGGCCCGTTGGAGTGCGCCGGTGGTGTAGACACCCGCCGGGCGGCTGCCGGGAACCAGGCGGGCGGTGCGCGGGCGTTCGCGGGCGCCGGTGGCGAGGACGACGGCGCGGGCGGTGATCCGTTCCAGCCCGGCCGGTCCCGTCGTCTCGACGGTGCGCGGCCCGTCCCAGCCGGTGACGCTGACATGGGTGCGAAGGGCGACTCCGGCCCCGATCGCCGCCGCCACACACCCCTGGGCGAATGCGGGACCGGTCATTCCGCCTCTCGGCCCTGTTGCCGGGCCTCTTCCCGTACCCCGTCCGCCGAATCCGCCGTGGAGGCAGAGGCGCGGCATCCCGCCCGCTTCCCGTTCGCGCTCCAGGAGCTCGACGTGGCCGGCGCCCGAGGCGGCGAGTTCGGCCGCCGCGCTCAGCCCCGCGGGGCCGCCGCCCACGACGAGTACGTCCACGGACCGTTCGAGCCGGGTCACGGCCGGGCCTCCTCGTACCGTGCGCGGACCTCGGCCCCGCAGGTGAACCCCTGGCAGCGGCCGCTCCCGGCGCGCGTACGGCGCCGGAGGCCGTCCAGGGAGCCGGGCGGGATCGTGGAGTGCAGGGCGTCGCGGATCTCGCCGAGGGTGACCTGTTCGCAATGGCAGACGAGTGTGCCGTACGCGGGGTCTTCGGCGATCAGTTCGGCGCTCCGGTACGGGCGGGGGAAGGCTTCGCCCAGGTTGGGCAGGGTGACGGGCGGGAGGTCGTGCGGCGTGCCGAGGTCGAGCCCGGCCCCGGCGAGGAGCCCGGTGACATGCGCGCCGATGGCCATGGACGCGGTGAGTCCGGTGGACCGGATGCCGCCGACCGCGACGTACCGCAGGGCGGGGTGGTCCTGAATCCGGTAGTCCTCGCTTCCGGTGGCGGCCCGCAGTCCGGCGTAGACGGCGGTGACCTCCTCGTCGAGCAGCGCGGGCAGGATCCGCCGGCCCTTCTCCCGGAGGAAGGCGATGCCGTCCGCGGTGGAGTCGGTGGCGCTCTTGTCGTCGATCTCCTCGGAGGTCGGGCCGAGCAGCACATTGCCGAAGACGGTCGGTGCCACCAGAACGCCCTTCCCGGCGGCGGTGGGCACGGGGAGGAGGATGTGGCGCACCAGGTCGCGGGCGAGTTTGTCGAAGACGATGAGCTCGCCGCGGCGCGGGGTGACGGTGAAGACCTCGTGCCCGAACCGCCGGTCGATCTCGTCGGCGTACAGTCCGGCCGCGTTGACCAGGTACCGGGTGCGCAGGGTGCCACGGGACGTGGTGAGGAGATGCGTGCCGTGGTCGTCGGCGATGTGCTGGACACGGCAGTCGAGGTGGAGGTGGACGCCTGCCCGGACGGCCTGGGTGGCGTAGGCGAGCGGCGTCGACCAGGGACAGATGATGCTTTCGTCGGGGATTTCCAGTGCCCCCAGCGCACCGGGGCCGAGGTGCGGTTCGCGCGCCGCCAGTTCCTCGGCGTCGAGCATGCGCGCCGCGTGGTATCCGTTGCGCTCCGCCTTCGCCAACAGCGCCGGCAGCATGGCGAGTTGCTCGCCGTCCCAGGCGATCAGGAGGGCGCCGACGCGTTCGACGGGAATGCCGGTCTCGGCCGCGTAGGCGGCCAGCAGATGCCGGCCTTCGCGGACCAGCCGGGCTTCCAGGGAATCGGGGACCGCGTCGAAACCGGTGTGCAGGATCGCGGTGTTGGCCTTGGACGTGCCGTTGGCGATGTCGTGGGAGCCGTCGACGAGCGCGGTACGCAGGCGGTAGCGGGCGAGTTCACGGGCGATGGCCGTGCCGACGACGCCGGCGCCGATGACCGTCACGTCGTACGTGTCGTCGGGCGCCGTGGGCCCGGCAGGGGCTCCGGCCCGGGTGATCGTGGCGTCGTACGCGTCGCGGCTCGCCCGGCATCCGGCCCCGGCGGCCGTCCCGTCGTGCGCGCCACCCCGCGCGGCCCCTCCGCCCCCGGTGGCCCTGGCGGTCATGAGTGCTCCAGCAGGGTGTTCACCGCCGAGCGGAAACGGGCGCGGCGTGTCGCCGCCTCGTCCGCGCCGATCCGGGGTTCGTAGCGGGCCGAGGGTTCCCACGCGGGCAGGGCTTCCCTGACCGAGAGGCGCGGGTCCAGGCCGAGGCGGGCGACGGCGCCGGCGCCGAGCGCCGTGACGTCCGGCCGGGCGGACACCTCCACGGGCCGTTGCAGAAGGTCGGCCTGCGTCTGCATGAGCAGCGCCGAGCGGGTGAGGCCGCCGTCGACGCGCAGCACCGACAAGGGCGAGCCGAGGTCGGCGGCGGCGGCGTCGGCGAGTTCGGCGACCTGGGCGGCGACGCCCTCGCACAGGGCGCGCACGAGGTGGCCCGCGGTGGTGTCCAGGCCGAGGCCGGTCACCGAGCCGCGCAGGTCGCCTCTCCACCAGGGGGCGGCGAGGCCCGCGAGCGCCGGTACGAAGGTGACGCCACCGGCGTCGGGTACGGACAGGCCGACCGGGTCGAGGTCGGCCGCGCCGGTGATCACTCCGAGGCCGGTGAGCCAGCGCACGGCCGATGCGGCGGTGTAGACCTGCCCGTCGAGGCAGTAGCTCGTGCGGCCGGCGAGCCGCCAGGCGACGCAGCTGACCAGGCCGGAGGAGCCCCGGCGCGGTTCCGGCCCGGTCTGGGCGAGGAGGAAGGCCCCTGTGCCGTACGTGCATTTGGCGGTGCCCGGCTCCAGGGCGTGCTGAGCCAGGAGGGCGGCCTGCTGGTCGACGAGGAGTCCGGTGAGCGGGATGCCGGCGCCGAAGGCGGTGGTGGTGCCGACCTGCCCGTCGGCGTCGACGACGGACGGGAGCCGTTCCCCGGAGAGACCGAAGACCTCCAGTGCGGCGGGCGACCAGTCGACCCGGTCAAGGTCGAGGAGCTGGGTGCGTCCGGCGGTGGACGCGTCCGTGACGAAGGCTCCCGTCAGTTGGTGGACGAGCCAGGAGTCGCTGGTGGTGACGACTCCCTCGCGGGTCAGTTCGCGCCGTACCCAGGCCATCTTGGGAGCGGCGAAGTACGGGTCGAGCGGCAGTCCTGTGAGGTGGCGTAACTCGTCGTCGTGAACGGCGAGTTCGTCGCAGACCTGCTGCGCCCGCCGGTCCTGCCAGACGATGGCCGCGGTGAGCGGGCGGCCGGTGGCGGGGTCCCAGGCGAGGACCGTCTCACCTTGGTTGGCGAGGCCCACGGCGCATACCGGCTCAGCGGCCTCGTGCAGGGCCTGGCGGCCCGCGTCGAGGACCGAGCCGAGCAGCTCGGCGGGGTCCGCCTCGACCACGCCCCCGGCTCCGTAGCGGGGCCGGACCGGAGCCGAACCGGAACCGATCACACCACGTTCCGGGCAGATCACCAGCGCCTTGGTACCGGAGGTTCCCTGGTCGACGGCGAGCACCGGGCCTGTCATCACCACTCCAGTCGTACGCAATCCGCCGCAATCGTGATCACTGGCCGTCCGCACACAGAATTGTGCAGACCACGGCTCACGTCAACCCTGCGACGAAGGACCCACGATCTTGGGCAACTTCCCTGAGCGACGGGCGACTTGAGTGCCCGACCCTTTAAGATCCACGAGTCCGCCCGGGGAGTGCCACGACAGGCTCCACGCTCATCACCGAGCAACAAGCGGACGCTCAAGGGCAGTTCGCTGCCCGCAGCCAGGCCGACTCCCCACGCCTTGAGGATTCATGACGACCAGACCGTGCCCCTTATCCCGATGCCCGGCGCATCGCCTCGCCGCGCCAGGTCGCACCGGGGCGGGGCAAGCCGATGCCCCCCAGTGAATTCCGGCCCGTCTACCACCCCGCCGGTCACGACCACGGGCTGCGGGGAGCGTTGCAGGAGCTGAAGACCGGACGCTGGCTCTCCATGCGTGACCTGCTGGAGAACACGCCCGACTGGTCTCTGTGGACCCAGCGGACCCAGGTGCTCGCGACCGCGGCCGCCGGCTCCGATGCGGTCGACGCCTGGCAGGCCGAGGAGCCGCGGAGTGTCGCCGCCACCGTCATGCACGCCCGGGTCGTCGTCGAGCGAGCTGTGCGCGCCCACCGCGAAGGTCACTCCAGGGCACAGGAGTTGTGGCAGGAGGCGTGGGAGGGCTGCCGGTCCGCCGCACACGCCGCTCCCCCGGACCCGGTGCCGTGGATCTGTCTGCTCGCCCTCTCCCAGCTCGACGTGCGGCAGCGGCTGAAGGAGCACCGGCTGCCGCCGCCGGGGCCGATGCTCTTCCCCGGCCCCTGGGGACTCCTCGCGGAGGCGGACAAGCGTGATCCGTACAACCGCGAGGCGTACCACCGGATGCTCCAGTTCGTGTACGCGCGCCGGGCCGGCGGAACCCTCTCGGAGGCGGTCGACTTCGCCCAGTGGGCGGCCTCGTCGGCTCCCGAGGGCTCCGCACTCCACGTACTTCCGCTGTACGTGAGGGTGGAGCGCTACCGCCGCGAGCACGGCCACGAGAAGGCGCTCGATCTGCACTGGGTCACCGAGGACGGGGAACGGGACGCCCAGCGGGCACTGCATCTCTGGTTCCACCGGACGGAGCCCGCCGCCCGGTCGCTCCTCGACCTCAACCACCTGGCGCACGCGCTGTGGGGCGCGCTCCGGTTCGCCGACGCGGCGCCGGTGTTCCGTGCGCTCGGCCCGTACTACACGTCGGCTCCCTGGGCGTACCGCACGCATACACCCGGCGACCCCGCCGGGGCCGAGGAGGTGTTCCTGCGGGCCCGCGGCAGATGCCTCACCGCCGCACACGATCCGGCCCGCGGCCCGCACGGCTGAACCCGCGAGCGGCTCACCCGTCCCGTCGACCGTTGTCCCTGTTCCGTCGCCCCACCAGAGGATTCTCCATGTCCATACCCGCCCAGACCCGTTCGAGCTCACAGGCGGCTCCCCCCAAGGACGAAGAACAACGGTTGCGCGAGCTGGGCTACCAGCCGGTGCTGGCCCGCCGCATGGGCGGCTTCGGCAACTTCGCGATCAGTTTCTCCGTCATCTCGATCCTGTCCGGCTGCATGACCCTGTACGGCTTCGGCATGTCGGCGGGCGGCCCGTCGGTGATGCTCTGGGGCTGGGCCGGTGTCGGTCTGTTCGTCCTCTGCGTCGGCCTGGCTCTGGCCGAGGTCACGAGTGCGTACCCGACGTCCGGGGCGCTGTACTACATGGCCGACCGGCTCGGCGGCCGCAAGTGGGGCTGGTACACCGGCTGGCTGAACCTGCTCGGACTGCTGGGTGCGATCGCCGGAATCGACTACGGCGCCGCACTGTTCACGGGAGCGCTGCTCAACCTCCAGTGGGGCTTCGATCCGACACCCGGCTCCACGATGGTCATCTTCCTCTGCATCCTGTTGCTGCACGCCGTGCTGAACCTGTTCGGTGTGCGCCTCGTGAGCGTGCTGAACTCCATCAGCGTGTGGTGGCACCTGGCGGGTGTCGCCGTGATCGTGGGCGTGCTGGCGATCGTGCCGTCCGACCACCAGTCGCCGTCGTTCGTCTTCACCGAGTTCGTCAATGACACCGGTTGGGAGAACCCGCTGTACGTGGCGGCGATCGGGCTGCTGCTGGCCCAGTACACGTTCAGCGGTTACGACGCCTCCGCACATCTGTCCGAGGAGACGTCCAACGCGTCCGTCACGGCGGCCAAGGGCATCGTCCGGGCGATCTGGGTCTCCTGGGTGGCCGGCTTCTTCCTGCTCGCCGGTCTCACCTTCGCCATCCAGGACTACGCGGGTACGCAGAACAGCGCGACGGGGGTGCCGCCCGCCCAGATCCTGATCGACGCGCTGGGCACGGCGGGCGCCACGGCCATGCTGCTCATCGTCATCACCGCCCAGCTGTTCTGCGGAAACGCCGAAGTGGCCGCCGCCAGCCGGATGGTCTTCGCGTTCAGCCGTGACAACGCGCTGCCGGGCTCGGCCCTGTGGCGCAAGGTGAGCGCGCGCACCCAGACGCCCGTCCCGGCCGTGTGGCTGTCCGTCTGTGTCGCCGCTCTCCTCGCCCTGCCGTCGCTGTACTCCGCGACCGCGTACGGGGCGGTGACCGCGATCAACGTCATCGGCATCACGCCGGCCTACGCCATTCCCATCTACCTGAAGCTGCGGGCCGGTGACCGCTTCGAGCGCGGCCCGTGGCATCTGGGCCGCTGGTCCAAGCCGATCGGCTGGATCGCCGTGGTCTGGGTCGGCATCGTGTCCGTCCTGTTCCTGCTCCCGCAGTCGGCGCCGGTCACGATGGAGTCGATGAACTACGCGTCGATCGCCCTGGTCGCCGTGCTGGTCCTGGCCACCGTCTGGTGGTTCGTCGCACGGCGCTCGTACGGGACTCCGAAGGCGTACGGGAACGCCCGCGAGCAGGCGGAGATCGCCGAGGGCATCGTCTGACCCACCCGTCGCTTCCGTCCGGGCGGGCTCCTTCAGCGCAGCAGCAGTTGGAGCCCGCCCAGCACGGTGGCGCCGAGGACGATACGTTCGAAGAGCGTCTGGTTGATCCGGTCCACGCATCTGCGGCCGACGCAGGCACCCGGGATGACGAAGAGCACCAGGCAGGCATCCAGCAGCAACGAGTGCCTGTCGATGAGACCGAGGCCCACGCTGAACGGCACCTTGGACACGTTGACGATGAGGAAGAACCAGGCCGACGTGCCCAGGAATCCGAGCTTCCGGAATCCGGCGGAGAGCAGATAGAGGGACATGACGGGGCCACCCGCGTTGGCGACCATGGTCGTGAATCCGCCGAGCGCTCCGTAACTCCGGGCCTTGAAGCGTGCGGCGCGCGAGGGTCCCCCGGCGGGTTCCTCCTCCGGCGCGTGCGCACCGCTCCCGGCGGCGGTGCGCCGGCGCCGGATGGTGACTCCCGACATGAGGAGCAGGATCGCGCCGATCGAGGTGCGTACCGCCTCGTCGTCGGCCCACATCATGAAGAAGGTTCCCGCCACGACGCCCACGCCGACGGCGGGGAACAGCCGGAGCAGGGTCGGCCAGTGGGCGTGGCGCCGGTAGACGGCCACGGCGAGCAGGTCACCGGCGATCAGGATCGGCAGCAGCACTCCGGTCGATTCGCGGGCCGGAAGCACGGCCGCGAAGACCGCGAGGCTGATCGTGTTGGCTCCGCTGACGGCCGTCTTGGAGAAGCCGACGAGGGTGGATGCCGCCGCGAGGGCGGCCAGTTGCCACAGGGTGAGAGTGTCCATGCCGGATCAGATGGTAGACACCGCCGCTCTTCGGCGGCCGGCCGCGTCCAGCAGTGAGCTCACCGGTCGGTACGAAGCCTCCGACTCCGAGCAGCCTTTGGCCATTTGATCGATTGACCGTTTCGATCTTCTTCTGAGCGATCTCTTGACCCCCACCGATCAGGCGATCAGGATTCGGGTGTCCCGAGAAAGGCTGCGCCCTCGTATGACCCTCCCCTTCGCACTCCCCGCCAAAGACCGTGAATCAAGCCCGTACACCGGTTACACCCGGGCACACTGGGAAGCCGCCGCGGACGGTCTGCTCGATGCGGCCTGGCGGTGGGCCACCCCCGGACGCGCTCTGCTCGACCTGCCGGGCCGCCCGTCCGCCTCCGGTGTCCGCTCCGACGGACTGGAAGGGTACGCCCGTACGTTCCTCGCGGCCGGATTCCGGGTGGCGGGCGCGGAGGGCAAGGACCCGCACGGCTGGCTCGACCGGTACGCGGACGGGCTGGCCGCGGGTACGCGGACGCCGGGCCGCGACGACACCGAGTCCTGGCCGCTGATCCTGGATCACCATGTGCAGGGTCAGCCGATGGTGGAGTCGGCGTCCGTCGCGATCGGGCTGCGGCTCACCAGGCCCTGGCTCTGGGACCGGCTGGACACCGGGGTGCAGGACCGTGCGGAGGAATGGCTGCGCGGGGCGCTGCGGCACACGCCGTCCCCCAACAACTGGTACCTCTTCCCGCACGCCGTCGCCGGATTCCTGGAGTCGGTCGGCCGCGGCGACGCGGAGACGGCCCGCGCGATGGACCGGGCGCACGAGCTGATGGAGGGCTGGTACCGCGGGGACGGCTGGTACGCCGACGGTGACGGCCGGGCGTTCGACCACTACAACGGCTGGGCCCTGCACCTGTATCCGGTGCTGCACGCCCATCTGGCGGGCGACCCGGCACTGTCCGCGCACTACGGCGAGCGACTGCGCGAGCATCTCGAAGGACTTTCGCTGCTGTTCGGCTCGGACGGGGCACCTGTCCACTTCGGCCGGTCGCTCTCGTACCGCTTCGCGGCCGGTTCCGCCGTCGGGCTCGGTGCGCTCACCGGACACACCCCGCTCACCCCCGGTGCGTCGCGCCGGCTGATCAGCGGGTCGCTGCGCTACTTCCTGGACCGGGGCGCGGTGGGCGAGGACGGGCTCCTGAGTCTGGGCTGGCACGGACCGCACGAGGCGACGCTCCAGACGTACTCGGGGCCCGCCTCGCCGTACTGGGCGTCCAAGGGCTTCGTCTCACTGCTCGCTCCCGCCGGTCACCCCTTGTGGACGGCGACCGAGGAACCAGCGCCGAGCGAGGGGCCCGACCGGGTGCTGGCGCTGCCCGCTCCGGGCTTCCTCGTGCAGTCCACACGGGCGGACGGCATCGTGCGGCTGCACAACCACGGCAGCGACCATGTCCGGCCGCACGAGGGCGAGTCGGCGACGCAGGAGGACCCCCTCTACGGCCGTCAGTCGTACTCGACCGTCACCGGTCCCACGGCGAAGGCGAATCAGGCGGACAACCACCTGGCGGTGGTCGTCGCGGGCGGACGCAGCCACCGGCGCCGTATTCGCCCGCTGGGCGCGGGCGGGGGCGACGGCTGGGGGTGGGCCGCGTCCTGGCATCTGCCGGTGTTCGCCTCCGGTGCGCCGATGGTGCCGGGGATGCGGGTGGAGAGCGTGACCGTGGTCCGGGGGCGTTACGAGCTCCGGGCCCACCGCGCCCTCGGTGTCCCTGCAGGGTCCCGGGTCGAGCAGACGGGGTGGGCGACCGGTCGCGACGACGCGCTGACGTCCGCGCTGCACGGCCTGCACGGCTGGGAAACGCACGAGGAGATACGGGCTCCACAGGGCACGGCGTACACGAAGTGGGCGGTGGTGCCGCGGCTGGCCGCGGACGCGGAGGGCACAGTGATCCTGCTGGCGCTCGCCTCGCTCACCGGACAGGGCGCCCCGGAGCCGCTCGCGGCGGCGGTGAGCGGGGTGCGGGTCGACGACGGCCGGATCGAGGTCGACTGGGCGGACGACGGTTCCACGACACGCATCGACTTCGAACCGCTGACGGTCTCGCATTCGGGCCGCTGACGGTCGCGCGCGCCTGAACAGCCCGTTCGAGCCCGTCCGGTGACCGGTTCCCGCGGTCGCCGGACGGGCTCGCCGCGTCATACGTCCGTGCGGATCACCACGACCAGCGTGCGCGGGCCGTGCACACCCTCGACCCGCTCCAGCTCGATGTCCGAGGTGGCCGAGGGGCCGCTGATCAGCGTGGTCGGCCGTTCCGGAACCAGCCGGGCGACCGCTTCGGGCACTCCGGCCTCGACCGACGACAGGTCGACGACGCACACATGCAGGTCGGGGACGAGGGAGAGCGCCCGCCGGCCCTGGCCGGGCGAGCCGTCCAGGAAGATCGTGCCGGTCTCGGCGCAACTGACGGCGGAGGCCGTGACCACACCGTCCAGCGCGTCGAGACTCGGCGCGGGGATGTCGGCGGAGTCTCGCTGGACCTCTCCGTCGTAGCGGCCGAGCCACGCCTCGTCGAGCCCGTCCGGCACACCGACCCGCCGGGCGCCGAGCTCGCGCAGGACGTCGGCGATCACGTCGGCGGTGCGGTCGGCGGTGCAGGTGTGCACCTGCGCCCTGTAGTCGACGAGCCGGTGGGTCAGCAGGGCGAGGCGTTCGTCGTCGGGCAGTGTGCGCCCGGTGCGGTAACCGCGCGGGATGGTGATCGCGGGTGTGGGAGCCAGGGCGAGGGCGTCGCGGACCCGGCCGAGTACGGCTTCCCGCGCACCCGTCTGAGGGTCAGTCATCTCTCGTCCTCCTGGACCGGGTTGCGGTACTCGTCGGCGGCGGCACGCATCGTCGCGATGCCTTCGTCGGATGCCAGCCACGAGCGGAAGGTCTGCTTGGGCGGGGCCGGGGTGTCCCGGCTGGCGCTCCAGCCGTTGAACGGGGCAGGCAGACGGGAGATCGTGCCGTCCCGTCCGGCGACCGCCCGGCCGATGGCCGAAGCCTTCTGGGCCACCGTGAACAGCTTCGGCCGTTGCATCACACCGGCCGCGGCCTTCATGACGAGCTTCTCGGCCGTCGTGCCGGACTCCTCAGTGTTCTGATGACGCAGTTCGACGAGCAGCGAGGGAATGTCGATCTTCACCGGGCAGGCGTCGAAGCAGGCACCACAGAGGCTGGAGGCGTACGGCAGCGAGCTGTTGGGGTCGTCCTTGGCCGCGTGCATCCCGGCGAGCTGCGGGGTGAGGACCGCGCCGATCGGTCCGGGGTAGGTCGAACCGTACGCGTGCCCGCCGGCCCTCTCGTAAACCGGACAGACGTTGAGACAGGCCGAACAGCGGATGCAGTTGAGTGCCTCGCGGCCGATCCTGTCGGCGAGCGCGGCGGTGCGTCCGTTGTCGAGCAGGATCAGATGGAAGTCCTGCGGTCCGTCGCCGGGTGTCACACCCGTCCACATCGAGGTGTACGGGTTCATGCGCTCGCCGGTCGACGAGCGCGGCAGCAACTGGAGGAAGACTTCGAGGTCCTGGAAGCGGGGCAGCACCTTCTCGATGCCCATGACGGTGATGAGGGTGTCGGGCAGCGTCAGGCACATGCGGCCGTTGCCCTCGGACTCGACCACGGACAGGGTGCCGGTCTCGGCGATACCGAAGTTGGCGCCGGAGACGGCCACCTTCGTCGTCATGAACTTCTCGCGCAGATGGGCGCGCGCCGCTGCGGCGAGGTGGGCGGGCACGTTGTCGAGCCCCGGGTCGACGCCGGGGATCTCGTCGAGGAAGATCTGCCGGATCTCGTCACGGTTGCGGTGGATCGCGGGCACCAGGATGTGCGAGGGCGTGTCGTGGGCGAGCTGCACGATGAGCTCGGCCAGGTCGGTCTCGTACGGGGTGATGCCGAGCGATTCCAGGTGTTCGTTGAGGCCGATCTCCTGGGTCGCCATCGACTTGACCTTGATGACGTCGCTGCTGCCCGTCTCCTGGATCAGCCGGGCGACGATCCGGTTGGCCTCGTCGCCGTCCCGCGCCCAGTGGACGGTGCCCCCGCGTCCGGTGACCTTCCGCTCCAGCTGTTCCAGGAGCTCGGGCAGCCGGTTCATGGCGTCGGTCTTGATGGCGGAGCCGGCGTCGCGCAGCTCCTCCCAGTCGGGGAGTTCACCGGTGACGTGGAGACGTTTGGCGCGGATGGTGCGGGTGGCCCTGCCGAGGTTGCGGCGCAGCTGTTCGTTGCGCAGTTCGCCGTGGGCGGCCTCGGGGAACGTCCGCTCGCCGCGCAGGTTGCCCGTCCCGTACGGGGAGCGGGGCGGGGTGGCGGGCATACCGAGGAACGTACTCATGCGGCGGCCTCCGTCAGGACGTACGGCGAGGTGCGGGTGGAGGCGAGGATCTGCGCGAGGTGCAGGGTGCGCGTGCCCGCCTTGATGCGGGAGAGTCCGCCGCCGATGTGCATCAGGCAGGAGGAGTCGCCCGCGGTGCAGACGTCGGCCGCGGTGGTGGCGATGTTGCGCATCTTGTCCTGGAGCATCGCCGTGGAGGTCTCGGCGTTCTTGATGGCGAAGGTGCCGCCGAAACCGCAGCAGGAGTCCGCTTCCGGGAGCTCGACGAGGTCGATGGAGTCGACGGCGCGCAGCAGCCGCAACGGCTTGTCACCGACCCGGAGCATCCGCAGGGAGTGGCAGGTGGGGTGGTAGGTGACGCGGTACGGGAAGTGGGCGCCGACCGAGGTGGCGTCGAGGACGTCGACGAGGAACTCGGAGAGTTCGTACGTCTTGGCCTTGACGGTGGCGACCGCGGCACGCAGCGAGGCGTCGCCGTACCGCTCGGCGATGATCTCGTGCTGATGACGGACCGAGCCCGCGCACGACCCGGACGGCATGACCACGGCTTCGATGGAGGAGTCGCCGAACTGGTCGGCGAAGTTGCGCACCAGCGGGACGGGCTCGCGCTGGTAACCGGTGTTGACGTGCATCTGGCCGCAGCAGGTCTGCTCCGGCGGGAACACCACGTCGTGGCCCAGGCGGGCGAGCAGGATCGCGGTGGATTTCACCGCCCCGGGGAAGAGCGTGTCTCCCAGACAGGTGGCGAAGAGTCCGATGCGCATGGGGCCTCCCCGATCGTTTGTATGGTCGGACCATACTAGCCTCGGGCCGTACGAGGAAGTGCGGGGAACACGAAGGCGGGGACGGTGCGTCGTGCACCGTCCCCGCCCTGCCCTGCCCTGCCCTGCCCTGCGTGCGACCATGGCCGCCCCGCCTGTGGGCGATCTCAGTCCCTTGAGTCCCCGGCGTTCTCGTCGACGAGCGTTCCGTGGAGACCGCGGATGTGCTGCTCCACCAGGTCGGCCGCCTCGCCGCCCCGCCCGTCGCGCACCAGCCGCAGCAGCTCCAGATGATGGGCGTTGAGTGCGGTGGCCGTGGCGAACCAGTCCTCGGCCTCTTCCAGCGCCCGCAGGATCAGCGGACGCACCGACTCGCGCACGGCGGACGTGAGGGTCGAGGTCAGTTCGTTGCCGGAGCTGCGGGCGATCAGGACGTGGAAGCGGGTGTCCAGATCGTTGAACTCGGGCACGCCGATATCCGGCTCCCCCATGCGTACGAGCAACTGCTCCGCCGCATCCAGGTCTTCGGCCGAGGCGTGCCGCGCCGCGGCCTCGAAGCTGGACCGCTCCAGTACGACGCGGGCCTCCAGCACGTCGTGCAGGCTGTAGCTGCCGAGCGCGAAATGCAGCCGCAGCAGCCGGCCGAGTGCGTCGTCCGGGTTGCGCACGATCCGCGCCCCGGAATCCGGGCCCCGGCCGGGCTGGGCCGCCAGCACACCGATGGTTTCCAGGACCCGTAGCGCCTCGCGCAGCGCGGACCGGCTGACGCCGAGAACCGGCGCCAGTTCACGCTCGGGCGGCAGGCGGTCGCCCGCCTTGAGCTCTCCGGCGAAGACCCGCTCCTCGATGCTCTGGAGCACGAGTTCGTGGGTGCGGGACTGCCGTACGGGTTGCCACTCGACGGGCATCCGCTACTCCCTGGTCCTGGCGATACGCATGATCCGACTATGTCACACAAGCCGTGTGGTAGGACCAAAGCGGATACGTCCCCGCAGACACACCCACGCTCTCGCGCGTACGCCGGGACGCCTAACACCTGCGGCCCGACCGCACCGGTCAAGTAGTCCCCACGGGGGCACAGTTGCCGATGCCGCCCCCGCCCCCACGCCGTCGAACCCCAATTCATGTGATTCTCACGCTGCCCGCTTAATGTGCACACCGTGACCCAGATGAGCCCGCCCGGCTGGCATCCAGATCCCGGGCATTCAGGAATCGGCCCCGCCCAGGAACGCTGGTGGGACGGGAGCCGCTGGACGGACCAGCTCCGCGTGCCGCCCGCGACGGTCCGGCGCCGCCGGATGCGCGTCGGCGCCGGCATCGCCGCCGGTGTGGTGCTGCTCGCCGCCGTCGGAGGCGGGGCGTTTCTGCTGGGGCAGGACTCCAGCGACCAGCCGGACAGCGCCGCCGCCACGCCCTCCCCCTCCGGCCCGTCCGACGGCGCACCCGGCAGGCCCGGTGTACCCGAGGACGGCGAGGAGGGCGGCGGCCAAACCCCGGACGGGCAGATGCCGCAGACCGAAAAGGGATACGCGACGGACCTGGCGAGCGGGATCAGCATCCCGGTTCCCGACGGCTGGACCGGTTCGTCCGCCGTCGTCGGCGCCGGGCTCACCACGGGTGAGCACGCCTGCCCCGGCGACGCCGAGCAGAAGTGCGTACGCGGCGGGGTGTTCTCCGCGCCGGCGGCCGCTCTCGGTCTGAAGGCGGCCACGGCGGAGGAGGCGGCGAAGAAGGACATCGCGGCCAACGCGGAGGAGTCGTACGGCGAGAAGATCTACGAAGGGATCACCTCGCACCGGACGCTCAAGTCCGAGGCGGTCACCGTGGCCGGCCAGAAGGGCTATCTGGTGCGCTGGGAAGTGGTGACGAAGAAGGGCGACGACGGGTACGTCGAGTCGCTGGCCTTCCCCTCGCCCACCGCCAAGGGCCAGTTGGTCGTCATCCGGTCCGGCTTCGACATCAGCGACAAGGCGCCGAAGCTCTCCGTCCTGGACGACATCACGAAGGGCATCAAGGCCGCCTCGAACGCCGGCACCGGGCCGGGCGAGACCGCTTAGCCACGTCCACACAGCCACACGCAGAGGAGGCCGTACCGGATCGCTCCGGTACGGCCTCCTGGTCTGCGACTCGTCACGCACCCGAGCCGGGACGACGATCCACCCTGATCAGACGACCGGGACCGGGAAGGTCGGGTACTCCACCCCGGAGACGTGCTGGACGACCCGGATGACCTGGCAGGAGTAGCCGAACTCGTTGTCGTACCAGAGGTAGAGGATCGCGTCGTCGCCCTCGACCTTGGTGGCCCCGGCGTCGACGATCGAGGCGTGGCGCGAACCGATGAAGTCGCTCGATACCGCGTCAGGAGCGGTGGTGAAGTCGATCTGGCGCTTGAGCGGCGAGGTCAGCGACACGTTGCGGAGGTAGTCGAGGACCTCCTCGCGGGTCGTCTCACGACCGAGCCGCAGGCTCAGGATCGCGATCGAGACGTCCGGTACCGGAACGCGGACCGAACTGCCGGTGATCCGCGCGTCGAGGTCGGGAAGCGCCTTGGCCACGGCGGCGGCGGCACCCGTCTCGGTGATGACCATGTTGAGCGGTGCCGAACGGCCACGGCGGTCGGAGCTGTGGTAATTGTCCAGCAGGTTCTGGTCGTTGGTGAACGAGTGCACCGTCTCCACGTGGCCGCGAAGGACGCCGTACTCTTCCGCCATCGCCTTCAGCGGCGGAACGATCGCGTTGGTGGTGCACGACGCGCAGGACAGGATCCGCTCGTCCGGCTTGATCGTGTCGTGGTTGACACCGTGCACGATGTTGGGGACGTCGCCCTTGCCCGGAGCGGTCAGGACGACCTTGTCGATCCCGGGACGCAGGTGCTTCGACAGACCCCCGCGGTCACGCCACTTGCCGGTGTTGTCGATCAGGATGGCGTCCTTGATGCCGTACGCCGTGTAGTCGACCTCCGACGGGTCGTTGGCGTAGATCACCTTGATCTCGTTGCCGTTGGCGATGATCGTGCTGCTCGCCTCGTCAACGGTGATCGTGCCCTGGAACTGCCCGTGGATCGAGTCGCGCCGCAGCAGCGAGGCGCGCTTGACGATGTCCTGCTCGCCGCCCTGACGGACGACGATGGCGCGCAGGCGCAGACCGTTTCCGGAACCGGACTTCTCGATGAGCAGCCGGGCGACGAGGCGGCCGATGCGGCCGAAGCCGTAGAGGACGACGTCGCGTCCTTCGCGACGCTCGACCTTGTTGGCACCCGTGGCACCGGCGACGGCCTCCGCGGTGAACTCCTCGACGGAGAGACCGCGGTCGTCGGCCTTGTACGTCACGGCGAGCATGCCGATGTCGATCTGCGAAGGACCGAGATCCAGCGTGGTGAGGACCTGGAGGAAGGGCAGCGTCTCGGTGACCGAGAGCTCCTCACCGTCGATCTGGCGGGCGAACCGGTGGGTCTTGAGGATGCTGACCACCGACTTGTTCACCAGGGAGCGGCTGTGGAGCAGGACCGTGACGTCCCGCTCCCGGTGCAGCTTCCCGATGACGGGGATCATCGACTCCGCGATCTCTTCGCGGATCTTCCAGTTGGTGAACGAGTCGTCATTGACAGTCACAGGTTTATCTTTCGAGCTAGGCGGCGCTCATATGCTAACCCGACCCCCCTTTGATCATTCAAGGGGTCCACCGGAGCCGGATACGGAGTGCGGGGAACTGGCCGCTGTGCGCGTGAAGATGGCCGCGCGGAGAGGGAAGAGACCGCCGTCGGCACCGGCGGCCCCTGGCTGGACCTGCGGGAGGGTGTCATCACCGCGAAGATGCGGACGACGTGCTGCTGGCCAAGACGAAGCCGTCGCCGCCCGCCTCGGTGCCGGGGCGCGGGGTGACGACGGCGAGGACCACCCGCTCCCGCTCCGAGCGAGGCGTGCGCGAAGACCGAGTGACGTGCTGCGCGACGGACCGGCGCCGGACGCACGGAAGGCCGTCCTCTCACGAACGAGAGAACGGCCTCCGTATGCGAAAAGCACCGTCGGGACGACAGGATTTGAACCTGCGACCCCTTGACCCCCAGTCAAGTGCGCTACCAAGCTGCGCCACGTCCCGGTGCCCGTCTGACCTGGGGTTTCCCCTGGGCCGAACGCGCATGAGAACAATACCGCACTTGGACCGGTGGTTACGAACACCTTTGGGGCCTTGACCTCAACCGAACTTGATGTTCGACGCTCGTCTCCATGACGAACACCACCGTCGGGCCGGCGCCCGATTACCGCGAGCTGAACCGGCTGATGAGCCTCATGACGGGTGACGAGAAGCACGGGCCCGCCGCCACCTCCACGCTGGACGCCCTCTGGGTGCTGTACGACCGGGTGCTGCGCGTCACGCCCGGCACGGTCGACGACCAGGGGAGGGACCGGTTCCTGCTCTCCAAGGGGCACGGGCCGATGGCCTACTACGCCGTTCTGGCCGCGCACGGATTCTTCGACGAGGCACTGCTGCCGGGCTTCGGGTCGTACGACTCGCCGCTCGGGCACCATCCTGACCGGTCGCTCGTGCCGGGGGCCGAGATCGGCAGCGGGTCGCTGGGGCACGGGCTGCCGCTGGCCGTGGGCAGCGTGCTGGGTCTGCGGGCGCAGGGGCTTACCGACCCTCGGGTCTGGGTGCTGATCGGGGACGCCGAGCTGGACGAGGGCAGCAACCACGAGGCGATCGCCTACGCCGGTCCTGCGGGGCTGGAGCAGCTGCACACCCTCGTGATCGACAACGCCTCGGCCACCTACGGCCGGCCCGGTGGCATCGCCTCCAGGTTCGAGAGCGCCGGATGGTCCGTCGAGACCGTGGACGGCCGGGACCACGGGGCGCTGTACGCGGCCTTCACCGCGCCGCACCCCGGCCGGCCCCGGGCCGTGGTGGCCACGGTCGCCCCCAAGTAGCGCGCCCCGCAGACACCGGACCACGGAGAAGGATTTCTCATGGACACCATGCGTGACCGTTTCATCGCCACCACGTCGCAGCTCCTCGACGAGGATCCCCGGCTGGCGCTCGTACTGGCCGAAATCAGCTGGGACGGCTTCACCCCGGCCGCGCGCACCCATCCGGACCGGGTGATCAACGTGGGCATCCGGGAGCAGCTGCTGATCGGCGCGGGCGCCGGGATGGCTCTGACCGGGATGCGGCCGATCATGCACACCTTCGCCAGCTTCCTGGTGGAGCGGCCCTTCGAGCAGGTGAAGCTGGACCTCGGGCACCAGGGGGTGGGAGGTGTCCTGGTCAGCGCCGGGGCTTCGTACGACTGGCCGGCCGGGGGCTTCACTCACATGTCGCCCGGTGATGTCGCGCTCCTCAACACACTCGATGGCTGGACGGTGCACGTGCCGGGCCACCCCGACGAGGCCGAAGCGCTGCTGCGGCTCGCGGCCACCGGGGACGACCTGGTGTACGTCCGGCTCTCCCTCCAGTCGAACCGGGTCGGCCGCCCCGTCGACGGGGGCAAATTCGCGACGGTGCGCGAAGGGCGCGGCGGTGTCGTGATCGCGGTCGGCCCGATGCTCGACAACGTGCTCGCGGCGACCGAGGGCCTGGACGTGACGGTGCTCTACGCGACCACCGTGCGCCCCTTCGACGCGGCCGGGCTGCGCCGGGCGGTGGGCGCCACCGAGGCCGCGGACGTGGTGGTCGTCGAGCCCTACCTGGCAGGCACATCCACGGCGGCGGCCAATGACGCGCTCGCCGAGCTGCCGCACCGTGTGCTCGGGCTCGGTGTGGGCCGGGCGGAGCTTCGCCGGTACGGACGGATGGACGAGCACCTCGTGGCGCACGGGCTGGATCCGCGGAGGTTGCGGGAGCGGATCAGCGGCTTCGTACGACGGTGAGGAGCCGGCCGGGTGAGGTGGACGGAGTGGGTGGGGTGGGTGGGGCCTCGCCGTGACCCGCCCTGTCCCTTGCCGTGGCCCCGGCGGATGCGAGGCGGGTCGCAGCCGACCGTAGCGCCCGGCACTGACAATCACCGGGAACCGACGGGTGCTCGTACCGTCCAGGAGGCGCCGGGTACGACGGTCGGGCCGCACAACTGCCTCATCCACTGTGACTTCGGGGACGACGTCCTGCCGAGGGCGCTGGAGGACGTACACGCCCTCGGTGGCAAGTGGATCGTCGTACCCATCCTGCCAGGTCGCTGCACATGCCGGGTGGCTGGCCGTCCGGCGGCCGGGCCGTACTCAGTGGGCGGCGAGCAGCTCCTCGTACCAGGCGAGCGTGGCGTCCACCGTCTCGGGGAGTGAGCGGGGAACGAGCCCGTAGGTCTTCTCGATGGCGGAGGAGTCCATGATCTGCGGCTCGGTGTGCTGGTAGAACATCTCCGCGTACTCCGCCATGAAGACCTCGTCGAAGGGGCCGAAGGGGCGCGGTTCGGCGACGACCGTGAGGTCGAGGGGACGGCCGACGCGTGCCTCGATCATCGTGAAGATCTCCCGCGTGGTGAGCGCGGGGGCGGTGGGCAGATGCCAGACCCGGCCGTCTCCGTCCGGGTTCTCTCCGAGGGTGGCGAGTCCGGTGGCGACGTCCCCGATGTACGTGTAGCTGTGCGGCAGGTCGATGTCGCCGAGGGCCGGGACCTCTCCCCCGGTCAGCGCGGCCGGGAAGACGGCGCCGCCCAGCGTCGAGTTGAGGACGCACGGGCCGACGAAATCGGCGGAGCGGCCCAGGACGACGCTCAGCCGCCCTTCGGCGTGCGAGGCGAGATAGCGGGTGTCCAGCTCGGCGCGCATCCTGCCCTTGCGGGTGGTCGCGTTCCACGGGGTGTCCTCGGTCATCACCGCGCCGTGCGTCTCGCCGTACGGGTAGAGGGTGTCCAGGACGACGAGACGGGCGCCGACCGCCTCGGCGGCCGCGAGGACGGCCTGCTGGACCCGCGGCATGACCTCGACCGTGAGGTGGTAGCCGACGTTGACGCAGTGGTAGACGACCGCCGATCCCGCCACGGCTGTCCGGGCGCCCTCCAGGGTGGCGACATCGGCGGCGAGCCGGTCGACGCCGTGGATCGCGGGTCCGTTGCCCGAGCGGTCGACGAGCCGGACCCGGTGGCCCCGGGCGGCGAGCTCGCGGGCGAGGGCGGTACCGGCGGGTCCGGAGCCGAGCACGGTCTGAAGGGTGCGTACGGCGGTCATGGCGATTCCCCTTTGGGTCATTCAGCTATGTCGTCTTACTTCTGTTAGGGACAGTAACTCTTGCGATGCCCTCTCGCAATAGCCGCTGTTAGACTCCGTAACTGAAGTGAGCTTGCCTAGCGAAGGGGGCCGGTGATGGTCCAGAGCCAGCAGGGACCGCGTGCCCGGTACAAGGAGCAGAACCGGTCCGAGATCAAGGCGATGGCGCTGCGGCAGCTCGCCGACGGCGGGGTGGCGGGGCTGGCGCTGACCCGGATCGCCAAGGAGATGGGCCTCTCGGGCCCGGCGCTCTACCGCTACTTCGCGAGCCGCGACGATCTTCTGAACGCGCTGATCAGAGATGCCTACGACGACGCGGCGACCGCCGTGGCCGCCGCGACCGCGCTTTCCGCGGGCGCGTCGGAAGGCCCCCGGGAGCAGTTGCACTCACTGGCGAACGCCTACCGGACGTGGGCGGTGGGCGAGCCGCACCGCTATCTCCTGATCCAGGGCGCACCGGTCCCCGGCTATGTGGCCCCGGACGACACCCGCGAACGGGCCCGCGCGGTGCTGGGCCCGTTCCTGCCGGTCTTCGCCGGTGGTGCGCCCGGCGCCGGGGTCGTCCCGGTCGTGGACGAGATGTCGGCCTGGCTCGGCGCGGACGCGGCCGTGGGCGGGTGGGTGGCCCGCTACGCACCGGATGCGGCCGGGGACCGGGAAGCGTCCGCCCGGGCGCTGGCCGGGGGGGTGCTCGCGTGGTCGCAGCTGCACGGTGCGGTGGGTCTCGAAGCCGCCGGCCAGTTCGCCGGCATGGAACATCGCGGCGAGACGCTGCTGGCCACGCAGATGGACATGCTGGCGGACGCGTTCGCCCTCGCGTGAGCGGGATGGCGCGGCCACCGGCCGCGCGTCCCCGTCAGTCGTGCGCCGAAGCCGCGGTGAGTCCATCGAGCGTCGCACCCGGCGACCCGGCGAGGGGACGAGACAGGCGAGGGGACGCCGGCTCTGTTCGCCCGCGCGGGCGAGCCGCTCCCCGGTCGACGGCCCGTCCCTCCGGGCGACTCCCGCCACCTCAGCGGGACTTTCGACCAACGCGCTCAGGCTCACCGTGAACTCGCTGAACTTCGGGGGTCTCGTTGCTGGCACTGTCCCGCGACACGATCCATCCGCGGGCCCTGCGCGACGCGGTGTCCGTACGGGCCGGTGCCGGGGACACCTCGGTGACGCTGACCTTCCTGGACGGGACGACGGTGGAGGTGTGACCGCGACCGCCAGGGAGCCCGGAGCCGGCGCGGCTCGCGTCAGCCGCGCCGGCGCTCCCTGCGGTCGATGTGGCCGACAAGCTCCTGGGCCAGGGACTTGATCGTGTCGAGCCCTGCCCGGCCCCAGGGACGCGGCACGGTGTCGACCGCGCACACCGTGCCGAGGGCGATGCCCGTACGGTCGATGAGCGGCGCCCCGAGATAGGAACGGATGCCTATTTCGTCGACGACGGGATTCCCGGCAAAACGCGGATAGTCGCAGACGTCGTCCAGCACGAGGGCCTTGCGGCGCACGAGCACATGCGGGCAGTAGCCGTGGTCGCGGGCCATGTGGCGCCCGCTCCGGCCGCTGCCCGCCGCCGCGGCACCCAGGTCGGAGCCGCTCTGCGTCCCCGCGGGGGTGTGCAGACCTGCGAAGAACTGTCTGTTCTCGTCGATGAAGTTGACCATCGAGTAGGGCGTCGCGGTCACTTCGGCCACCTTGTCGGCGAAGGCGTCGAAGCTCTCGAACGAGGCGTCGGCCCGCTCTCCCAGATCCAGCCTGTGCAGCCGCCCGGCCCGCGCCGACCCGTCCGGGTCGACCGGTGTGAGCAGCAGGCGGCCGGTCGCGTAACGGGTCACGGATGGGCTCCGAAGCCGGCGACGGGTGCCTGCGACGCCGGAGCGGCGGTGGCGTTGATGAGGTGCTGCACCAGGGTGACCAGGGCTCCGGTGCCCGAACTGGCGATACGGGCGTCGCAGAGGACCACGGGCACCTCGGGACCCAGATCGAGTGCGGCCCGCACCTCGTCCGGCTCGTAGCGGTAGGCGCCGTCGAACTCGTTGACCGCCACGATGAATCCGATACCGCGCCGCTCGAAGAAGTCGACGGCGGCGAAGCACTCCGCGAGCCGCCGGGTGTCGGCGATCACGACGGCGCCCAGCGCCCCCTTGGAGAGTTCGTCCCACATGAACCAGAACCGTTCCTGGCCGGGGGTACCGAAGAGGTAGAGGACGTGGTGCTCGGAGAGCGTGATGCGGCCGAAGTCCATGGCAACGGTGGTGGCCGTCTTGGACTCGATGCCTTCGAGGCTGTCGGTCGCCACACTGACCTGCGTCAGCAGTTCCTCCGTGCTCAGCGGTGCGATCTCGCTGACCGCGCCCACGAACGTCGTCTTGCCGACGCCGAACCCGCCCGCGACCAGGACCTTGAGGGCCACGGGAAAGAACTCGGAGCTTCCGGGGCTGTCAGAGCTGTCGTCGTAGACCATCGAGCACTGCCTCCAGCAGGGATCGGTCGGTGGGCGTGTCATGGAAAGCGGGGGCGTGCGCGGTGACCGCGCCGCAGTCGACCAGGTCGGACAGGAGGACCTTGGTGACGACCGCGGGCAGCCGGAGGTGTGCGGCGATCTCGGCGACGGACGTGGGGCCGTCGCACAGTCCCAGGGCCACGGAGTGTTCGGGTCCCAGATGGATCTGGGGTGTGCTGCCGGTGGCCATCACCAGAGAAAGCAGGTCGAGCACGGTGGAGGGCCGCGTACGGCCGTTGCTCACGGTGTACGGGCGGATGAGCCGGCCGGCCGCGTCGTCGAGCAGGGGCCCGTCCTGCGGGGCCGGCATCCTCACAGCCCCGGGCTGTACGGTGCCCCGGCCGCTTGCCGTACCGGGGTCATCAGATAGGACCGGACGCTCTTGATCAGCATGGCCATCTCGTAGCCGAGCACGGCCGCGTCCGCCTCGCGCCCCGCCAGTACGGCCAGACAGGTGCCGGACCCGGCGGTGGAGACGAAGAGCAGCGTCGAGTCGAGTTCGACGACCACCTGCCGTACGTCACCGTTGTCACCGAAGCGCGCTCCGGCGCTGCGGCCGAGGGAGTAGAGGCCGGCGGCCAGGGCCGCCATGTGGTCGGCACTGTCGGGGTCCATGCCATGGACGGATTTCACCAGCCCGTCGGCCGAGAGCAGGACCGCGCTGCGCGTATAGGGCACGCGCTGGACCAGCCCGCCCAACAGCCAGTCGAGGTCGGCGACCTGACCGGACGGCATTTCGCTCGCCATGGTGCATCTACTCCTTGGGGGTGTTCTCTGCGGTGCTGACCGGTGCGGGCGCGTAGCCGGGCACGTACGGGTCGGCGCGGTGCGCGTCGGACGGGCGCGGGTCGGGCACGTACAGGTCGGTGTGGTGCTGGTCCGGCACAAGGGGGTCGGACAGGTGCGGGTCGAGCAGGTGCGGCTCGGGGTGCACCGGCTCGGGGTACGTCTGCCGGAGCGGCTCGGGTCCTCTGCGTGGTCCCGGTCCACGGATGGGGAGCGGCGCCGGGCCGTTGTCCCGTTGCGTACCGGGGACCGGCGCGACCGCCGTGGGGACTTCGAGGCTCGCACCGTAGGTGGTGCCGGGTTCCGTGTCCTCGGACGACCGCGCCTCGGCCAGATCGACTCCGCGCCGGAACGCGGCGACGAGACCGGGGTCGTGCACGGCGTGTTCGTCCTCGACGCGGGGAACGGGAGCCTCCCGCAGCTGCGGGACGAGATGCTCCTGGTTGCTGCGCCTGGGGAGCTGCGGCCGATCCTTTGCGCCGCCCGCTGCGGAGGCCGTTCCGGTGCCGGCGCCGAGTCGTCCCCGGGGCTCTTCGGGTGTCCGGCCGCCCGGGTGGAATCCGGCCGTGTCCGGACGGTCGACGCGCTCGGCACGGAGCGGCTGGGGCGGAGGTGACTGAAGCGGGGATGCGTGCGGCTGAGGCGGAGGGGTGTGCGGCTGAAGCGAGGATGCGTGCGGCTGAAGCGGAGGAGTGTGCGGCTGAAGTGGAGAGGTGTGCGGCTGGACGGTGGGCGGCTGGGGTGTCTGCGGATGCCCTGTCCGCGCCTGTCCGATGACGTCATCGGCGGGCGGCCGGTGAACGGCTCCGGGTGGCGGGACCGGTGCGGCATCGGGGCGCATCGCCCCGTCGGTATCGCCGTCGACGCCCAGCAGGGCGTGCGGCAGGATCAGTACGGCCTGCGTGCCACCGTAGATATTGCTCTGCAGACGTACGGCGATGCCGTGACGCCTGGCGAGTGCGGAGACGACGAAGAGACCGATCCTGCCGTCCTGCAGCAGATGGCCGACATTGACCTGGTCGGGATCGGCGAGCAGGGCGTTCATACGCTTCTGTTCGGGGCCCGGCATGCCGAGCCCCCGGTCCTCCACCTCCAGGGCGAGGCCCGCCGTGACGTACTGGGCGCGCAGCAGCACCTGGGTGTGCGGGGCGGAGAACACGGTGGCGTTCTCGACGAGTTCGGCCAGCAGGTGGATCACGTCGGCGACGGCGTGGCCGCGCAGTGTGCCGTCGATCGGCGGCACGAGCTTGACCCGTGGGTACTGCTCGACCTCGGCGATCGCCGAACGCAGCACCTCCGTCATGGTGACCGGGTTGCTCCACTGCCGCCGGGAGACGGCTCCGCCCAGCACGGCGAGGTTCTCGGCATGCCTGCGGATGCGGGTGGCCAGGTGGTCGACGTGAAAGAGGCCCTTGAGCAGGTCGGGGTCCTCGACCTCGTGTTCCAGCTCGTCCAGGATCTGGATCTCTCGGTGGACGAGGGACTGGAGACGCCGGGCGAGGTTGACGAAAACCTCGACCTTCTGTTCGTTTCCGTTGTTGTTGAAGAGCCGGGACGCCTGCACGACGGCCGCCACGGCCCCGTCCTGCGAGCGCCCCAGTTCCTGGGCGAGCAGGTCGAAGGCGTCCGACCCCGGGTCGTTGGGCTGCCGCGGGCGGCGGGCCGGCACGGGCTCGCCGTTGCGGAGCTGTTCCACGAGGCGTTGCAGGTCGGCCTGGCCCTGGGCGCTGGAGCGCCGCAGTGCCTGGCAGCGGTCGAGCACCCCGGAGGCCACCCGGCCAGCACCGAGAAACGCCGCTGCCACGGCCGCGACGGCCAGAGCTCCCGAGCCGCCGAGCGCGGCCCAGAGACTGGCGGACGGACGTTCGCCGGAGGCGCGGATGGTGAAGATGACGGCTGCGGCGCCACTCAGCACGGCGGCGATCGTCGGCAGGAGCGCGGTCCGGAGCAGTTGGGGGCGTATGCGGGCATCGGGTGCCGGCTGAACAGGGCGCGGCCTGGCCGTGGCCGAGTGGGAGCGGGCGCCCGGGCGTCCGTGCCGCCCGCTCTCTCGGCGTTCCGGTCGCGCGGCGGGTGCGCGAAGTTGAGACATCAGCGTCCTCGGTACGTGGGGCACCAGGAATCGGCGTTCAGTGGTGACACCTACGGCAGTCGGTCAGGCTCGGGTCAATGGCTGGGCAGGCTCGAGAGACATGAGCCCACCGTTGATCGCCGAGCACACACGGTAGTCGTCAACCGCGTATGCGCGACGTGCAGTTGTCGAACTTGCCCGCCCTGCGTCCCGCCCTGGTATGACCTCTCGCACGCGCGGACGAATACGCACGATTGACACCAGCCCGGACGGGGAAGCCGCCATGGCCGAATTCGAACTCTTGATCACACACGGGGCTTTCACATAACTTCCCTTGCGGCGAGGCACCCGACTGCACGCGCGTCCGCGACGCAGATCTCGCCGTCGCTGCCCGCATACCCCTCCCGATCGATACCAGGAGATCAACGGTGCCCAGACATATGCGACCGCTCGCGCACGCGTTCATCGCGATCAGCGCAGCCTTGTCCCTGTGTTTCGCCGTAGCACCGGCACACGCGTCGGACGGCTCGCGGCCCCTGGCCGGCACCCCGCTCGTGTCGTCGGTCGCGAACAGTGAAACTCGCGCGGAAGCGGCGGCGAATCCCGAAGCGGTCCAGGCCGCGGCCACCCTCTGCGGCACGGGATACGTCCTGGAGAACGCTTCCGCTCTGCCCACGTCCACGGACCGGAAGGGCACTCTTTTCACCTACGGAAAGGAGCCGTACTCCGGGGGCATCAACGACCAGCCGACGTGCGCCATTTTCGACAACAACACCAGTACGTCCAAGTGGATGAAGCTGAAGCTGTGCTCGAATTACACAGCCGTCGCCTGCACGACCGACGAAGGCAATTTCTCTCAGTACGCGGGCCCCGTCTTCCAGTCCAAGGGCGGCTGCGGCAACGTCACCGCGCTCATGAAGACAAGTTCCGCTTCCACCACGTACCTCATCAACGCCGTTCGCTCAGCCACCACCTGCAACTGAGGGCGTCGCCGTGCCGCGCTGCCGGACGCCCGTGCGCCGGTAGCGCGCCGGGAACGGCCCAGGTGGACGTCCGGGTGACCAGCGACGGCGGATTCGGTCGCACGTCGCGTATGAGCACGGACGTCGTAGGCGCCGGTCCTGGCGGGCCCTGGCCGGCCGGGCTTGCGGTCGAGGACCCCGCACATCGCCCTGCTCGCCGGTCCTCCGGGTGACGATCACGAAGGCCACGAAGCGCGAGCACCAGCCCCGTCCGGCGCGCCTGTGCCGGACGGGGCCGCGTCAGCCTGTCACCGGCCACCCGCGAGGTCGAGATCGCCACGCGGGGCGGCCTCGGTCGCCTCCACCGGCTCGGGGTGTCGCCACGGATGGGCGAGCGGGGTGGAGACGGCCCGCCACCAGGGGTCTACGGGCAGGGCCCCGCCGGGCTCGAACGATTCCCCCGGCCGGGGGAACGCGACCGCCTGACCGGCCTCCTCGGCAGCGTCCTTCGTCCACTCCGCCGGCTCCGCCCAGGCGTGCGGGGCAAGGTTGAACGTGCCCCAGTGGATCGGGATCAGCACCCCGTGCGGCGTGTGTCCCTGCAGGTCGAGGTGGGCCCGCACCCCCTGCGCGGGTGTCATGTGGATGTCCGGCCACAGGCCGGGAAGGGGCGTCGTGGCCGTGTGCTCCCTGGACCAGTGCTGCGAGTACGCACCGATCTGGATCATCGTCGCGTCGAACGGGCCGTGCTCGGCGCCGATGTCCGCGAAGCCCGGGAAGTAGCCCGTGTCACCGCTGTGGTAGATCCGGTGCTCGGGTCCCGCGACCGCCCAGGACGCCCAGAGCGTGTGCTGCTGGTTGCGCAGTCCACGGCCGCAGAAGTGACGCGCGGGCGTGGCCGTGAGGCTGATTCCCGCCACCTCGGTGGTCTCGTTCCAGTCCAGCTCGCGCGTCCGGTCGGCGGACACGCCCCACCGCTCCAGATGGGCGCCGACACCGAGCGGAACCGCGAAGACCGTGTCCGTGCCGGCCAGCGCGCGAATCGTCGGCAGGTCGAGGTGGTCGTAGTGGTCGTGGGAGATCACGACGACATCGACGGGTCTCAGCGCGGCCAGCGGCACCGGCACCGGATGCAGGCGCTTGGGCCCGGCGAAGGAGTAGGGGGAACAGCGCTCGCCCCAGACCGGATCGAAGAGCACCCGGCGGCCGTCGATCTCCGCGAGCACGCTCGAATGCCCCATCCAGGTGAGCCGGAGGCCGGTGACGGGCGGCTTCGCGAGATCGGCGGCGGTGGTGGCGTGCACGGGCACGGCACCGGCCGGCGACCTGCGGCCCCGCTGCTCCTTGTCGAAGAAGCCCTTCGCGAACTCCAGCCTGGTGCCGGACGTGGGTGTCCGGACGCCCGCCGGGTTCTGGAACACTCCGTCGGCGAAGTTGGGCGAGCGGAGAATGCGTTCCATACGGGCCCCGGCCGGATCCGCCCCGAATGCAGCGGAGCGCATCGAACGGAGTCTCGTACGGAGCGAGGGCTGATGATCGGCGCCGGTCACAACGTCTCCCGAGGGGTGGATGTCATCTCATTATGTGCGCGCCGCCCGTCGCGGCGAGATCGGGGCGGTGAACGGAGCAATACGAACCGCGCCACAGGCAGCCCGGCCGCACGGGAACTACGGACGCAGCTGACCGTATACGTGTTCGATGCGCAGGGTCAGGAGCACCCGCTGATCACGGACCATGGCCTGCCGGTAGTCGTCCCAGTCGGGGTGCTCCCCCTTGACGTCCCGGTAGAGCGCGATCAGCGCTTCCACGGTCGCGTCGTGGGGGTCGGCCGCGGCCGGGGTCAGCTCGGCCTTCGCGTCCGCGACCGCCCACGCCCAGCGGTCCTCGCTCGTGACGTGATAGCTCGCCCGCGGGTCCCTGCGCAGATTCCGGGTCTTGGCCCGCCCCTCGGTGATGGAGACGCGGATCAGCCGCTCCTCGGGGTCGTAGGCGTGGTTGACGTTCGACAGCTGCGGCCTGCCGTCCCGCTTGAGCGTCACCAGCACCCCGGAGTCGTGCTCACCGATGAGTCGCAGCAGCGCGTCGTGCCCGGATTCGAGTCCTGTCATACCGGATCCAACGTCCCTGCGCGCCACAGGATTCCGCGCACGGACGGCCGTATGTCACATCCGGCGGGCCACCGGCCGTCCCGGGGGTGAACCGCGGCGCACACACGCCGCCGGGCCGCCCGGTGGAAGGCACTGGAACACCATGATCTCCGTGGAGAACATGGGGGCGCGGACCGATTCCGCGCTGGGCCTGACCAGCCAGGGGTTCAAGGACCACCGCGAGGTCCCGGGGTCCGCCGGCCGCTGCGGGGAGCCGGGGGACGCCTGCCCCTTTGACAGGGGCGGCCCCGCCTCCCGATACTAACTGGCCATTCAGTATCCCGGTCCACGGGGTGCCCCGGGGCCCGACCGAGGAGCCCGCCCCATGCCGGCGACGAACCCACCGCATCCCCTGCCCGCCCCCCACATCTCGCTGACCTGGACGGACCACGTCACCGGCCGTCAGGGGCATCTGGTCGTCGACCGGCTGGTGCGCGGCGTCTCCAGTGGTGGGCTGCGGATGCGGGAGGGATGCACCCTCGACGAGGTGACCGGCCTGGCCCGCGGCATGACGATGAAGGAGGCCCTGCACTTCGACGCCGACGACGACCGGGCCCGGTACATCCCGCTCGGCGGCGCCAAGGGCGGTATCGACTGCGACCCGCGTGACCCGGACGCGTACGGCGTCCTGGTCCGGTATCTCCGCGCGGTGCGCCCGTACATCGAAAGCGTCTGGACGACCGGCGAGGATCTCGGACTCACTCAGGACCTGGTCGACCGCGCGGCGGCGGAGGCGGGACTCGTGTCGTCGATTCAGGCCGTCTACCCGCTGCTCGACGACGAGTCGGCGGCGCGACGGCGTCTGGCGGACGCCTTCGCAGTGACGGTGGACGGCATCGGACTCGACGAGCTGGTCGGTGGTTGCGGAGTGGCGGAGTCGGCGCTCGCGGCACTGGACCGGGCGGGAGTGGCCCACCGCGGGGCGCGGGTCTCCGTTCAGGGGCTCGGCACCATGGGCGGGGCGACCGCGCGCTTCCTGTCCCGGGCCGGGCTGAAGGTCGTCGCCGTCGCCGATATCAAGGGCACCCTCGCCAATCCGGCCGGCCTGGACGTCGAAGCGCTGCTGGCCGCGCGGGACGCGTACGGCACGGTGGACCGCTCCGTACTCCGGGAAGCGGACCGGGAGCTCCCGGCCGACGCCTGGCTGGCCGCGGACGCCGACATCCTGGTCCCGGCAGCCGTCTCGTACGCGATCGATGCCTCGAACCAGGCACAGATCACGGCCCCCTGGGTCGTCGAGGCGGCGAACATGCCCGTACTCCCGGATGCGGAGCTGCTGCTCGCGGAACGCGGCGTCACTGTACTGCCCGACGTGGTCGTCAACTCCGGTACGAACGCCTGGTGGTGGTGGACCCTGTTCGGCGACATCGGCGCCGATGCCGAGCAGGCGTTCGCGCACACCCGCCGCTCGATGCGTGCGCTGATCGAGCTGATGCTGGGCCGGGCCGAGGCCGACGGCTCCACCCCGCGGGCGGCGGCCCACGCCCTCGTCGCCGACCGGCTGCCGGTGATGGCGGAGCGGTTCGGCTGGTACCGGTGACCCGCGTGAACGCGTCCTCGGCCCCCGTTGGACAGCGGCCGTTCCGCTAGTCAAGATCACTCCCGGTCCGCCCCGCCCTGGACGCGGGCGGCCGGTTCGTTAGGCTGACCGCGTGGCGAGAGTGCGGTTGGGCGTGGCGGAGCGACGCGAGGAGCTGTTGCGCGCTGCCGTCGAACAGATCGAGGTACGTGGCGTGTCCGCCGTGCGGATCGCCGATGTGGCGTCCGTCCTCGGGGTGAGCAACGCGCTGGTGCTCTACCACTTCTCGACCAAGGAGAAGCTGGTCGCGGCCGCGTTCGCGTACGCCGCGGAGGCCGACCTCGCCCATCTGCGCAAGCTGCTGACGCGCCGCACCAGCGCCGTGCGGCGCTTGCGGGCGGCCGTCCGGTGGTACGCGCCGACGGGGCAGGCCAAGGGCTGGCGTCTGTGGATCGAGGGCTGGGCGGCATCGCTGCGCGATCCCGCGCTGCGCAATGTCGCCGGCGATCTCGACCAGCAGTGGAAGGCGGAGCTGGCTGAGGTCATCGAGGAGGGCGCCGCCGCCGGTGAGTTCCACTGCGACGACCCGATGTCCGTGGCCTGGCGGCTGACCGCCCTGCTCGACGGTCTGGCCGTCCAGATGACCTCGTACGCGGGTCCGCTCTCGCGGGCCACGATGCTTCAGTGGACCGACGAGGCACTCGCCCGCGAACTGGGCCTGGAGCACACCGCGCTGACCGCCTGAGCGGGCTTCCCCTGCGCCCGCTCTCCCGCTTGCTCCCCTCGCCTCGCCTCGTCGGATCAGGTCTGACGGACCGGGGCGTACGCCTGGCCGTCCAGCCCGAAGGTCCAGGCCACGCCCTCCTTCGCGGTCTTCGTCCTGGGCGGTACCCGGAGCCAGTACGTCCGGTGCGTGCCGTCGGGCTCCGGGGTGGAGTTGACCACCTCGACCATCACCACGTCCTCGTCGCCGTCCAGGGCGATCCGCCACAGGATCCCCGTCTCGTCGCGGTGCACCGGCTCGGCACCCGACTCCGTGAGGTAGCGGTCGTAGCCGTAGTACTCCAGCATCACGCGGCGGAGTTCCGCGTTCTCCTCGCCACGTATCCGTTCAGGAGTCAGGGTCGCCAGGCCCGCCAGGAACTCGGCCGGCACCGGCATGCCCCGCCAGGCGTGCAGCGCGAAACCGTCGGGGTAGGACAGCGCAGGGCCGTCCCCGTGGTCGAGGCGTCCCGCCTCGTCCCGGTGCAGGGACACCGGGCGCTCACTGATCACCACGGCGCGCTCGTACGGCCACCACCACCCGGCGTTCCTGGCGACCGCCGCCGGCCCGGCCAGCCGGTCCCCCCGGCCGTCGAAGGCGGCCAGCCAGGCCGCGTCGTGCTGTCCGAGGACCGCGTCGAGCAGCACGAGCCGCACATCGGACTCGTCCTGTGGGCTCTCGGAGAGGTCCGCGACCACTCCGGCCCGTATCCGTTCCGCCAGCGCCGCGGTGGTTTCCCAGAGCTGCGCCCCGGTGGCGGACCAGAGCGCCGACCAGCCCGCCGGGCCCAACTCGTCGTACATCCTGCGCCGCTCGTCCGCCCACGGCCGGGTGCGGACGTCGTCGCGCACCGAGCGGCCCGCGTCGATGAGCTTCTCCACCGCTTCGACGCCCGCCCTGGGCGAATCGGCCCAGACGATCGTCTCCGGTTCGTCGAGCCCCGCACCGCGGTAGGCGAGCCGTACGCCGTCCTCCGCCGCCGACCGGTCCGCCGCGCCCGTCGCCGCCGCCACGGCCCGCCAAGAGTTCACATACTGCATCGGTTGTCCCCGTCCCCTGTTCTCTGATCCCTGACTTCTGTTCGCCGGCCGCTGGTCTCAGGAGCACGCTCCTGAGCGCCGGTCAGTCCGCGACGATGCGGACCGCGCCCGGTGCGTACTCCCGCTGGCGCACGACGCGGAACCAGCCCTTCGGCAGCGGGATCACCGCGTGCTCCTCGTGCACCACACGTCCGCCCTCCGGCAGATGGAGCAGCATCGGGCCGAACGCCCCCGCCTCCCGCATCAGCCGGCCCGGACCCAGAACCGCGTGCGCGTGGCCCGTCACCTCGCCCAGCGCGAGCACCAGGCGCCCCCGCCCGTCACGCAGTTCTCCCGGCGCCTCCAACAGGTGCGCGGGCACCGCCGACTCCTCCAACTCCACGATCAGCACATCGCCCTGCCGGTACACAGACGTCTCCCCTCCGGCTCGGCACCCACTGTGCCGACCACGTGGAAAACGCTACGGCGAGGGTCTGACAATCGGCGGCGGCGCAGCCGCACCGCGTCCCCGGTCGCGGGGCTGTCAGTGGGCCTTGATAGACCTTGCGGACATCAGCCGCCCCTGCGACAGGAGCTCAGGACCATGCCCGATGTCGACCACCTGCAAGAGTTGATCGGCCTTCCCGCCGTCGATTTCGAGAGCGGGACCGCTGCGGTCCGCCCCGCCGCCGACGCCGCGGCCTGGCGCATCGGCGTCGAGCCGTACGAGGACGAGGACCGTACGTGGGAGGAGGAGTTCAACGCCTTCCTCGACGAGGTCGATCCGGCCGGGGTCCGTGCCCTGATCATCGGGCAGTGGGGCGAGTCGTACGACAAGGACTCCTCGTACCCGATCGGTCTCGTCGTCGCGGCCGCCGACCGGCTGACCTCGCTGGAGGCTGTCTTCGTCGGGGATCTGGTGCAGGAGGAGGCGGAGATCTCCTGGATCGAACACGGAGACGTCACTCCGCTGCTCACCGCCTTCCCCCGTCTTGTGGCCCTGGGTGTGCGTGGGGGCGCGGGCATGCGGTTCCCGCCGCTCAAGCACGAGAGCCTGCGCGGACTGACCATCGAGTCCGGCGGTCTGCCCGTGGAGGTGGTCCGCGGTGTGCTGGACAGCGAACTGCCCGCGCTGGAACGGCTGGAGCTCTGGCTGGGCGTTTCGGCGTACGGGGGCGATGCCGCGACGGCCGATCTCCAGCCGCTGCTGACCGGCACCCGTTTCCCGGCACTGCGCCACCTCGGCCTGCGCAACAGCGAGTTGCAGAACGAGATCGCGACGGCGATCGCCTCGGCCCCGGTCGTCGCCCAGCTCCAGACGCTCGACCTGTCCTCCGGCACGCTGGGTGACGAGGGCGCTGCCGCTCTCCTCGAAGGTCAGCCGCTCACACACCTCGGCGCGCTCGATCTGCATCACCACTTCCTCACCGAACCGATGGAGCGCCGCGTCCGCGAGGCCCTTGAACCGCACGGTGTGAAGGTCGACCTGTCGGAGCGCAATACGCCGTGGGGCGACCGAGGTGCCGAGGGCCGCTACACGACCGTGGCGGAGTGAGCTGACATGCGCAGCCGGGCGCCGCGCTTCGCGGTTGTCGGTATTCCGGGGAATCGCCGCGTCACCCTCTTCCAGGACGCCGTGCGCGCCGCCGGGCTGCCCGAGGCGCGTGTGGTGCCCTGGCGGGCGGTGCTGCGCGGCGAGGCGGTCTTCCTCCCGGGAGAGTCCGTCCGGATCGACTCGCCCGGCGAGGACGCCGAGGTGGAGCGGCTTCTGCGCGGGGTCGACGATCCCACGAGGGTGGAGGGTTCCGCACGGTGGTACGCGGCGTTCACCGCCGCCGTGCGGGACGTGGCCTGGGCGGCCTCCGCGGCGGGCGCGGTCCTGCTCGACGATCCCGGGGACATCGCGGTGCTGTTCGACAAGCGGCTGTGCCACGCCGTGCTGAGCGGCGCCGGAGTGCCCGTACCGGAGTCACCGACGTCAGGGCACGCAGCGCCCGCCGTGCGGGGGTGGGTAGATGTGCGTGCGCTGATGCGGGAGCGTGGCATGCGGCGGGCCTTCGTGAAGCTCGCCCACGGTTCGTCCGCCTCCGGGGTGCTGGCGGTGGAGACCGCCGGCGACGGCCGGGTTCGGGCGACCACCTCGGTCGAGCGGGACGCGGCAGGGCGCCTCTTCAACTCGCTGCGGGTGCGCCGCTGTACGACGGAGGCCGAGGTCGCGGCGGTCGTCGACGCCCTCGCGCCGGACGGCCTGCACATCGAGCGCTGGCTGCCGAAGGCGTCGCAGCACGGCCGCGCAGCAGACCTACGGGTCGTGGTGGTGGCGGGCCGGGCGACGCACGCGGTCGTACGGACCAGCCGCTCCCCCATGACCAATCTTCATCTCGGCGGCGAGCGCGGCGACCTCGACGCGGTCAGGGCCTCGGTCGAGGCCGCGGGCGGCAGCTGGGCCGCCGCCCTGGCCGTGTGCGAGCGCGCCGCCGCCTGCTTCCCCGACACCCTGTGCGTGGGCGTCGATCTGCTGCCCGCCACAGGCTGGCGGCGCTTCGCCGTGTGCGAGGTCAACGCCTTCGGTGATCTGCTGCCGCGTCTGACCGGCCTGCCGGGCAGCGGCGCCGAGAACCTGGACACCTATGCGGCGCAGGTCGCCGCCGTACCGAACCGATCAAGGAACCACCGTGCCGACGCTGCCCCCTGACCCCACCCCGCACCGGCCGGAAGCCGAACCCGACATGAGCCGGATCGTGGGCATCCACGATCTGCTGCTCGTGACCCTGGACACCCTGCGTCACGATGTAGCGGCGGAGCTGGCAGCGGCCGGACGCATCCCGAACCTGGCCCGCCATCTGCCCGGCGGCGCATGGGAGAAGCGGCATGCACCGGGGAGCTTCACCTACGCCTCCCACCAGGCGATGTTCGCCGGGTTCCTCCCGACTCCCGCCGCTCCGGGCCCTCATCCACGCCTGTTCGCGGCACGCTTCGCCGGCAGCGAGACCACGGCGGACGGCACCTTCGTCTTCGACACCCCCGATCTGGTCTCCGGGCTCGCCGGTGCCGGCTACCGCACGGTGTGCATCGGCGGCGTCGGCTTCTTCAACAAGCGGGGGCCGCTCGGCTCCGTACTCCCGGACCTGTTCCAGGAGAGCCACTGGGAGCCCGCCTTCGGTGTCGCCTCCCCCACCTCGTTCGAGGAGCAGGTGGCCCGCGCCGAGCAGGTGGTCGCGGAACTCCCCGAAGAGCAGAGGCTGTTCCTCTTCGTCAATGTGGCAGCCCTGCACCAGCCCAACTGGTTCCACCAGGACGGTGCCACGCCCGACGCGGGTGACTCGCGGGACACCCACGCCGCCGCGCTGGAGTACGTCGACCGTCACATCGGCCGGCTCTTCGCCGCGGCGAGCAGCCGCCGCAGGTGTTTCGCCATCGTCTGCTCGGACCACGGCACGGCCTATGGCGACGACGGCTACACCGGTCACCGCCTCGGTCACGAAGCCGTCTGGACCGTCCCCTACGCCCATTTCCTCCTCGAACCGGGGGCCGCCCGATGACCATCGCCACACCCGCCGTCAGGCCGTATCAGAGTTACGTCTACGCCTACCCGCACAAGACGGCGTACCGCCCCCTCGGCGGACACCCCGCCGGGCGGCCCCTGTTGAGCGAGCTGTGGGCGGCGGAGCGCAAGGACGCGCTCTCCCTGTACGTCCACATTCCGTTCTGCGAGGTCCGCTGCGGTTTCTGCAATCTGTTCACGCGGATCGGCGCGCCGGAGGAGTTGACGACGCGCTATCTCGACGCGCTGGACCGTCAGGCCACGGCGGTACGAGACGCCCTGGGGGACGAGGGTCCGGTGCGTTTCGCCGCTGCGGCGTTCGGTGGCGGTACACCCACGTTCCTGACCGCGGCCGAGCTGGAGCGGCTCTGCGACATCGCGGAGAAGCGGATGGGCGCGGACCTCCGGTCCGTCCCCCTGAGTGTCGAGACCTCGCCCTCCACGGCTACGGCGGACCGGCTGGCCGTCCTCGCCGACCGGGGAGCCACGCGTGTGAGCATCGGTGTGCAGAGTTTCGTGGACGACGAGGCCCGCGCCGCTGTCCGCCCGCAGCGCCGGGCCGATGTGGAGGCGGCCCTCGGCCGCATCCGTGATGCCCGCGTCCCGGTCCTCAATATCGATCTGATCTACGGCATAGACGGCCAGACGGAGGACACCTGGCGCGCTTCACTGGACGCGGCGCTGGCCTGGAGTCCCGAGGAGCTGTACCTCTATCCGCTGTACGTGCGCCCGCTGACGGGGCTGGGCCGTCTCGGCGCCGGAACACCGCCCGGTTCCCCGGCCGGGACCGGGACCGCGGCGGACGCCGCGTGGGACGAGCAGCGGCTGCGGCTCTACCGCACGGGGCGCGATCATCTCCTCGCCGAGGGCTACGAGCAGGTGTCGATGCGGATGTTCCGCCGTGCCGGCGCCCCGCACGAGGGCCCCGACGACTACGCCTGCCAGACCGACGGGATGATCGGTCTCGGCTGCGGCGCCCGTTCGTACACCTCCTCGCTGCACTACTCCTTCGACTACGCGGTGGAGATGCGGCAGATCCGGGGCATCATCGACGGCTTCACCACGACGGAGGACTTCTCCCGGGCCGAGGTGGGGCGGTACGTGGACGGCGACGAGGCGCGCAGGCGCCATCTGCTGCAGTCCCTTCTCCAGGCGGACGGCCTGGAGAGCGTGGAGTACCGCGCCCGGTTCGGCACCGACCCGTACGACGACTTCTCCTCGGAGCTGGAGCGCTTCGCGGCGCGTGGCTGGCTGGCCGGGCCGGCCGGCCGCGGTCCGCTCCGCCTCTCCCCGGAGGGACTGGCGCATTCGGACGCGCTGGGCCCGGAGCTGTTCTCCCCCGCTGTACGGGCCGCGATGGCCGCGTACGAAGTGAAGTGAGCCTGCCATGGACCTGACGATCCTCTACCGGGGCCCGCTGGCCTCGTGCGACTACGCCTGTCCGTACTGCCCGTTCGCCAAGCGGCGCGACACTCCCGGGCAACTGCGCGGCGACCGCGCCGCCCTGGAGCGCTTCACCGCGTGGGCGGCGGATCAGACGGGCGACCGGCTTTCGGTGCTCTTCACGCCGTGGGGCGAGGGGCTGGTCCGCTCCTGGTACCGCCGGGCGCTGGTCGAACTCTCGCGGCTGCCGCACATCGGCCGGGTCGCGATCCAGACCAATCTCAGCTGCCGCACCAGCTGGCTGGCGGACGCCGATCTCGCCAAGGTGGCGCTGTGGTGCACGTACCACCCGGGTCAGACTCCGTACGACCGGTTCCTCGGCACGTGCCGTGACCTGGCGGAGCTCGGTGTCCGTCACAGCGTCGGGATCGTCGGACTCGACGATCACCTCGATGAGGCACGGCGGCTGCGGGCGGCGCTGCCCGACGAGGTCTACCTCTGGGTCAATGCCGCCGAGGGGCACACGTACACGGACGAGGAGGCGGACCGCTGGACGGCCCTGGACCCCCTGTTCCCCTACAGCCGGCACCCCCACACCTCGGCCGGGCTGCCCTGCCGGACCGGTGAGTCGGTCATCTCGGTGGACGGCGACGGCACCGTGCGGCGATGCCATTTCGTCCGTGCGGAGCTCGGCAACCTCTACGACGGGAGCTACCGCCGGGCCCTGGGCCCGCGCGGCTGTCCCCTCGCCGTCTGCGACTGCCATATCGGCTATGTGCACCTGGAGACGCTGCCGCTGTACGACGTCTTCGCGGGCGGCGTGCTGGAGCGGATACCGTCCCCGGGCGCTCTCCCCCTCCCGGAGCGTGCCCTAGAGCGGCAGTAGGTCCGGGCGCTTGGCCTCGACGTGGTCGCCGGACGATTCACCGCGCAGCCGTCGCCCGATCCAGGGGACCAGGTACTCGCGGGCCCAGTGGATGTCGTCTCGCCGGTCGTCGAACGGGCGGCGCAGGGCCTGCGGCGGCCATGCCTGGTCGGGGTCGGCCGGCACGTCGAGGCCGAGGACCTGGGCGGCGCGGAGCGCGACCCTGATGTGTCCCTCGGGTGACAGATGCAGCCGGTCGTTGTCCCAGGCCCGGCGGTCCTGCACGGGCCGCAGCGACCACAGGTCGAGGACCGGGCAGTCGTAGCGGTCGGCGATGGAGCGCACATGGGCGGTGTAGGTGGCGATCTTGCCCCGGAGGTGCCGCAGCACCGGCATGTGACGGGGGTCGAAGCCGGTGGTGACCATGACGGTGCCGACCGCACCGGTCAGTTCGGCGACGGCGCGCTCGAAGCGCTCGGCCACGTCGTCGGGGTCGCTTCCCGGCCGGAGGATGTCGTTGCCGCCCGCGCAGAAGGTCACGAGGTCGGGTGCCAGCTCCTTGGCCCGCGGGACCTGTTCCTCGACGATCTGGTCGAGGAGCCGCCCGCGCACGGCGAGATTGGCGTACCGGAAACGGCCGTGCCGTGGCGCGATGACAGCTGTCTCCTCGTAGGTGACCGCGAGCTGATCCGCCAGCAGCACCGCGAAACGGTCCGCCCAGCCGACAAAGGTCCCGCCGGGGCCGGGGTCGCCGACGCCTTCGGTGAAGCTGTCGCCAATCGCCGCGTACGAACCTATGACGCTCTTGACGCCCATGACGCCCTGGACACCGCGCTGATTGAGTTTCGAATCGTCTGCCACAAGCCCTTATCCTGCACCTGCGAATGTGACCTACGCGACCGTAATACGGGGTTGACGGGTGGTGAGATAGACCACCCGGTCAGTTTTTGGTAAAGCCGGAATAAGTGGCGGCCCTCGCGGCACCGGTGAGAACGCGAGGAAGGGCGGTGCGCCGCCGCGCACCGCCCTTCCTCACTGCCGCTCGTCTCAGAGGGAGACGCCGTGCTGACGCAGGTACGAGATCGGGTCGACGTCCGAGCCGTAGCTCGGGCCGGTGCGGACCTCGAAGTGGAGGTGCGGACCGCTCGAGTTGCCGGTGGAACCGGAGAGACCGATCTGCTGGCCGCCGGTGACGGTCTCGCCGACCGACACGTTCAGCGAGGTCTGGTGGGCGTACTGGGAGTACATGCCGTCCTCGTGCTTGATGACGACCTCGTTGCCGTACGAACCGCTCCAGCCGGCCGACACCACGGTGCCGGGGCCGATGGCCCGGACGCTGGTGCCGGAGGCGGCCTGGAAGTCCGCACCCGTGTGGTAACCGCTGGACCACATGGAGCCGGAGGCGCGGTACGGCGTGGTGACGGTGGCGTCGGCCACGGGGGCCGCCCAGCCGGAGTCGGTGCTCTCCGAGGCAGCGGTGGAGGTGCTGGCGTTCGTCGAGGTGACCGACTCGGCGGAGGAGGAGGCCGAGTTGGCGGAGGTGTCCGCCTTCGGGGCCGCGGCCTTGGACGGGGCGGCCTTGGGGGCCGCGGCCTTCGGCGCGGCCGCCTTGGGGGCTGCGGCCTTCGAAGGAGCGGCCCCGGCGGAGCCGGACGCCTTGGCGCCGAGCGTGAGTTCGGTGCCGGGGAAGATCAGGCTCGGGTCGTCGCCGACGACCTCACGGTTGTCCTTGTACAGCTTCTCCCAGCCACCCTTGATCTTCTGCTCGGCGGCGATCTTCGACAGATAGTCGCCGGAGACCACGGAGTAGGTCTTCGGGGCGGCCTTGGACACTGCGGCGGGCGCGGTGTGCGCCGCGGCGACCGAGGCGGCCGTGGACTTGGCGGACGGCGCGGCCTGCTCCGCGGCGTGCGCTCCGGTGGCACCGATCAGCGGAAGGGCGAGGACGGCGCCACCGGTCCCGGCGGCGAAGATGCCACGGACGATCGGGCTGGACTTCGTACGACGGTGCTTACCCTTTGCGGGCATGGGGAATTCCTCTCCGGCGCCTACGAGGTGAGCTGTCGGGTTCGGGCTGGAGATGCCCGGTCGCGCTGGCGCGACTTCACCCCGAGCCGTTCCGGATTCCTCCGGAACGGCGGCTTACCTGGGTCCCCCGCTCCTGCCACGCGTGAGTGGGTGCGGATTCCGGGCGGCGGCAGGATTAGGCGGTCCGTCCGGATTGACGGTGACCGTAAGCGAGTAAGGACGGCCGGAACAAGCCGCGTCCGAAGCACCGGAATGCGCGATTCAATTCCGGCGCGGATTTGCGGTCACACTCCGTGGATTACGGATCTTGTCATTCCGTGCGGTACGCGGAATTCCCGCAGGGCGGGCCGCCACACACCGTCACGGATATGATCCCGCTCACCAGCCGACCGCCATCTCCCCCATAAGTAGGGCATGTTCCGCTAAATGCATCAATACGGACACGCGTTGGTCACCGTGTACGACGGAGCCTCAGCACCCTCGCGTCCAGACACCGCGTCCGCGAAAACCCACCGCGCGCCCCTGACCCCGACGAGCAGCCAGGTCCGACCCTTGCCGCCTGACTCGATCACGCCGCCCCACAGATCCACACAGTTCCGCACATCATCGACCGTGGGCGCCGCACGAGGAACGGTGCCGCACGGAACGGCAGCCTCCGGGGCAAGATGATTGCCTGGGGAATCAATGTCGTATCGTCACGACCGTGCCCTCGTCGGCGAGCAGCGCCGACACCAGACACTCCAGGAGCCACTGTGACGCAGCAGCTGCCGCAGGTCCCGCCGACGCACACCGAGCTGACCGGTGTACGCAACTTCCGTGACGTCGGGGGCCTGCCGACCACGGACGGCCGCCGGGTGCGGTTCGGCCGGCTCTACCGCAGCGGTCACCTGGCGCAGGCCACGGAGCAGGACACGGCGTTCCTCGACGGACTGGGCCTGCACACGATCTTCGACTTCCGCAACGCCGCCGACCACAAGCTCGACGGCCACGACGTGGAGCTGACAGGCGTACGCAACGTCAACATTCCGCTCTCCGACCCGGCCGACGGCGCCGAGTTCTGGCGGCTGGTCCGCGACGGCAACATCGAGCAGCTGCGCTCGATCCTCGCGGACGGCAAGGGGGCGGACCGCATGATCGCCTCGTACCGCTCGATCATCAAGGACCGCACAGGCGAGCACAGCCAGGTGCTGCACGCGCTGGCCGAGGACAGTGTCCCCGCCCTGATGCACTGCGCCGCGGGCAAGGACCGTGCGGGGCTGTCCATAGCGGTGTCACTGCTCGCCGTCGGCGTGGAGCGCGAGGCCATCGAGGCGGACTACCTGATGTCCAACGACGCCCACCGCCGGTACAAGGTGAAGCGCAGCGACACCTCCGCGGTCGGTATGTCCGACGAGGTCATGGAGCTCCTGAACCCGCTCTTCGGTGCGCGCGCCGAATACCTGGCGGCGGCCTTCAGCACCATCGAGGAGACCTGGGGCGGCACTGAGCGCTACCTCACCGAGGGGCTGAAGCTGTCCCCCGAGACCCGTGAGCGGCTGCGGGAGCGCCTCACCGAGGAGGCGTGACCAGCTCCTCGGCGTCAGCCCTTGCCGGCCACCTCGAACAGCAGATAGAGGAAGGCCGCGAAGACGTGCCCGGCGACCAGGTAGGCGACGAGCCTGATCACCACACCGCGCGGGAACTTGCGTTCCTGCGCCTCGTAGCCCTTCCGGGACCTCGGGCTGAGCGGATCGTAGTGCTCTGAATCGGACATGACAGTCCTTCCTTCGGTGTCGGGTGTCAGCGGCGGTGGAGGCCGCTGCCCAGACAGAGTTCGGCCGCCGGACTCTGCAGCAGCGTGTGGACGAAGAGCAGCTCCGCGCCGTCGCGGTCGGCGGCGGCGATCCGGTGCGGGGTGAGCGAGTCGAAGTGCGCGCTGTCTCCGGGTTCGAGGTCGTGCACGCTCTCGCCGAGACCGACCCTCAGCCGGCCCTCCAGCACGTACAGCCATTCCTCGCCGGGGTGGACGCGCACGAGATCGCCCTGGGCGCCGTACGGGACGCGGACGCGGAGCGCCTGCATGGCCCGGCCGGAGCCGCCGGCCCGGCGGTACATCCAGCCGTCGGCCTCGGCGCCCGTGAACGCTCCGCCGCGGACGATCGCGTCACGTTGGGCCGGAGCCTCCCCGAGGAGCTCGGAAACCGTCGTACCGTAGACACGGGCCAGCCCCAGCAGCATGGGCAGCGACGGCTGCCTGCGGCCGGTCTCCAGCCGGGACAGGTGGGCGGGTGAGAGCCCCGCCCGCTGGGCGGCGGTCTCCAGGGTGAGGCCACGGCTGCGGCGCAGGTCGCGCAAGCGCGGAGCGACCCCGGGCAGTTCGTCGGCCGCCCCTCCGTCAGGAGGATTCATGTCTCCATTGGGCCAGGATCCTGCCTCAGAGGCAAACTTTTTGCCTCTGAGGCAAACCTCCGCTCAGCGGTTGCCGACTGCCTGTTTCACCAGGGTCCTGCCGAAGTCCCACATCAGCCCGCCCCCGCTGTGCGCGTCGTCCATCACCGCCGTGAAGGCGCTCACGAACCGGTCCACCTCCGGCTCACCGATGACCAGCGGTGGGATCAGCTTGATCACTTCCAGGTGGTCCCCGGACACCTGCGTGAGGATCCGGTGCTTCTGCAGCAGTGGCACCACGACCATCTGCGCGAAGAGCCCCTTGCGGGCCGCCTGGAGCATGGTCCAGCGGCTGCGGAGCTTGAGGGAGGACGGCCGGCCGAACTCGATCCCGATCATCAGTCCGCGTCCGCGCACCTCGTGCAGCAGCTCGTAGCGGTCGACGAGCGCGGCCAGCCGCTCGCGCAGCAGATCACCGGTGCGGCGGGCGTTCGCCACCGTCTCCTCGTCCTCCATCACCGCGAGTACGGCGAGACCGGCCGCCATGGCCTGCGCGTTGGAACCGAAGCTCGCCGAGTGGACGAGGACCCGGTCCATGGACGAGTAGACGCGCTTGAAGATCCAGTCCTTGCCGAGCGTCGCCCCGACCGGCACATAGCCGCCGGAGAGCGCCTTGGCGACACAGACCAGGTCGGGCTCGACGCCCTCCTCGTGCTGGTACGCGTAGAAGTCACCCGTCCTGCCGAGGCCCGTCTGCACCTCGTCGACGATGAGCAGCGCCTTGTGCTGGTGCAGCAGCTCCTGCGCGGCACGCAGGAAGCCGGGCGGTGAGGCGTGCACCCCCTTGCCCTGGATGGGTTCCACGACGAGTCCCGCGACATCTCCGCGCTTCAGCTCGCGCCGCAGTGCGCCGAGATCGCCGAGCTCGATCGCGGTGTCCGGGAGCAGCGGGGCGAAGCCGTCCCGGAAGCCCGCCTCCCCGTTGACCGAGAGGGAGCCGGTGGTCAGCCCGTGGAAGGCGTGCGTGCAGTACAGGATCCTGGGCTTCCCGGTGGCGTACCGGGCGAACTTCAGGGCCGTCTCCACGGCCTCCGTACCGCTGTTGCCGAAGAACACCCGGTCCAGATGCGGGCTGTGGGCGAGCAGCCTCTCGGCCAGCAGTCCCGGGAGCGGCTGGCAGTCGAACCGGGTGAGGTCGGCCAGTGAGGCGTCGAGGACGTCGTGCAGCGCCTTGCGTACGACGGGGTGGTGCCGGCCGAGACCCATCACCCCGAACCCGGCGAGCATGTCGAGGTAGTCGTTACCTTCCGCGTCCCAGAAGTACGCGCCCTCGGCCCGTTCGTAGACCTTGTCGAAGCCGATCGTGCGCAGCATGCGGGGCAACTGGTGGTTGAGATGTCTGGTGTGCAACTCGTAGCGTTCGCCGCCCCGTTCGGCGAGGAGCCGCCTCAGATCGAAGCTCTCGGTCCCGTCGTCCTTCATGCCCCGCTCTCCTTCGGTGCCGGATGCTCCGCCTTCGCCCGCCGGGCGGCGAGGACGGCGCTGATCTGTCCGGCGATCTCCACCGGGGTGAGTCCGACGTCGGCGAGCACCTCGCCTCGTTTGCCGTGCGCGAGGAACTGCTCGGGGATGCCGAAGGTGCGCAGCGGTACGTCGATCCCGGCATCGCGCATCGCCTGACCGACGGCCCAGCCGACGCCGCCGCTGCGGCTGTTGTCCTCCACGACGGCGACCAGCCGGTGGTCCGCGGCGAGCGGGGCGAGCTGCTCGTCGACCGGCTTCACCCAGCGCGGGTCCACGACCGTGCAGCGGACGCCGGCCCCGGCGAGCAGGTCGGCGGCCTGGAGGCAGACCCCTGCGAGCACACCGACCGCCACCAGGAGGACGTCGGGATCGTCGGCGCGGTGCAGGAGGTCCATGCCGCCGATCCTCCCGATGGCCGGAACCGGGTCCCCCACCGACTCCTTGGGGAACCTCAGTACGGTCGGGGCGTCGTCCACGTCGACGGCTTCGCGCAGTTGCGCGCGGAGCTGGTCGGCATCGCGCGGTGCGGCGATCCGCAGGCCGGGGACGACCTGGAGCACCGACATGTCCCACATGCCGTTGTGCGAGGGGCCGTCGGCCCCGGTGACTCCGGCCCGGTCGAGGACGAAGGTCACCCCGCACCGGTGCAGGGCGACATCCATCAGCAGCTGGTCGAACGCCCGGTTGAGGAAGGTCGCGTAGACGGCGACGACGGGGTGAAGCCCGCCGGTGGCCAGGCCCGCAGCCGAGACGGCCGCGTGCTGCTCGGCGATGCCCACGTCCCAGATCCGGCCGGGGAACGCCTCGGCGAACCTGGTGAGTCCGACGGGGTGCAGCATGGCCGCGGTGACGGCGACGATGTCGGGCCGTTCGGCCCCGATCGCGACGATCTCGTCACCGAAGACAGAGGTCCAGGAAGGGCCGGCGGGCATCACGAGGGGTTCGCAGGTGAACGGGTCCATCACCCCGACGGTGTGGAAGCGGTCGGCGTCGTCACCGAGGGCGGGCGGGTAGCCCCGGCCCTTCTCGGTGATGCAGTGCACGAGCACCGGCCCGTGGAAACGTTTCGCGCGCCTCAGCGCGGACTCGACGGCGGCGGTGTCGTGTCCGTCGACCGGGCCGACGTACTTGAGGCCCAGGTCCTCGGACATGCCCTGCGGGGCGAAGGCGTCCTTGAACCCCTTCTTGGCGCCGTGCAGCGATCCGTAGAGCGGCTGCCCGATGACGGGGGTCTGCTGGAGCACGTCCTTGCCCCACGAAAGGAAACGCTCGTAGCCGTCGGTCGTACGGAGAGTGGCGAGGTGGTCGGCCACGCCACCGATGGTCGGGGCGTACGAGCGCTCGTTGTCGTTCACCACGATGATCAGCGGGCGGTCCTCGGCGGTCGCGATGTTGTTCAGCGCCTCCCAGGCCATCCCGCCGGTGAGGGCACCGTCCCCGATGACCGCGACGACATGGTGCGGGCGCCCGAGGACCTCGTTGGCCTTGGCCAGGCCGTCGGCCCAGCCGAGGACGGTCGAGGCGTGGGAGTTCTCGATGACGTCGTGTTCGGACTCCTCGCGGGACGGGTAGCCGGACAGGCCGCCCTTCCCGCGCAGTTTCGAGAAGTCCTGGCGTCCGGTGAGAAGCTTGTGCACGTAACTCTGGTGCCCGGTGTCCCACAGGATGCGGTCCACGGGCGAGTCGAAGACCCGGTGCAGGGCGATGGAGAGTTCCACCACCCCGAGGTTGGGTCCGAGGTGACCACCTGTCCTGGACACCGCGTGCACCAGGAACGTCCTGATGTCGGCGGCGAGTTCGTCGAGTTCCGGTCCGCTCAGCGCCTTGAGGTCCTGTGGCCCCTTGATGGATTCCAGAAGCGTCACGCTCGGCCCCCTCTGTGGTCCGGTTTCAGCTCACGGTCACGGCCGGGCCGGCAGCACGGGGAGACCCAGTGCGACCGGTCCTGCAGCGGTCATGACGTCACCTGTTCCCGCCGATCGTCTCCCGTGCGGCACGCAGGGACTCCTTCAGCGACCCCATGGTGGCGAGGACGGCGGTCGGCTCGTAACCGCAGTGCGCCATGCAGTTGGCACAGCGCGGGTCCTTGCCCCGTCCGTACTTGTCCCAGTCGGTGTCGTCCACGAGCTCCCGGTACGTCGGTACGTACCCGTCGCTCATCAGGTAGCAGGGCCGCTGCCAGCCGAAGAGCGAGTAGTTGGGGATCGCCCACGCCGTACACGGGAAGTCGGCCCTGCCCTCCAGGAAGTCCAGGAAGAGCGGCGAGTGGTTGAGGCGCCAGCGGGCCCTGTTGCCACCCGCGAACGCCTTCTTGAAGAGCTCCCGGGTCTGCTCGACACCCAGGAAGTGCTCCTGGTCGGGGGCCTTCTCGTAGGCGTAGGCGGGCGAGATCATCATCTCGTCGACCTTGAGGTCGTCATTGAGGAAGTTGAGTACCTCGATGATGGTCTGCGGGGTGTCGGTGTTGAAGAAGGTCGAGTTGGTGGTGACCCGGAAGCCGCGGCGCTTGGCTTCCTTCATCGCCGCCACCGCCTCGTCGAAGACCCCTTCCTTGGCAACGGATTCGTCGTGCCGCTCGCGCAGCCCGTCGATGTGCACCGCGAACGCGAAGTACGGCGACGGCGTGAACTTGTCGAGCTTCTTACGCATCAGCATCGCGTTGGTGCAGAGGAAGACGTACTTCTTCCTCGCCACCAACTGACGCACGATCTCGTCGATCTGAGGGTGCATCAGCGGTTCGCCACCGGCGATGGACACCATCGGCGCACCTGATTCGAGCACCGCGCCGACGGCCTGGGCCACGGGCATGCGCTGCTTGAGCACACCTGCCGGATGCTGGATCTTCCCGCAGCCCTCGCACGCCAGATTGCAGGCGAACAGGGGCTCCAGCTCAACAATCAGCGGGAATTTCTTCCGCTTTCGGAGCTTTTGTTCGATGAGATACGTCGCAACCTTGATGGACTGACGGAGCGGCATGGCCATCTGGGCTCACCTCCTGGGGAGCAGCAAAGATCGGTGCCATTCATGGAAAGCCGGCAGGACAGCACGAAGAACACGGAAAGCCGATATTCCACCGCGAACTGTGCCGATACGGACGAGCTCGTGCTCCGGAGCGTCCACGACCACCCGTACGGCCGCAACCGGGCGTGGCCCCTCGCGCAGGGCGGTACGCAGCGTGGCGGCGGACTCCATGTCCACCGCGATGGCTCCCGTGGCCCTCAGCCGGGCCCTCTCGGGTCCGCGTACGACATGGTCGGACCCGGTCAGCGGACCGGTGTGGACGGTACGGCCGGGCACCGCCCTGGACAGGGCGTCGACGAGGACGTCCGTGCCCGTGCAGGCCGACCGGCCGCCGGTGTCCCGGGTCTCCTCGGCCACCACCAGGTCGCCGGGGTGCATCCCCGGGGCCAGGCCCGCGCAGAAGCCGGAGGCGATGACCGCGGCGCCGGTGGCCCGCTCCAGCCCGAGGGCCCGCCCGACGGCCGCCTCCGCGGCCTTCGGACCCATTCCGGTCCTGATGACGGTCACCGGGCCGGAGGACCCGCCGCCCCTGCCGCTGCGCAGCGCGAGGTGCTCGATGGAGAGCGCGCAGGCGATCAGGAGCGGGCTCGCGGGGCGGGGCGGCCCCTGCGTATGGCCCATCAGGCCCCCTTACGGACGGGGACGCGGTCGGCGAACGGGTCGCCGTGCACATACCTGCCGAGCGCGGTGAGCGGGAAGACCTGCCGGTAGAGGTGGTAGTTGATGGAGAAGTCCCAGGGGAATCCGGTCCCGGTGAAGTACGGCTCGTCCCAGGAGCCGTCCGGCTGCTGGGCCTCCGCCAGCCAGGTCACGCCCCGCTCCACGGCCCTGCCGTCACGCTCCCCCGCGGCGAGGAGCGCGAGGAGCGCCCAGGCCGTCTGGGACGCGGTCGAGGAGCCGTGCCCGATCCACTTCTCCTCCTGGTAGGAGCGCAGGTCCTCCCCCCAGCCGCCGTCGTCGTTCTGGACGGACTCCAGCCAGCTCACGGCGCGCCGGACGGCGGGGTGGTGTGCGGGGAGCCCCGCGGCGATCAGCGCGGGCACCACCGACCCGGTGCCGTAGATGTAGTTGACGCCCCAGCGCCCGAACCAGGCGCCGCTCGCCTCCTGTTCGGCGAGCAGCCACTCGATTCCCCGCCGGGTGCCGGGGTGGTGGGACATGCCTTCGACGGCCAGCATCTCCACGACGTGGCCGGTGACGTCGGCGGACGGCGGGTCGATGACCTCGCCGAAGTCGCAGAACGGAAGCCGGTTGGGAAACGGGCTGGTGTTGTCCGCGTCGAAGGCCCCCCAGGCCCCGTTGCGCGACTGCATCCCCAGGTTCCAGCGCACGCCCCGCTCGATGGCGCCTTCGACGCGCGCGGGGTCGGGATGGCGGACCCGGCGGAGCGCGAGGACGACCTCGGCGGTGTCGTCGATATCGGGGTAGTTGTCGTTGTGGAACTCGAACGCCCAGCCGCCCGGGGCCAGTTCGGGCTTGCGCACCGACCAGTCGCCGGGCCTGACGATCTCCTCGCCGAGCATCCAGTCGGCGGCTTTCACGAGGGCCGGGTGGTCGGGGCGGAGCCCGGCGTCGGCAAGAGCGATGGTCGCGAGGCAGGTGTCCCAGACCGGGGACTGACACGCCTCGATCATGCGGGCGCCGTCCTCGCGCCGGACGACGAACCGGTCGAGCGAAGCGAGTCCGGCCCGCATGACCGGGTGGTCGAGGTCGAAGCCGAGCAGGTGCAGGGCGATCACGGAGTAGACGGCGGGCGGCTGGATTCCGCCCCAGCAGCCGTCGTTCTCCTGGCGCTCGATGATCCACCGGGCCGCCGCGTTCATGGCGATGCGCCGCAGCTTGCGCGGTGCGACCTTGTGATACAGGTGCATCGCCTTGTCGAGCCGTTGGAAGACTCCGTCCCAACTCACCGTCGGAGCACGCGGTTTGGGAGGGTTGGGGCAGTCCGGGTCGGTGTGCAGCTCGTCCAGGGCGAAGGGGGCGGGGCGTACCGGGCGCTTGGCCGAGACGATGGTGAGCGGAACGATGGTCTGCCGGGCCCAGCAGCCGAAGTCATAGATGTTGAGCGGAACCCACTTGGGGAAGAACATCAACTCGGGTGGCAGTTCCGGCAGATCGTCCCACTTCCACCAGCCGAAGAGGGCGAGCCAGATCCTGGTGAAGACGCGGGCGCCGGCGATGCCGCCCTGTTCCCGGACCCAGCCGGCCGCCCGGGCCATGTGCGGGTCCTCCGGCCGGTCTCCGGCCAGCCGCAGTGCCACGTACGCCTCGATGGTGGCGGAGAGGTCGCCGGGCCCTTCGTAGAAGGTCGCCCAGGTGCCGTCGCCGAGCTGTTCGCCCCGGATGAAGCGGGCGGTGGCCTCGACCGTGGCGGGGTCCTGAATCCCGAGGAACTGCCGCAGCAGCAGGTCCTCGGCGTCCATGGTGACGTTGGTGGCGAGGTCGCCCTTCCACCAGCCCTGCTCGTCCTGCCTGCCGAGGAGGTGCTCCACCGAGCGTTCCGCGGCCCGCCGCGCGGCGGCGAGAACGTCGTCCGCGGCGATGGTTGTGTCGGTCGGTTCGCTGGCCGAGGCTGCGCGGAGGTTCGCGGCTCCGGTGCTTCCGTCGGTCGTCGCTGTCATGGCTTCCCCTTCGTGCAGTTGGTCCTCTGCTGTGCTGGGGTCTCCGTCGGCCGGCCCCCGGTCCGGGCGCCGGCCGGCGACTGCGAGTCATATGGAGCGAATGGTCATCATCTCTTTCGTACGACTACGAAGTCGGCGAGCGCGGTGAGCTGCGCCCGCACCTGCGCGGGCATGTCGACACCGTGCAGTGCCTCGATGGCGACCGCGTGCTGCCGACGGGCTTCCTGGGCGGTCCACTCCCGGCCGCCCGCCTCCTCGATGAGCGCCGCGCGGGCGGCGAACTCCTCTTCGGAGAAGCTGTCGAAGTCGGTGCTCTTCGCGTCGGCGGCGAGCAGCTCGCCGAGTCGCTCCGAGGCCGGTCCGCCCGCGGCGAGCGCGGCCACGACCGGCAGGGACTTCTTGCGCTGGCGCAGATCGCTCCACGTCTGCTTGCCGGTCGCCTCCGGGTCGCCCCAGATGCCGAGCAGGTCGTCGACGGCCTGGAAGGCCAGGCCGAGGTGGTAGCCGTACGCCTCCAGCGTGTCGGCGGTCCGGTCGTCGGCCCCGCCGAGGACGGCGCCGATGGAGACGGCGCAGGCGAGCAGGGCACCCGTCTTGTTGCCCTCCATCTCCAGGCACTCCTCGACGGTGACCCGCTCGCGGTGCTCGTAGGAGATGTCCTGGGCCTGGCCGTCGATCAGCTTGCGGGAGGCCGTGGTCAGCCGGCGGGCCGCCCGGCCCGCCTCGACGGTGCCGAGCTCCAGCAGGATCTCGTTGGCCAGCGCGAACAGCGCGTCGCCGACGAGGATCGCCTGGGCCGGGCCGTGCACCTTCCACACGGTGTCCCGGTGGCGGCGCTGCTCGTCACCGTCCATCAGGTCGTCGTGCAGCAGCGAGAAGTTGTGCACGAGCTCGACGGCCACGGCACCGGGCAGACCGGTCTCGGCCGGGGCACCCGCCGCCTCGGCGGACAGCAGGGCGAGCGCGGGGCGCACCGCCTTGCCTCCGTCACCGTCGGCGGGGCGGCCCTGGGCGTCGATCCAGCCGAAGTGGTAGGCGGCGACGGTGTCCATGGGCGGCGCGAGCCGGTCCACGGCAGCCCGCAGCACCGGCGCTGACATGGCCCGTCCCCGCTCCAGAAGCGCGGTGACGTCCGCGGTGTCGATAGCCGGATTCGCCGGGGTCACTGACTCTCCTCTTGTTCCGGTGGCACTGCTCATGCCGCCTCCTGCAGCGGGTGTTCATGGGGGCGGCCGAGAGCGCCGAGGGCGGCGTCCGCAGCGCTGAAACCGCTGCGCACCGCGCCCTCCATCGTCGCGGGCCAGCCGGTTGCGGTCCATGCGCCGGCCAGGTGGAGGCCGGGTGCGCTGGTACGGGTGCCCGGCCGGAGCCGGCCGACGCCGGGGGTGGGAGCGAACGTCGCGGTGCGTTCCCGGGTGACGAAGAAGTCGCGGACGCCTGCCCCGCGGGCGGCCGGAAGAAGCCGCTCCAGCTCGGGCAGATAGCGCCTGCGCAGCTCGGCGACGGGCAGGTCGATCTCGTCCTGGGCCGCCGACTGGGACACCGCGAGGTACTGCCCGCCTCCCTGGAGTCCGGAGGATTCGGTGCGGTCGAACACCCATTGCACCGGCGATCCGAGTGCGGCGAAGAAGGGCCTGCGCAGCACCTTGCGGTCGTAGATCACGTGCACGTTCAGAATGGGCGCGGTGCCGATGTCGAGCAGCCGGTCCGGGTCGTGCAGCGCGCCCTCGGGCAGCAGGCCGTGGGTCTCGCCCTGGGGGACGGCGAGGACGACGGTCTCCGCCTCGATCCGCTCGCTGTCCGTCTCGACGGCCCAGCGGCCGTCCTCGGTACGGGCCAGGGACTCGACCCGTGTCCGCAGCTCCGTGCGCACACCGGCGGAGTCGAGCGCCTTGCGGGCCAGGGTGTCGTGGAGCTCGCCGAGCGGCACGGCCGCCCAGCCGATGTCGGCGGCGCCGGGCTCGGAGAGCAGCCCCGTCTTGAAGACCATGGCGGCCAGCGCCATGGAGGCGTTCTCGGCGGTGGCGTTGAGCGTGGCCACGCCGACGAGGTCCCACAGGGCCTCGATGGTGCGGGGCGACTGCCCGTGCCGGCCGAGCCAGGTCCCGAAGTCGATGCCGTCGAGTGCCGGGTCGGCCGGGTCGAGACGGCCGAGCGCGAGTGCGGCCCGCCCGACGCTCGCCTTCTCGGCCAGCGAGAGGTGCGGGTAGGCGGCGAGTCCCGCCGCCAGGTGCAGGGGTACGGGGAGGCCGTTACGGCGCAGCCTGCCGAGGCGCGGCCCCGCGGCGCGCCCCACGTCCAGAACGGGTACGTCGAGGCGGTCCTGGAGCGGGGCGAGACGGGCACCGCCGATCCGGTCGAGGAACCACCGGTAGCCCGTGCAGCAGCGCAGGTAGACGTGCTGGCCGTTGTCGACGCTGAGCTCTCCGCGGCGGAAGGAGAAGGCGAGTCCGCCGAGCCGGGGCCGTCCTTCGAGCAGGGTCACACCGACGCCGGCGTCCGCGAGGCGCAGGGCCGTCGTGATGCCGGCGAGGCCGCCGCCGACGACCACCGCACGCGATGAGCGCAGGCTCTCGTCGCTCATGCGTCCCCCTCTCGCCGGTTCTCCGCCACCCAGATCGTCGCAGTCAGGGACGCGACAGGCCACTGGAAGGTTGCCCGCGGTCCGACACCGGGGGCCGTTTCCGCTTCGCGGCACCACGGGGTGCGGCCGGTGGAAGGCATCAGGCCCGTCCCCTCGCTGTGAGGCGCGAGATGTGGCGCGCGTCGAGGCCGGACAGGCCGCGCACCGCCACGTACGCCTTCTCGTGTCCCGGCAGCGAGACCCGGCCGCGCAGCACGGCCTCGGGGTCGCGCTCGATCCTGTCGAGGAGCCGGCGGTAGATCCCGGCCATCGCGGCCACGCACGCCCCGCTGCGGCGGTCGAGCATCGGCAGCAGCCGGTACCCCTCGGCGAACAGGGCGCGGGCGCGCCGTACTTCGAAGTGCACCAGGCCGGCGAAGTCGGAGCCGGGCGGCGGGGTGGCCCGTTGGAATCCGGCGGAGCAGCCGAATTTGGCCAGGTCATCGGCGGGCAGGTACGTGCGGCCGTTGGCGGCGTCCTCGCGGACGTCGCGCAGGATGTTGGTGAGCTGGAGGGCGAGGCCGAGGGTGTCGGCGTACCCGGCGGCGCGGTCGGCGCCGGATGTGCCCGGTTCCGTACCGAAAACGCCCAGGCTGAGACGGCCGATGGCACCCGCGACACACCGGCAGTACGTCTTGAGGTCGTCCCAGGTCTCGTACGTCGCGCCGCGCACGTCCATCAGCACGCCGTCGATGAGCTCGTCGAGCCCACCGAGGGGCAGGGGGAAGCGCCGGGCGGCATCGGCGAGCGCGACGGCGACCGGGTCGGTGTCGTCCTCGTCGACCGCACCGCCCCTGATCCGGTCGAGCAGTTCCCGGGTGCTCTCCAGCCGGGTCCGCTTGATCTCCGGGGCCAGCTCACCGTCGCCGATGTCGTCGACCCGACGGGAGAAGGCGTACAGCGCCGACATGGCCTGGCGCTTCTCGTACGGCAGCAGCCTGATGCCGTAGGCGAAGTTACGGGCCTGCTGTCCGGTGACGGCCTCGCAGTAACTGTATGCGGCCTGTACCGGTGCCGACATGTACGTCGTCTGTCCCTCCACGGTCGGGCTCACCCCTCTCTACGCGCTCTTCGCAAGACAACTCCCACTTCGCGCAGCAAGCTGGGCGTGGTGGCTTTGGGCGGTCCGGGCAGCACGTCGAACCCGGCGGCCCCGATCGCGGTGAGGGCGGCGCGCCCTCCGGCGACGAATCCGGCGAGCAGCAGCTTGAGTCTGCCGTCGACGCTACCCACGAGTGGGGTGCCTTCATTCAACAGATCACGAGCGCGTTCGGCCTCGTACGCGACGAGGCTGCGCACCGATGCGCCCCCGGACGGTGCGGCCAGGTCGGATTCGCCGACGTGGAAACGGGCCATGTCCTCGGCCGGCAGGTAGATCCGGTCGCGTCCCAGGTCCTCGGCGACGTCCTGGAGGTGCTCGACGATCTGCAGGGCCGTGCAGACGTCGTCGGAGCGGCGGATGCGCTCGGGGCTTGCGGTGCCGGTGATCTGGAGGACCAGCCGGCCGACGGGGTTGGCGGAGAGCTCGCAGTAGGCGAGCAGTTCTCCGTACGTCCCGTAGCGGCGGACCCTCTGGTCCTGCCGGTTGGCCTCGACGAGCCCGAGGAAGGGCTCCGGGGTGAGCGCGCAGTGGCGCACGGTGGGGCGCAGTGCGCGCAGCAGGGGGTGGTGCGGGCCGTCACCGGTGGTGGTGAAGACACGGTGCAGGTCGGCTTCGAGGGCGTCGAGCATGGCCAGCCGGTCGTCGGTCTGCGCCGGCTCGAGGCCCAGGTGGCGGGCGTCGGTGCCGCCGGGGGCGAGGTCGCCGTCACCGATGTCGTCGACGAGGCGGGCGAATCCGTAGACGGCCATCAGATCGTCGCGCCAGGCCCGGGGCAGAAAGAACGGGGCCACGGGGAAGTTCTCGTCCGCGGCCTTGCCGAGCGTGCCGGTCGCCGCCGCGTCGGGACGTGCCTGATGGGTACGGGTCACTGCGTACCGCCCGGCGCGGGGACGGCGAGACCACGTCGGAGCTGGAGATTTTCCGTCATTGCCGTCACATCTCCCGTTCTACACTGCTGACCCAAAACATCCCTTTTCGGACACGCCGCTCGCTCTCCCCAGTGCGGGGGAGCCGCAGGGCCGCCAGCCCTGGGCCGTATCGCCCCACTTGCCACGAATCAGCACCGGTACAGCTTACGTTGTACAGCTCACACGGCCCCGGCGGGGTGTTCCGCGCGTTACAAGAATGCTGCGATCCCAGCCAACCCTCCCCTGCGCCAGGGCAATTGACGTCATCCGGCGGGAGGAGACCGGCCCCGGGCCGTACCGCGCTCCGCGCACCGGCCCCACGCACCGCTGTGGCCTCCGCCCGGGCGTGCTCGGGCGGAGGCCACAGGAACGGCGAACGACTACTTGCTCGTCTCCCGCTCGTACGCCTTCAGTACCTCTTCGGTGGGTCCGTCCATCAGGAGTTCGCCCTTCTCCAGCCACAGCACGCGGTCGCAGGTGTCCCTGATCGACTTGTTGTTGTGGCTGACGAGGAAGACGGTGCCCGCCTCCTTGCGCAGTTCGCGGATCCGCTCCTCGGAACGGATGCGGAACTTGCGGTCACCGGTGGCCAGCGCCTCGTCGATCATGAGGACATCGTGGTTCTTGGCGGCGGCGATCGAGAAGCGCAGCCGGGCGGCCATACCGGAGGAGTACGTCCGCATCGGCAGCGTGATGAAGTCGCCCTTCTCGTTGATCCCGGAGAACTCGACGATCTCGTCGTAGCGCGAGCGGATCTCCTCGCGGCTCATCCCCATGGCCAGACCACCGAGGACGACGTTGCGCTCACCGGTCAGATCGCTCATCAGCGCCGCGTTCACGCCGAGCAGCGAGGGCTGGCCGTCGGTGTAGACCTTGCCGTGCTCCGTCGGAAGGAGTCCTGCGATGGCCCGGAGCAGCGTCGACTTGCCGGAACCGTTGGTGCCGATGAGGCCGATGGCCTCGCCCCGGTAGGCGGTGAAGGTGACACCGCGTACGGCGTGGACCTTGCGGACGCCGCGCGACTCGCCCTTGCCGCGGCGCACCATCCGGCTCAGTGCCGCGGTGGCGCTGCCCTTGCCCCCGGCCGCACCGTTGACGCGGTACACGATGTGCACGTCGTCGGCGATGACGGTGGGGATCTTCCCCTGGATCTTGTCCTCAGCCACGGCCGTACCGTTCCTCTGCCTTCCAGAAGTACACGAAGCCCGCGACGCCCACGAAGAGCGCCCAGGCGAGCCCGACGGCCCAGACGTGCTGCGGCAGGTTCTCGGAGCCGTAACCGTCGATGAGCGCGAAGCGCACCAGGTCCATGTAGATGGCCGCCGGGTTGTACTGGAGCACGTCGGCGATCCACTGCGGCTTGTCCGCGAGCATCACCGGGATGGAGAACATGACACCCGACGCGTACATCCACGTCCGCATCACGAACGGCATCAGCTGGGCCAGGTCGGGCGTCTTGCTGCCCAGTCTGGCCATGGCGAGCGCCAGACCCGTGTTGAAGAAGAACTGCAGGAACAGCGCGGGCAGGACCAGCAGCCAGGAGAGCGTCGGATAGCTGCCGAAGCCCACGGCCACGGCGACCAGCACGATCATCGAGAACATCAGCTGCTGGAGCTGCTGGAGCGAGAAGGAGATGGGCAGGGAGGCGCGCGGGAAGTGCAGCGCCCGGACCAGCCCGAGGTTGCCCGAGATGGAGCGGACTCCCGCCATGACCGAGCTCTGCGTGAAGGTGAACACGAAGACGCCGGTTACCAGGAACGGGATGAAGACCTCCTGGCTCATCCCCTTCCTGGTCCCCAGGATCAGCCCGAAGATCAAGTAGTAGACGAGGGCGTTCAGCAGCGGTGTCGCCACCTGCCACAGCTGGCCGAGCTTGGCCTGGCTGTACTGCGCCGTCAGCTTCGCCCTGGAGAACGCCATGATGAAGTGGCGCCGGCCCCAGAGCTGCCGGATGTACTGGGTAAGCCCCGGCCGGGCGCCGCTCACCGTCAGGCCGTACTTGTCGGCCACCTGGGCCGCGCTGAGGCCCTCGTCGGCGGACGGCTGGGCGCTCAACGCGACCGAGCCGTCATGGGTTGTGTCACTCACAAGTTGAAACTCTCGTCTTCAAGATGCGCAGCCAGTCGCGGGCGCGGCTCAGGCGGACAGGTCCCGGAAAAGAAAAAGTACGCCTCATGCTCTCAGAGGCGAGCTTCTCAGATCACGGGAGGGCGGCCCAGTCTGGTCAGCCGCCACACCGTACGCCACTTCATCGGACGCCGAGGTCCGCAGGGCTTTGCCCAGCCTTCCCGGAAACCGCCGAACCATGCCTTGAGTGCGGGACCGGACGGCCTGCGGACGAGGGTCAGCAGCAGCCAGACACCGACGTAGACGGGAACCAGGGGCGCGGGAAGGTTGCGGCGTGCCAGCCAGACCCTGTTGCGGGCAACCATACGGTGATATACGGCGTGCCGCGAAGGAGCGGTGGTCGGATGGTTGAGCACCATGTCCGCGCGGTAGTCGATCATCCAGCCGGCATTCAGGGCCCGCCAGGCCAGATCGGTCTCCTCGTGGGCGTAGAAGAAGTCGTCCGGCAGCCCGCCGACCTCGGCGAGGACCTGTGTGCGTACGGCGTTGGCGCCACCGAGGAAGGTCGTCACCCGGGACGAGCGCATCGGATCGGACGCGCGGAGCCGGGGCACGTGCCGGCGCTGGGTGACTCCGGTGTCCGGGTCGGCGATCCGGAAGGTGACGATGCCCAGCTTGTCGTCCGCGGCGAACGCCTGCCGGCAGAGCTCGGCCGTGTCGGTGTTCGGGAGGAGGCCGTCGTCGTCGAGGAACAGCAGGGCGTCGACGTCGGCGCCGGACGGGCCGAACGCCTCGATGCCGACATTGCGGCCGCCGGGGATGCCCAGGTTCTCCGGGAGTTCCACCGTCCGTACCCCTGCGGGCACGTCCGGGACGGGGGCTCCGTTGCCGACGACCACCACCTCGATCCGGTCGCCGTCCTGCTTGGCGACCGAATCGAGGAGGGCACGCAACTCGGCGGGCCGGTTCCCCATCGTGATGATGACTGCGCCGAGTTTCATGGGAAGGCTCACTTCAGCCTGCTGGACGCGAGCACGGACACCAGGTGGAGCAGTGTCTGCAGGAGCGCGATCCCGGCCAGGACCGCGACGCCCAGGCGCGTGAAGAACAGGTCGCCCCTGATGCTGTCCGCGATCGCCGCGGCCAGGATCAGCAGGGACGCCTCGACCCCGAGGACCAGCCGGTGGAACTTCAGCGCGGCGGCGGCCCTGCGGGCCAGCGCCATTCCGGAGGAGCGCGGCTCGGACGCGGATTCCTGCACCGGCGGCATCCCGCCCTGATGACGGGCGACGCCGACGAGGTCGGTCTCGGCCTTGATCAGGATCGCTCCGAGCGCGGCCAGGGTGCCCAGGAAGGCCCACAGCCAGTCGATCCGCCCCTCGCCCCACAGGTCGGCGGCGCGCAGACCGAAGCCGACCAGGACCGCGGCGTCGCACAGATAGGCGGCGACCCGGTCCAGGTAGACCCCGGCGAGCGAGTACTGCTTCTTCCAGCGGGCCACTTCGCCGTCGACGCAGTCGAGCAGCAGATAGAGCTGGACCATCAGCACGCCGAGCAGGGCGCCCGTGATGCCCGGGACGAGCAGCGCCGGAGCGGCGAGTGCGCCCGCGACGGTCATCACGTAGGTCAGCTGGTTGGGCGTGACCCTGGTGTTCACCAGATGCCGGTCGATGCGCAGGGAGACCTCGCGCATGTAGAGACGGCCGGCCCAGTGCTCGCCGCTGCGCCGGTCCTTCACACCCGGGGGGTGGACGACCGGTCGGAGCTCAGCTACCGATGGCTTTTGCATAGTCGGCGTATGCGTCCTTGATCTGGTCGGTGGAGAGGTTGAGGTGTTCCAGGATGGTGAAGCGTCCCGGCCGCGTCTGGGGGGCGTACTCGACGGCCTGCACGAACTCGTCGGCGCTGAAGCCGATCTCGTGCGGCAGTACGGGCAGCCCGTGCCTGCGCAGCACGTCGGCGAAGAGACCGGACTCCTCGACCGCCCCGCGCAGATGCATCGCGAAGGCGGCGCCGAGGCCGACCTGCTCGCCGTGGCTCGCCGCGCGCTTCGGGAACAGCAGGTCGAAGGCGTGGCTGATCTCGTGGCAGGCGCCCGACGAGGGGCGGGTGTCACCGCTGATCGACATCGCGATGCCGGAGAGGACGAGCCCTTCGGCGAGAACCGTGAGGAACTCGTCGTCGCCGACGCCACCGGGGTGGCGGAGCACGGCTTCGCCCGCGGTACGGGCCATGGCGGCGGCCAGTCCGTCGACCGCTTCGCCGGTGACCTGGCGCGAGAGCTCCCAGTCGGCGATCGCGGAGATGTTGGAGATCGCGTCGCCGATGCCGGACCGGACGAAGCGGGCCGGGGCCGCACGGATCACATCGAGGTCGATGACCATGGCGATGGGCGTGGGGACTCCGTAGGAGCCACGTCCGTTGTCGTTGTCCAGGGTGGACACCGGGGAACAGATGCCGTCGTGGGAGAGGTTCGTCGCGACGGCCACCATCGGCAGACCGACCCGGGCCGCGGCGTACTTCGTCACGTCGAGGATCTTGCCCCCGCCGAGGCCGACCACGGCGTCGTACCGCTTGCCCTTGATGCCGTCGGCGAGCTTCACCGCGGAGTCGATGGTGCCGTCCGACACCGAGTACCAGTCGGCGCCCGGAAGGAGGGGCGACAGCTTCTCCCGGAGCTTCTGTCCCGAGCCGTCGCTGACGGCGAAGGCGAGCTTGCCGGAGGAGGAGATCCGCTGGTCGGCGAGGAGGCCGGCGAGGTCTCCTATCGCCCCCCGGCTGATGTCGACGACGACCGGGGACGGAATGAGCCGGGTCAGTACTGGCACGCGATCTCCCGGCCCTTCGCGAGGTCCTCGTGGTTGTCGATCTCGACCCACGTCACTTCGCCGATGGGGGCCACGTCGACGGTGAAGCCGCGGTTCACGAGCTCCTGGTAGCCGTCCTCGTAGTAGAGGTCCGGGTCGCGCTCGAACGTGGTCTTCAGCGCGTCGGCGAGCTCCTCGGCGGCCTCGGGCTCGATCAGCGTGACACCGATGTACTCGCCGGTCGCGGTGGCCGGGTCCATCAGCTTGGTGATCCGGCGGACGCCCTTGTCGCCCTCCGTGATGACCTTCATCTCCTCGTCGGCGAGGTTCTTCACCGTGTCGAGGGCGAGGATGATCTTCTGGCCCTTGCCGCGGGCGTCCAGGAGGGTCTTCTCGACGGAGACCGGGTGCACGGTGTCGCCGTTGGCGAGGATGACGCCCTGCTTCAGGACCTCACGCGCGCACCACAGGGAGTAGGCGTTGTTCCACTCCTCGGCCTTGTCGTTGTCGATCAGGGTGAGCGTCACGCCGTACTTCGCCTCGAGTTCCGCCTTGCGTGCGTAGACGGCTTCCTTGCGGTAGCCGACCACGATCGCGACCTCGGTGAGTCCGACCTCGGCGAAGTTGGCGAGCGTGAGGTCGAGGACCGTCGTGTCACCGTCGACAGGGACGAGCGCCTTGGGCAGCGTGTCCGTGTAGGGGCGCAGACGTCGTCCTGCACCGGCTGCCAGTACGAGGCCGATCATGCGAGTTCTCCTTCGTCGTGTACGGCGGGGGCCGAGGAGGACACCCAGAAGCGGATGGACTCCACGAGCACCACCAGAGCCACGGCCACCGCGAGTGCGGTGAGAGCCGTGGTGAAACCTGAATGCTGAGTCAGTACGGCGGCGAACACGGCCACCACAACGGTCCGGCCCTCGTGTCCACCGATCGTCCGCACCAGCCACTGGGGCGGCGCGCCGGTGCCGCCGCGAATGCGGTACACCGTGTCGTAGTGATGGTAGGCGACGGCCGAGACCAGTCCGAAAGCCGCGGGAACGGCATGCGGGACGTCGCTGCGGGCCGCCAGCACGAGCACCGTGCAGTACTCCGCGGCCCTGAAGACCGGGGGTACGAGCCAGTCGAGAGCGCCCTTGAGCGGTCGCGCCACCGCGATGCCGGAGAGGACCGCGTAGAGCGCGGCCGCGGCCACGGTCAGAGGGCTTCCGTACGGCAGGAAGAGGGCCGCCGCGATGATCACCGCAGCGCCGGTGAGCGCGACCAGCGGGGCGGTGAAGCCTCCGGGCGGACGCGGGATCACGGCGGCGACGGCCCGGGCGAGCGGGCCGGAGTCCGCGAGGTCCGCGAGCGCCCGGGCGGCCCGGTCGGTGCGCCGCGCCTTGCGGGTCAGCGAGCGCAGCAGGCGGCCGGCGGTGGTGTAGCAGGCGGCCAGGGAGCAGCCGACGAGCAGGGCGTAGAAGACGATCCGGGGGCTGGTCACCGCGGTCAGCACGGCGATCATGGCCCAGCGCTCGCCGATCGGCAGCACTATCATCCGGCGCAGCCAGACCGTCCAGCCGACGCTGTCGAGCCGGTCGGAGAGGGCCGCCGTGGGGCTCGTGTTGGAGACCGCGTCGTGATTGGCCTCGTTGAACGAGAAGTCGACGATGTGGCGGCATGCCTGGAGCACCATCGCGCCGAGGGCGAGGACCCATACGTCGTCGCCGCCGCGGGCCGCTCCGAGTGCGAGGCCGGCGTAGTACGCGTACTCCTTGGCCCGGTCGAACGTGGCGTCCAGCCAGGCGCCCATCGTCGAGTACTGCAACGAGTAGCGGGCGAGCTGCCCGTCCGTGCAGTCCAGGACGAAGGAGAGGAGCAGCAGCACTCCGGCGGCGATGTAGCCGCCGCGGGTGCCCGTCGCCGCGCTGCCCGCCGCGATCAGCGCGGTGATCAGCGAGGCGGTGGTGACCTGGTTCGGGGTGAATCCGCGCCGCGCGCACCAGCGGGCGATGTAGCGGGAGTAGGGGCTGATGAAGAAGGTGGTGACGAAACCGTCGTGGGCCTTCACCGCACTGCGCAGCCGTACCGCCTCGTCGTCGACGGCGGCGACGGCTCCCTGGGCGGCGGCCCGTGCCTCGGGCCCGGTGGGGACGGCCGCGGTGAGCGAACCGAGTTCGGGGCGCTGCACCGGGGTGCCCTCGGTCTCCAGGGCCACCGCGAGACGGCCGGGCACCGTACGGTCCTCGGCGTCCGGGTCGGCGGGCGGGGGCCCGACGGGGCTGCCCGCGCCGACAGCGGCCACGGTCCTGTTCAGGGCGCGCACCAGTGCCGCCCGGGCCTCGGGCTGCGCGGTGAGCGCGCCGGGCACGGTGGCGGCGGCGAACCGGGGGTCGGTCAGTCCGAGCCGGAGGGCGTGGACGTGACCGACGAACCGGGGGTCGACCAGCGCGACGCGGCCGCCGGCGGGAACCGCGGCGAGCAGTTCGGCGGCCTCGGTGGCGTCGGTGGCGGCCCGTACGTCAAAGCCCAGTGACCGCAGATCGTCCTCGAGCGACGATCCGGGTACCGGCGCACCGGTGAGGATGGCGGTCGACAGACGAACTCACTCCTTGGCGCTGACGGAAACGGCGCGCGACTGTGCGGCCCGGAGGTGGGCCCGCGGCGCGTCGGCTGAGGCTATCGGATGAACGGAAGGCCGAGTTCACCGCCCGTTCAAGCCCCGTTCGGGACGGTCGGGCACTATCCGGCGCCGTTCGCGATCATCATCGTCGATCAACACCTCGGCCCACAAACCGCGGTGGGGGCAGCGCCTAGGCTGGCGCCCATGACGTGGTTGATTACGGGCGGAGCGGGTTACATCGGGGCGCATGTGGCGAAGGCCATGGCCTCGGCCGGGGAACGGGTCGTCGTGCTCGACGACATCTCCACGGGCATGCCGGGGCGGCTGCCCGCGGACATCCCGCTGGTGCGGGGCTCGGCCTCGGACCGCGCACTGCTCGACCGGGTGCTCGCCGGGCACGCGGTGACCGGTGTGGTGCATCTCGCGGCGAAGAAGCAGGTCGGCGAATCCGTGGAGCGGCCGCTGCTCTACTACCGGGAGAACGTGACGGGGCTGACCGTACTGCTCGAAGCCGTCGTCGCCGCCGGGGTGCGGCGCTTCCTCTTCTCCTCTTCCGCCGCCGTCTACGGCGTGCCCGATGTGGATCTCATCACCGAGGACACCCCGTGCGCCCCCATCAATCCGTACGGTGAGACGAAGCTCGCCGGCGAATGGCTGGTGCGCGCGACGGGCCGGGCGCACTCCCTGTCCACCGCCTGCCTGCGCTACTTCAACGTGGCGGGCACGGCAGAGCCCGGGCTGGTGGACACCGGCGTCTTCAACGTCGTCCCGATGTTCTTCGACCGGCTCACGCGCGGAGAGGCCCCCCGGATCTTCGGCGACGACTATCCGACGCCGGACGGCACCTGTGTCCGGGACTACATCCACGTCGCCGACCTCGCCGACGCGCACCTCGCGGTCGCCCGGAAGCTCGGCGAGGGGACGGGCGCCGGGGATCTCACGGTGAACGTGGGCCGGGGCGAAGGCGTCTCGGTGCGCGAGCTGGCCGACATGGTGGGCGAGGTCACCGGCCGTCCGGTGGAACCCGTCGTCGAGCCGCGCCGGGCCGGTGACGCGGCCAGGGCCGTCGCCTCGGCCGCCCGGATGTCGGACGAACTGGGTTGGAGCGCCCGTCGCGGGGTGCGCGAGATGGTGGAGTCGGCCTGGGAGGGCTGGTGCCTGCGCCACCCGGAGGCACGCGTCATCTGACCGTACGCATGCCCGTGCACGTGACTCGCTCCGCGCACCGTACGCGACACCACAACGCTCTGACCTGCGAACGTTTCCGCAGGTCAGAGCATATGACAACGGTGTTCAGTGCCGTGTTGCCCGATACCCCCCACCCGTAGTTGACTGGCTTCCATCGGGCGGACCACGCCCATGTCGTTCCACCGGACCGGAGGGGTTTTCATGGGGGCTGGCCACGACCACGGGCACACGCACGGCGGGCCGCCCCCCTCGGGTACGGCGGCCGCCGCGTACAAGGGACGACTGCGGATCGCCCTCGGGATCACGCTCGGCGTCATGGTCCTGGAGATCATCGGCGGTGTGCTCTCCGACTCGCTGGCCCTGATCGCGGACGCCGCCCACATGGCGACCGACGCGCTGGGGCTCGGCATGGCCCTGCTCGCCATCCACTTCGCCAACCGGCCGGCCGGACTCAACCGGACCTTCGGCTTCGCCCGCGCCGAGATCCTTGCCGCGCTGGCCAACTGTCTGCTGCTGCTCGGCGTCGGCGGCTATCTGGTCTTCGAGGCGGTCGACCGCTTCATCACGCCGGCCGAGACCAAGGGCGGACTCGCCATCGCCTTCGCCGCCGTGGGCATGGTCGCCAACCTGGTCTCCCTGTCCCTCCTGATGCGCGGGCAGAAGGACAGCCTCAATGTGCGGGGCGCCTATCTGGAGGTGCTGGCGGACACGCTCGGCTCCGTCACCGTCCTGGTGGCGGCGGGCATCATCATGGCCACCGGCTGGCAGGCCGCCGACCCGATCGCCTCGCTGGTGATCGGCCTCATGATCGTTCCCCGTACGGTCAAACTGCTGCGGGAGACCCTGAACGTGCTGCTGGAGGCGGCCCCCAAGGGCGTCGACATGGGCGAGGTCCGGGCGCACATCACGGCGCTGCCGGGGGTGCTGGACGTCCACGATCTGCACGCCTGGACGATCACTTCGGGAATGCCGGTCCTCTCCGCACATGTCGTGGTCAGCCAGGAGGTGCTGGACTCGATAGGGCACGAGAAGCTGCTCCACGAGCTCCAGGGCTGCCTCGGCGACCACTTCGACGTGGAGCACTGCACCTTCCAGCTGGAACCGGCGGGGCATGCCGAGCACGAGGCGAAACTCTGCCTCTGAAGCCGTGGACGGCCGGTGACGCGGCGGGCGTCCAGTGCTAGGGTTCCCCGAGTTCTGCGGGTCTTCCCGTGGTGCGACACCCTGTACGGATGAGGAGTTGAGGTTGATGACGGTCACGGCGACTGCTGCCCGGCGCAGCACGCGGTCCTTCCTCATCCACAGGGTTCTCGGCTAGCTTCCGACTCACCGTCGCCGCGTTGGCCGGAGCCCTCGTACACAAGGGTTTCCCACGTTGACCGACCACTCCGACGCCGCCGTACGTCACGAGGCGTTCTTCTCCCTGCACCACCACCTTCCCCGGCAGAGCCCAGGCTCCGATGCCACCACCCGGCGGCTGCTCGCTCTCGCGGGTCCGCAGCCGGCCCGTCCGCGCGTCCTCGACCTGGGCTGCGGCCCCGGCCGGGCCGCTCTGCTGCTCGCGGCGGAGGCGGGCGCCGAGGTGACGGCCGTCGATCTGCACGAGCCGTTCCTCGACGAACTGCGCGAGGCCGCCGAGTCCCGGGGGCTCGGCGACCGTATCCGTACGGTCAGGGCCGACATGGCCGACCTCACCGGTCCCGACTTCCCGGACGGATCGTTCGATCTGATCTGGGCCGAGGGTTCCGCGTACATCATCGGTTTCGACACCGCGCTGCGTGACTGGCAGCGGCTGCTCGCCCCGGGCGGCTCGCTGGTGATCACCGAATGCGTCTGGACGACGGACGCCCCCACCGACGAGGCCCGCGCCTTCTGGGAGCGGCACGGTTCACTGCGTCCGGTGGCCGCGAACACGGCGGCGGCCGTCGCTGCCGGGTGCCACGTGCTCGGGGTGCTGGTGCAGCCCGACAGCGACTGGGACGAGTACTACGTCCCGCTCGCCGAGCACGTGGCCGCCGCCGATCCCTCGGCTCCCGGTATGGAATGGGCGCTCGCGTCCACCCGTGAGGAGCTGGCCATGCGGCGCGAGCACGGCGCGGAGTACGGCTATGCCGGCTATGTGCTGCGCCCGGCCGATCCGCGTTGGCCGGCCCGGCCGGAGACGGAAGCGGACCGGGCCGCCGTGCACGCCGTGAACGCGGCGGCGTTCCCGACGCCCGACGAGGCCCGTCTCGTCGACGCGCTGCGGGACGACCCCGAGGCGTGGCTGCCGGGCCTGTCGTACGTCGCGGAGGCGCCGGACGGTTCCGTGGCCGCGTACGCCCTGCTGACCCGGTGCCGGGTCGGGGGCGCCCCGGCGCTCGCGCTGGCCCCGGTGGCCACCGCCCCCGCGCACCAGCGGCAGGGCGCGGGCCGGGCGGTGGTGCGGGCGGCGCTGGACGCGGCCCGGCTGCGGGGCGAGCCACTGGTTCTGGTTCTCGGTCATCCGGAGTACTACCCGGCGTTCGGCTTCGTGCCCGCGTCGCGGTTCGGTATCCGGCCCGGCTTCGAGGTGCCCGACGAGGCGATGATGGCCCTGGTCCTCGACGATTCCCTGCCGGTGCCGACGGGCATGATCCAGTACCCGGCGGCCTTCGGAGTCTGAGCCTCGCGTTCCGCTTCCGGCCGGGTCCGGGCCCCCCGCCGCGCCGCGACGGCGCGGCGGGGGGACATGCCCGGAGCCGAAGTACTGACAAGCGGCTTTTGTGCGGCAGACTTGACCGGACTCCAGGGGCCCGGCGCACGGGGCCGGGGACCAATGCGAAGGATGGGTATGCCGACCACACCAGCCACCGCGGCGCACAGTTCGTCGAATGGCACTGCAGAAGCGATCATGCTCGAACTGGTCGACGAGAGCGGCACCACCATCGGCACCGCGGAGAAGCTCGCTGCCCATCAGGCGCCCGGTCAGCTGCACCGGGCGTTCTCCGTGTTCCTCTTCGACGAGCAGGGCCGGCTCCTGCTCCAGCGCCGCGCACTCGGCAAGTACCACTCCCCCGGCGTCTGGTCGAACACCTGCTGCGGCCACCCCTATCCGGGCGAGGCGCCCTTCGCCGCCGCCGCCCGGCGTACGTTCGAGGAGCTGGGGATCTCTCCCTCGCTGCTCGCCGCGGCGGGCACGGTCCGCTACAACCACCCGGACCCGGCATCGGGCCTGGTGGAGCAGGAGTTCAACCATCTCTTCGTGGGCATGGCCCAGGAGCAGCTGAAGCCGGATGCGGAGGAGGTCGGCGAGACGGCCTTCGTGACCGCGCGGGAGCTGGCCGAGCGTCATGCCCAGGCACCGTTCTCGGCGTGGTTCATGACCGTGCTGGACGCCGCGCGGCCGGCGATCAGAGAGCTGACGGGGCCGTCCGCGGGCTGGTGACGCCGCGGTCGTACGGGGCGGTCAGAGCTGCGTCTTCAACGGCAGCGCCGCCCAGATGATCTTCCCGCCGCTCGCGGTGTGCTCCACGTCGCAGGTGCCTCCCGCCTCCGCGGTGACCTCCCGGACCAGCAGCAGACCCCGGCCGCCCGTCTGGGCGTAGTCGGTCTCCAGGGCGGTGGGGCGGTACGGATGGTTGTCCTCGACCGAGACTCTGATCCAGTCGGCGCCGATGGCCACCTCGACCGCGAGCTCGGGCGAGAGCAGGACCGCGTGCTTCACCGCGTTGGTGACCAGTTCCGAGACGATCAGCAGCAGGCCCTGGAGGATGTCGTCCTCGACGGGCACACCTTGGCGGTTCACCAGATCCCGGACGGCGTGCCGCGCCCGGGGCACCGAGACGTCCACCGCGGGGGCGGTGAAACGCCACACCCCCTCGTACGACACGGTATGGGCCGGGACACTCCCGAGGCTCTCCATAATCGGGTACCCGCTCTCGACTCGCACATCACTGACCGTCGAGTAAAGAGTGTTGGGAACCGCCTGGTCCGCTCCCTACCACTGATCACAAATAGTCACTTATCGACGACATTTGATCAGAGTGAGTATGACAGCGTCAGTTGTTGGACCGCTTCTGGTGGCCTTCTGATGCCTTGCCCGTGGCAGGCTCGTCGAGCTTTTTCTCCGACGCCCTCTGGTCCGAGACCATACCGACGATGTGCCGACCGCCGAGGCCGAACGCGATCAGGCCGAGACCGTCGAACAGCAGCGCGAGCGAGAAGAAGCAGCCCAGCACGTAGAGGCTGCTGTGCGGCCAGTCGAAGAGCACCAGCAGACCGAGCAGCAGACCGAACGCGCCCTGCAGCAGCGTCCAGCCGAACTGCGGGCCGCGTACGACGACGCTGCCCACCAGACGGAAGACGCCACCGGTGAGGAAGAGCAGCGCGGCGAACATGGTCAGGGCCTCGGCGGTGCCCTCCGGGTGACGGATCACCACGACTCCGGCGGCGATGTTCAGCGCGGCGACCACCACACCGAGCCAGAAGAAGCCGGTGCCCCTGGACTGGATCGCGTGGAGCAGTCCGACGAGGCCCCCGATCAGCAGCAGCCAGCCGAAGAGGAGCATCGAGGTCAGGGTGGCCACGCCCGTGTAGACGAGACCCACCAGACCCGCGATGACGAGCAGAACGCCGAGCAGGACCAGCCGGCTGAAACTGCGGCTGAGCTTCTTGCCCTCGGCTGCGGGACCGGCCATCGACAGCTCCTCACCGTGCGTGTCGGCTTCGCGACCCCTTCTTGATCATAGGTTCGAACGGTCCGGATAGCATCCGGCGCATGGACCGTACGGATCAGCCCGGGCTGATGCACACCGTGGTGGACGGCATAGCCACCGTCGTCATCAGCAACCCCGCCAAGCGCAATGCCATGACGGCGCGGATGTGGCAGGCGCTGCCCGCCCTGCTGGAGCGACTGGCCGCCGACCGCACGGTGCGCGCGCTCGTACTGACGGGGGCGGGTGACACCTTCTGCGCGGGCGCTGACATCTCCTCGCTCCGGTCCTCCCTCCAGGAACCGGACGGCAGCCCGCAGACCCTCGCGGTGCGGGCCGAGGAGGCGCTGGCCGCCTTCCCCCGGCCGACGCTCGCCGCCGTACGCGGCTTCTGCGTGGGGGGCGGCAGCCAGCTGGCGGCCGCCTGTGATCTGCGGTTCGCCGAGGAGGGAGCCTCCTTCGGGATCACCCCGGCCAAGCTCGGCATCGTCTATCCCTCGTCGTCCACCCGGCGCCTGGTCGATCTGGTGGGACCGGCCACGGCGAAGTTCCTGCTGTTCTCGGGCGAGCTGATCGGTACGGACCGGGCGCTGCGCACCGGGCTGGTCGACGAGGTGCTGCCGTCCGGGGAGCTGGACAAGCGGGTCGATGCCTTCGTACGCGTCCTCGCTTCCCGTTCGCAGCTGACGCAGGCGGCGGCGAAGGAATTCGCCTCGGGGCGCGAGGACCGGGACCCGTACTGGGCGGATCAGGCGCGCCGCAGCGGCGACACCGCGGAGGGGGTCGCCGCCTTCCTGGAGCGGCGCGCGCCCGTCTTCACCTGGACGACGGGGCCCGTGGACGGCGCGACTACCGGGGGATGAAGCGGTTCCTCGTGCGGAACTCCTCGACCAGGGCCGCCGGGGCCTTGGCCGGCGATCCGCAGTCGTAGGGCGGCTGCGGGTCGTACTCCGTCAGGAGCTGCACCGCCTGGGCGTGCTCGTCGCCCGCGATCCGGCCGAGTAGCGTCAGGCCCATGTCGATGCCGGACGAGACACCCGCGGCCGTCACGTACTTGCCGTCGGTGACGACGCGTTCGCCGGTCGGCTCGACGCCGTAAGCCTTCAGGCTGTCGAGGGCGAGCCAGTGCGAGGTGGCACGGCGGCCGGTCAGCAGTCCGGCCGCCGCCAGCAGGAGCGAACCGCTGCACACGGAGGTCGTCCAGGTGCTCGTGGCGTCGGCCGAGCGCAGCCAGCCGAGCAGCGCCTCGTTCTCCATCTGGTCGCTCTGGCCGGGGCCGCCCGGCACGATCACCACGTCCGGTGACGGCACGTCGGCGAGCGTCCGGTCGGCGACGAGCGAGAGGCTTCCGCTGTCGTTGCGGACGGGTCCGGTCCGCTCGCCGACGAAGACGGTCTCGGCACCAGGGGTCCGGCTCAGCATTTCGTACGGGCCTACGGCGTCCAGTGCGGTGAAACGGTCGAAGAGCACGAGGGCGATCTGCACGATGACTCCTTGGGGTTCGGCGTCCTGTGGGTCAGGGCGCGGGGTGGGAGGGGCGGAAGCGGCGCCGGTATTCGGCGGGCGCGGTGCCGAGTGCCCTGACGAAGGCGCGGCGCATCGCCTCGGGGGTGCCGTAGCCGCTGGACCGCGAGATCCGGGCGACCCCGTCCGTGGTGTCCTCCAGCAGTCGGCGGGCCTGTTCGAGGCGTACGCGGTCGACGAAGCGACCCGGTGTCATGCCGGTCTCCGCCTGGAAGGCGCGGGCGAAGTGCCGGGGCGAGAGCCCGGCCCGCGCGGCGAGCGCCTCCACGCAGAGGTCGTCCTCGGGGTGCTCGCTGATCCAGTGCTGGACGTCCTTCAGGGGCTCACGGCGGGCCGTCTGCGCGGTGAGCTGGGCGCTGAACTGGGCCTGGCTGCCCGGCCGCCGCAGGAACACGACGAGATGACGGGCCACGGTGAGCGCCACGTCGCGGCCGTGGTCCTCCTCGACGAGCGCGAGGGCGAGATCGATGCCCGCGGTGACACCGGCGGAGGTGGCCAGCTTTCCGTCCCGGACGAAGATCGGGTCCGGGTCGACCTCGACGGCCGGATACGTGCGGGCGAGGTGCTCGCAGACCGCCCAGTGCGTCGTGACGCGGTGGCCGTCCAGCAGCCCCGCCCCGGCGAGCAGCAGTGCGCCGGTGCAGACGGAGACGAGCCGGTCGGCGTGCGGGGCGCGGTCGCGGAGCCAGTCGACCAGTGCGGGGTCGGGGGCGCGCGTGCCCTGGCCGCCGGGGACGAGGAGCGTATGGGGCGGCCGGGCGTCGGCGAGTGCGCTGTCGGGGACGAGGGTGAGTCCGCTGGTGCTGCGGACCGGAGCTCCGTCCAGGGAGGCGGTGCGCAGCTCGTACGTGGCCCCGGGGAACCGCGAGGCACCGGCGAAGACCTCCATCGGGCCGCTGACATCGAGGCTCTGGACGCCGTCGAAGAGGACGACGAGTACGGATCGCTGCTTCATGCCGCTCATCCTGGGCGGCCCGGCCGATGGCCGCAATGACGAGTACCCCACCTTTCCTGCCATGGGCGGTGCGCCCACTGGAATCCCCCGCCGTACGGCTTCCGTGACGTACCGACCAGTCGGTAACGTGCGGGGCATGAGTACTCTTCCTCCCCGCGCCGGACGCCGCTGTCACAACGCCCTCAACCCGCTGCACTCCACCGTCTACTTCTCCCCCGACCTCGGGAAGGAGATGGGCGGGCTGGGCATCGACGACTCCAACGCCGCCTACTTCGCCGCGCGCAGCGCCGCGATGGGCGCGGTCGGAGCGGGCACCGTCAGCGCGACCTTCTACAACTTCAACCACGAGCTGGTGGCCCGCCATCTGCCCGCCGTGTGGTCCGTCGCCTCCCCGCAGGCGGTTCTCGACGCCCGTCTGCGCGCGGCCGACTCGACGCTCCGCCGGCTGCTCGGCGAGGAGACGATCGCATCGGCCGAGCTCGCCGAGGCCGCACAGCTGGCGCTGCGCGCCACCGAGGGCTGCACCCGCCACGCCCGGCCGCTGTACGCCGCCCACGCCGATCTGCCGGTCCCCGACGAGCCGCACCTGGCGTACTGGCACGCGGCGACCCTCCTGCGTGAACACCGCGGCGACGCCCATCTCGCCGCGCTCATCGCCGCCGGTCTCGACCCGGTCGAGGCCATGGTCAGCCACACCGCGACCGGCAAGGGCATGGCTCCGCGCTGGATCCTCGCCACCCGCGGCTGGCGCCGCGCCGACTGGGACGCGGCGGCCGAGCGGCTGCGCGTACGCGGGCTCCTGGACGGCGAGGGCGAGTTGACGGAGGCGGGCGTGGCGCTGCGGGCCGGCCTGGAGGAGGCGACGGACCGGATGGACGCCGCGCCGTACGAACACCTGGGCGCGGAGGGCGTCGAGCGGCTGACCGAGCTCGGGCGCGGCTACCTGTTCGCGGCGGCGTCCACCGGAGCGTTCCCGGACGACCTCGTCGGAAAGGGCTGAGCCGGGACGTTTACGAACCGCGGCGGGGGTCAGGCGCAGAACACACAACACACCGCGACGAAGGAGAACACCATGCGCACGATCGCAGACATCTTCCGCACCATCGGCTCGGCGGTGGCCACTGTGGTGACGCTCCCCTTCCGGCTGGTGGCAAAGCTCTTCGGCGGCGCGTCGCGCGGCGGCCGGACCCGGCGCGCCTGAGTGAACGGTCCGCGGCGCGGCATCCGACGAGGTCACGCGACACGGCACCCGCCCACCCGGCACAATGCAGGCGAAGGGGACCACCCCGGCTGTGGACCACTCCGTGGCACACAGCCAGCACAGCCAGTACGGGAAGGCGAGTCGGGAAAACCGTGACGACGTCCATCGAAGGCAGGATCGCCGAGGAGCTCGGCGTACGTGAGCGTCAGGTGAAGGCGGCCGTCGAGCTGCTGGACGGCGGGTCGACCGTGCCGTTCATCGCGCGCTACCGCAAGGAAGCCACCGAGATGCTCGACGACGCGCAGCTGCGCACGCTCGAGGAACGGCTGCGCTATCTGCGGGAGCTGGAGGACCGCCGTGCGGCGATCCTCGAATCCGTACGCGAGCAGGGCAAGCTCGACGAGGCGCTGGAGGCTCGGATCCGGGCCGCCGACACCAAGGCACGGCTGGAGGACATCTACCTCCCGTTCAAGCCGAAGCGCCGGACGAAGGCACAGATCGCCCGCGAGGCGGGGCTCGGACCGCTGGCGGACGGGCTGCTCGGCGACCCGTCGGTCGATCCGCTCGTGGCGGCCGCCGCGTTCGTCGACGCGGACAAGGGCGTGGCGGACGGGGCGGCGGCGCTGGACGGCGCCCGCGCCATTCTCGCCGAACGGTTCTCCGAGGACGCCGACCTCACGGGCGAGCTGCGGGAGCGCATGTGGTCGCGCGGACGCCTCACGGCGAAGGTCCGGGACGGCAAGGAGGAGGCCGGCGCGAAGTTCGCCGACTACTTCGACTTCACGGAGCCGTTCACCGCACTGCCCTCGCACCGCGTGCTGGCCATGCTGCGGGGCGAGAAGGAGGACGTGCTCGACCTCGTACTGGAACCGGAGGAGCCCGAGGCGGCGGAACGGCCGGGCCCTTCGGCGTACGAGAACATGATCGCCCGGCGCTTCGGCGTCAACGACCGCGGGCGCCCGGGCGACAAGTGGCTCGGCGACACCGTGCGCTGGGCCTGGCGGACCAGGATTCTGGTCCACCTCGGGATCGACCTGCGGCTGCGGCTGCGTACGGCGGCGGAGGACGAGGCGGTACGCGTCTTCGCGTCGAACCTGCGGGATCTGCTGCTCGCCGCGCCGGCCGGGACACGGGCGACGCTGGGGCTCGACCCCGGCTTCCGTACGGGCGTGAAGGTCGCCGTCGTCGACGCGACCGGCAAGGTGGTGGCCACCGACGTCATCCACCCGCACGTCCCCGCCAACCGGTGGGACGAGTCGCTGGCCAAGCTGGAGCGGCTGGCGAAGGCGCACTCCGTCGATCTGATCGCGATCGGCAACGGCACGGCGTCCCGCGAGACCGACAAGCTTGCCGGTGAACTGTGTGAGAAACACCCGGAGTTGAAGCTCACCAAGGTGATGGTCTCGGAGGCCGGCGCCTCGGTGTACTCGGCGTCCGCCTTCGCCTCGCAGGAACTCCCCGACATGGACGTGTCGTTGCGCGGAGCGGTCTCGATCGCCCGTCGCCTCCAGGACCCGCTGGCCGAGCTGGTGAAGATCGACCCCAAGTCGATCGGAGTCGGTCAGTACCAGCACGACCTGTCCGAGGTGAAGCTGTCGCGCTCGCTGGACGCGGTCGTCGAGGACTGTGTGAACGGGGTCGGCGTCGACGTCAACACCGCTTCCGCGCCGCTGCTTTCACGGGTGTCCGGCATCGGTTCCGGCCTCGCCGAGAACATCGTCGCGCACCGGGACACCAACGGGCCGTTCCGTTCGCGCCGGGCGCTGAAGGACGTCGCCCGGCTGGGCCCGAAGGCGTACGAGCAGTGCGCGGGCTTCCTCCGCATCCGGGGCGGCGACGACCCGCTGGACGCGTCGAGCGTGCACCCCGAGGCGTACCCGGTGGTGCGGGCGATGGTGAAGACGGCGGGCAGCGAGGTGGCGACGCTGATCGGCAACGCGGAAGTGCTGCGGACGCTGCGGGCCGACGACTTCGTGAACGACAAGTTCGGACTGCCGACGGTCACGGACATCCTGAAGGAGCTGGAGAAGCCGGGGCGTGACCCGCGCCCGGCGTTCAAGACGGCCACCTTCAAGGACGGCGTCGAGAAGATCGGCGATCTGGCGTCCGGCATGGTGCTGGAGGGAGTCGTCACGAACGTGGCGGCGTTCGGCGCGTTCGTGGACATCGGTGTGCACCAGGACGGTCTGGTGCATGTGTCGGCGATGTCCAGGACCTTCGTGAAGGACCCGCGGGATGTCGTGAAGCCGGGTGACATCGTCAAGGTCAAGGTCATGGACGTCGACATTCCGCGCAAGCGGATCTCCTTGACGCTGCGGCTGGACGACGAGGCGGTACCGGCCGGGCAGGCGGGGCAGGACGGCGGCCAGAGGCGGGAGCGGGGCGAAGGCGGCGAGCGCGGTGCGCGCACCGGCCGGCCGCCCCGGCCTCGTCAGGGCGGCGGCAGCAGCCAGGGCGGCGGTCAGGCGGCCCAGGGCGGCCAGGGGCGTGACCGGCGGGGCGGCAGCGGTGGCGGCGGTGCACGCCAGGCGCCGACTGCCGCGCCCGGCAACAGTGCGATGGCGGACGCGCTGCGGCGGGCGGGGCTGGTGGACCCCAAGCAGGGCGGCAAGAAGCGGTAGGCGGGAAACGGGATGGGGCGGGGGCGGCCGCTGCGCGGCGCTGCCCCCGCCCCTTCCTTCGCGCCTTCGCGAAGCGGTGTCTCAGCCCTGTCAGATCTCCGAGACCTTGCCGTCCGCCACTTCCAGGCGACGCGTCGTGTGGACGGCCTCCAGCATCCGGCGGTCGTGCGTGACCAGCAGCAGCGTGCCCGTGTAGGAGTCGAGTGCCGACTCCAGCTGTTCGATCGCCGGCAGGTCCAGGTGGTTCGTCGGCTCGTCCAGGACCAGGAGGTTGACGCCCCGGCCCTGGAGGAGAGCGAGTGCCGCGCGGGTGCGCTCGCCCGGGGAGAGGGTCGTCGCGGGGCGCGTCACATGGTCGGCGCGGAGGCCGAACTTGGCGAGCAGGGTGCGCACTTCGGCGGGTTCGGTCTCCGGAACGGCCGCGCAGAACGCGTCGAGCAGGCTCTCCGAACCGTGGAACAGCTTGCGGGCCTGGTCGACCTCTCCGACCACCACGCCCGAGCCCAGCGTGGCATGGCCCGAGTCGAGCGGAAGTCTGCCGAGCAGGGCGGCGAGCAGGGTGGACTTGCCCGCCCCGTTGGCTCCGGTGATGGCGACCCGGTCCGCCCAGTCGATCTGCAGCGTCGCCGGGCCGAACGCGAAGTCGCCCAGGACCACCTCGGCGTCGCGGAGGGAGGCGACGACCGAACCGGAGCGCGGTGCGGAGGCGATCTCCATCCGGAGCTCCCACTCCTTGCGGGGCTCGTCGACGACGTCGAGGCGCTCGATCATGCGCTGCGTCTGCCGGGCCTTGGCGGCCTGCTTCTCGCTCGACTCGCTGCGGAACTTGCGGCCGATCTTGTCGTTGTCGGTGGCCTTGCGGCGGGCGTTCTTGACGCCCTTGTCCATCCAGGACCGCTGCGTCTGCGCGCGGTTCTCCAGGGCGGACCGCTTGTCGGCGTACTCGTCGAACTCCTCGCGGGCGTGCCTGCGGGCGCGGTCGCGCTCCTCCAGATAGGCCGCGTAGCCGCCGCCGTACAGGTTGATCTCCTGCTGGGCCAGGTCCAGCTCCAGGACCTTGGTGACCGTGCGCATCAGGAACTCGCGGTCGTGGCTGATGACGACCGTGCCCATGCGCAGTCCCGCGACGTAGCGCTCAAGGCGCTCCAGGCCGTCCAGGTCCAGGTCGTTGGTGGGCTCGTCCAGCAGGAAGATGTCGTACCGGGACAGCAGGAGCGAGGCGAGTCCGGCGCGGGCGGCCTGGCCGCCGGAGAGCGCCGTCATCGGGAGGTCCAGGCCGACGGTCAGGCCGAGGTCGGCGGCGACCTCCTCGGCCCTCTCGTCCAGGTCGGCGCCGCCGAGGGAGAGCCAGCGCTCCAGCGTCTCGGAGTACGCGTCGTCCGCGCCCGGCGCTCCGTCGACGAGGGCCTGGGTCGCGGCGTCCATCGCCTCCTGGGCATCGGCGACCCCGGTACGGCGGGCGAGGAACGCCCGCACCGTCTCGTCCGGGCGCCGCTCGGGCTCCTGCGGGAGATGCCCGACGGTGGCGGTGGGCGGGGAGAGGCGCAGCTCACCCTCCTCCGGGCGGTCGAGCCCGGCGAGGAGACGGAGCAGGGACGATTTACCGGCACCGTTGACTCCGACGAGACCGATCACGTCGCCGGGCGCGACGACGAGGTCGAGCCCTGCGAAGAGAGTGCGGTCGCCGTGTCCGGCGGCGAGATCCTTGGCGACGAGAGTGGCAGTCATCAGGGCTCGATCCTAATCGGCGTCCGCGGAGGTCCGACCAGCCCGACCGGTTTACGCGGAGATCCGCTAGCGTCCCGGCCCAGGAGTGCGGTCGGAACCGGAGCGGCAGGGGTGACAGCGATGGCGGACGTGATCGTGGTGGGGAGCGGGGTGATCGGGCTGACCACCGCGGTGGTCCTCGCGGAGTCCGGCCGCCGGGTCCGGGTCTGGTCGCGCGAACCGGCCGCGACGACGACCTCCTCGGTGGCCGGCGCGCTGTGGTGGCCCTACCGGATCGAGCCCGAGGCGCTGGTCGGGGACTGGGCACTGGCGACCCTGCGGGTGTACGAGGAACTGGCCGCCGAACCCGGGGAGACCGGCGTACGCCTGGTCGCCGGGGTGCACCGGGGCGAGCGGTTCGCCGGGCTCGGGCCGTGGGCCCGGCAGCTCCGGGCCGCGGCCGAGGTGGCGGACGGGCTGCGGGCGACACTGCCGCTCCTCGACATGCCGGCGCATCTGGGCTGGCTGGAGCGGCGTCTGGCGGCTGCCGGGGGCACGGTCGAGCGGCGGTCGGCGTCGAGCTTCGAGGAGGCGGCGGCCGAGGCGCCGGCCGTCGTCAACTGCACCGGACTGGGCGCGCGCGACCTGGTTCCGGATGCCGGGGTGCGGCCGGTGCGAGGTCAGCTGACCGTGGTGGAGAACCCGGGGATCGACGAGTGGTTCACGGAGGCGGACCCCGCGTCGAGCGCCACGACGTACTTCTTTCCCCAGCCCTGGGGCCTTGTGCTCGGGGGCACGGCCGAGGTGGACGACCGGCGCACGGAACCGGATGCCCGCACGGCCGAGGAGATCGTGGCGCGATGTGCCCGGATCAGGCCGGAGATCGCCGGGGCCCGGATCATCGGACACCGGGTGGGGCTGCGGCCTTCCCGGGACGCCGGGGTGCGAATCGAGGCCGGGCCGATGCCCGGGGGCGGGCGCCTCGTGCACAACTACGGGCACGGAGGCGCCGGGGTGACGGTCGCCTGGGGCTGCGCGCGGGAGGCGGCCCGGCTGGTGGGCTGAGCCACCGCCGGGGTGGCGTACCGGGCCGCTTCCGCGTCCCGGTGTGCCGGGCCGCTTCCGCTTCCGCTTCCGCGACGGGCCACGGCTGGGGGCGTCAGGCGTCGGGGTCGGTCTTGTCCGCCGTGCCGGGCCTGTCCGCCGTGCCGGTGGCGGCCCCCTTGTTCATGCGCTCCGTGGTGATCTGGCTGGTGCCGGGACCGATCCGGATCTCGAAGTCGCCGTCGTACTTGGCGTGGCCCTCGATGACCGCCGACTCGACCGCTTCGACCCCGAATTCGCGCCGGACGATCAGCGGGTCCTGCCGCAGGTCCCGCATGAGGGCGACGCACATGCCGACCATGACGACGGTGAACGGGGCGGCCACCAGAATGGTGAGGTTCTGGAGCCCGGCGAGCGCGTCGCCCTTGCCGTCGCCGATGAGCAGCATGATGGCGGCCACGGCGCCGGTGACGACGCCCCAGAAGACCACGACCCAGGTGGCGGGTTCGAGGACGCCCTTCTGGGAGAGCGTGCCCATCACGATGGAGGCGGCGTCGGCGCCGGAGACGAAGAAGATCCCGACCAGGATCATCACCAGGATGCTCATGACCGTGGGGATGGGGAACTCCTGGAGCACGCCGAAGAGCTGGGCCTCCGGGGTGTCGGCCTCGCCCAGCCTGCCGGCTTCCTGGAGCCTGATCGCCGAACCGCCGAAGACCGCGAACCAGACCAGGCTGACGGTGCTGGGCACGAGGATCACGCCGCCGACGAACTGACGGATGGTCCGGCCGCGGCTGATCCTGGCGATGAACATGCCCACGAAGGGCGTCCAGGAGATCCACCAGGCCCAGTAGAAGACCGTCCAGCTCGCCAGCCAGTCGGCCACTTCGCCCTTGCCGGTGGCCTCGGTGCGGCCTGCGAGCTGCGCCAGATCACCGAAGTACGCGCCGATCGAGGTCGGCAGCAGGTCGAGCACGATGATCGTGGGACCGGCGATGAAGACGAAGAGGACGAGAATCAGCGCGAGCACCATGTTGATGTTGGACAGCCACTGGATGCCCTTCTCCACGCCGGAGACCGCCGAGGCGACGAAGGCGACCGTCAGGACGGCGATGATCGCGACGAGCAGGCCGGTGCCCGTCTTCTCCATCCAGTCCAGCTCCTGGAAGCCGCTGCCGATCTGGAGGGTGCCGAGCCCCAGCGAGGCCGCGGAGCCGAAGAGCGTGGCGAAGATGGCGAGGATGTCGATGACCCGGCCCAGGGCACCGCGAGCTCGCCGTTCGCCGATGAGCGGCTCGAAGACCGCGCTGATCGTCTGGCGCCTGCGCCGCCGGTAGGTGCTGTACGCGATGGCGAGGCCGACCACCGCGTAGATCGCCCAGGGGTGCAGCGTCCAGTGGAAGAGGGTGGTGGCCATCGCCGTCTGCATCGCTTCGGCGTCGTCGGTGGGGTGGGTGCCGGGCGGTGGATTGACGAAGTGGGCGAGCGGCTCGCTCACTCCGTAGAACATCAGACCGATGCCCATACCGGCACTGAACATCATCGCGACCCAGGAGACGGTCCGGAACTCGGGTTCCTCGCCCTCCTGTCCGAGCGAGATCTTCCCGTACCGGCTGACCGCGAGCCACAGGGCGAAGACGACGAACCCGGAGGCCGCGAGCATGAAGGCCCAGCCGCCGTTGTGGATCAGCCCGTTGAGCAACGTGCTGGAGACGCTCTCCAGCGAATCGGTGGCCGCGGCACCCCAGACCACGAATGCGAGGGTGAATACCGCGGTGACTCCGAAGACCACCCGGTCGGTCGTGGGACTCCGGCCGTGGTGCGGTTCGGCGGGGAGGTCTGCCGTGACCGGCAGCTCCCCCCGCCCATCCGTTCTCTGATCGTCCTGCGACACAAATGGCACCTTTCACGGAGTCCGAAAATCGCTCTCCGTAGGCAGTACCACACAGGACGGGCATCTTCCGGGATCAACAAGCCGTAACGGCTTGACCGCTTGTGAGGTGATATGTCGCCCGCTCGTCGAGGAGGAGCGGAACGAGATTGCGTGCCGGCTGCCGCAGCGGTACGTACGCTCCGTCACCTTCGGACCGGGAAGCGACCCCGTGCAGGGCCAGCTCGTCCCCCACCTCGGCGTACTGGGCGGCGGTGAGCCGGTAGCCGCAGGGCGGGTCCTGGAGGATCTCGTCCGGCTCGGCCGGGTCGTTGTCCGCGCCGGCGAGGTGGACGGGTCCCCGGTCGGCGAAGCCCGCGAGACGGGATGCCGTGGTGGCTGCCTCGATCCGGCCGCGCCGCTCGTCGTCGAAGGCGAACAGGCCGTCGAGTGCGGCCTGCTGGGATTCGACCCTGCGCCGCTGGTTGAGGGCCTGGTCGGCCTTCTCGGCGGCGGAGAGCGCGTCGACGCGGGACTCGATGAGCAGGCCCACCGCGTGCTTGATGCCCGAGGCGTTGCGCAGGATGCGCTCCTGCCCGTCGCCCGCGGTCTGCTTGATGGGGTCCCCGGTGACCGGGTCGGTCCAGATTCCGTAGATACCGCTGCTGTAGCCCGCCTCCCCCGCCACCGGCCTGACGTACCGGTCGGACAGGGTCTGCGAGGCGTCGTGCACCCCGTCGTGGACGTTGAGGTTGCGGGGCCAGAGGACGAAGAGGTCCTTGTCGTAGTACGGCGGGGTGGCCCCGTACTCGTGCAAGTCGTAGATCACATCCGGCCGTTGGTCGCGGATGACCCCGGCCATGGCCCGGCCCTCGACGGTCTGCAGCGCGATGTGGTCACGGTTGATGTCGACGCCGTCCGCGTTGCCGCGGGTGTTCGCCGCCCGTCCGTCGGGGTTGGCGGTGGGCAGGACCAGCACGTTCGTACGGGACAGGAAGGTGCCGGTCGCCCGGTCCCGCGCGAAGGCGAGATCCCGGACGGTCGAGAGGCACGCCTCGCGGCCGGACGGTTCGTCGCCGTGCTGACTGCAGATCAGCAGCATCGTGTGGGCCGCCGGGCGGTGGGCGCCGATGCGGACCAGTTGCAGGGGGCGGCCCTGCTTCGTCGTGCCGATGCGCTCGATCGCGACGCGGTCGCTCGCCCGGTCGACCGCGGCGAGGAACTCCTGCTCCTCCGGCTGCCCCGTCCAGCGGGCCCCGTTGCTCGTCTCGAATCCGGTCCGGGGCTCGGAGTGCGCGGCCTCGGCGGGGACGGTGGCGAACGGTACGGCTAGAGCCGCCGCGGCGACGGTCAGGGCGAAGCCGCGCACTCCGGTGCGGCGACTGCGGGTCACGCCCCTGGTTCGGGTGCTGCGGAGTGCACGGGCGATGCGAGGGGTCATCTGCGACTGCCTCCCGGGATGCGGTGGGCGGGCACGACGGTGCCCGCGCACGTATCAGCGTGTGCGGAAGGTACCTCGGTCAACTCCTGTGCAACAGGGGGCGATCACCCGGCGATGTGCCGGGGCGCCGGTGAAGCCGGTCGGTTACCGGCCCGACGGGGCCGGCCGTCCGCCGTCCGCCCGCCGGTGCGCCGCCCGCGCCCTGCGGGCGAGCGGCAGGTAACGCAGTCGCTCGGGAAGGACGGGGACCACCGTGCGGACGACGCCGCAGAACTGACGCAGCCTCCGCTCGTCCCGCGGTGTCCACTCCAGTCCGATCGCCGCCCGGGCCTCCGGAGGCATGAGGCCGACGGTGACGAAGCCGCGGAACCGGGCCAGGGGAGGCAGCAGTACGGGCCACAGGACCCGGAGCAGGAGCCGTACGGGCAGGGGGCCGCGGTCCGGCGGGGGGACGGTCGCGTCGGAGGCCACCAGTTCGCGGACGACGGCGGTCGCCTCGACCTCCTCGGCGAGCATCCTGCGGTAGTACGGCCAGAACTCCTCGACCGTCTGCGGCATGTCCCGGTCGTGGATGCCGAGTATCCGGCCCACCTGGAGCCATTCGCGGTACAGGGCCCGCTCCTGCGCCTCGGTCATGGGACGGACCAGATAGCGCGCCGCGTGCCGGTACACGGGGAAGCCGGTGGCGTGCACCCAGGCGTAGTTCGCGGGGGTCAGCGCGTGGTAGCGGCGGCCCCGGGTGTCGGTCCCCCGGATGGTCCGGTGCAACAGGCGGAGCCGGCGTCCTTCCTCGGCCGCCGCGTCCCCTCCGTACACCCAGAGCTGGAGCGAGCGCAGGGAGCGCTCGCCGCGCCCCCACGGGTCCGTGCGGAAGACGGAGTGTTCGTCGACGCCCGCGCCGACCGCCGGGTGGGCGACCTGGAGGGTGAGGGCGGCGGGCAGGATCAGCAGGGAGCGGATGTCACCGGTCAGGCTCCACAGCACTCCGCCGGGCGGGGGCGGCGCGGGGGCCTCGCCCTCGTCCGACACCTCGGCTGCCGCGCTGTCCATGCGGGGGCTCCTGGCACTCGACGGGCGTACGGTCCCCGTGACCGGCCCGTATGTGTTCCAGTATGCGATCGCGGGTGCGCCGGGGCAGGGCCGCCCCTGTCCGTCAGCCGGCCAGCAGGGGCACCAGACAGCGGCGCGCGAGGAGCCGGAGCTGCGCGTCGTCGTCGATGGCGAAGGAACCCGCCGGGTTGAGCAGGAAGGAGACGATGATCCGCACCGCCAGCTCGGCGGCAGGTGCGGTATCGGTCTCCGGCCGCCCCCGCGCCGCACACTCGCCGTGGCGCAGCCGGTCCGCCAGGTAGCCCCGCAGGGCGAGCAGGACGGGGCCGTGCTCCGCGGTGAGGAGGGGGAGCACGGTCTCCGGCTCGATCCGCAGCAACCCGGCGACGAGCGGGTGTTCGCGGACGTGTTCCAGGACGGCGACGAAGCCCTCCACGAGCCGCTCCTCCCGGGTGGGCAGGGCGGTGATCACCTCGTCCACGTCCACGACGAAACGGCGGTACTCGCGCAGCAGACAGGCTGCCAGCAGGTCGTCGCGGCCACCGATCCGGCGGAGGACGGTGAGCCGGGAAACCCTGGCACGTGCGGCGATCCTGTCGACGGTGGTGCGCCGGACGCCGTGGTTCATGAACTGCTCACGGGCCGCGTCGAGTATCTGCTCGCTCAGGGCGTCGGACGGCGGCGTCTCCGTGAGCGCGCGGGCGAGCAACTCCTCGTTCGTACTCCGTCGCGCCATGGGCCCTCCCCCGATTCGCCCCAGGTTCTCTCCACGATAGCCAGGTCGACACATGGACATGGAGACATTCGGACACCAGGTGGCGTACGCCGGGTGCGTCAGTCGTAGTCGTACACGGTGACGGATATGCCCCGCTTCACCAGGCGCTGCCCGATCAGCGGCTCGATCCTGGACCACGGTAGGGGGTGCCTCTGACAGCCGGCCCCTCCGTCGTCGCCCGCGGGCCGCCGAATACCGCCGCGCACTTTCACAACAGTGGTGAGACAGCAATACTGTTGAACCTATGGGTACGCAGGTCATGTGCTACCCGGCGGTACGAGCGTGAGCAGCGAGGAGCAGACATGGCGACCGGGACCGAGGAGCCGACGCTCACCGTCGACGAGCTTGCGGCGCGCGCCGGGGTCACTGTCCGCACCGTGCGTTTCTACAGCACCCGGGGGCTCCTGCCGCCGCCGGTGATCGGACCGCGCCGGGTCGGACACTACGGGCGCGACCACCTCGCGCGGCTGGCCCTGATCGAGGAGCTCCAGCACCAGGGCATGACGCTGGCCGCGATCGAACGGTATCTGGAGCAGTTGCCGCCCGATCTGAGCGCGCGGGACCTGGCGATCCACCGGGCGCTGGTGGCGTCCTGGGCTCCGGACAAGCCCGAGGACATGACGCGGGCCGAGCTGGAACGGCGCGCGGGGCGGGCGCTCTCGGAGCCGGATCTGGATCTGCTGACGGCGATGGCCGTGCTGGAGCGGCCCGAGGCCGGCGGGGACGGCTACCGGGTCGATCCGGGGCTGCTCCGGCTCGGGGTGGAACTCCTGGACGTACCGATCGCGCACGAGACGATCCTCGCCGCGCGCACGGTGCTGCTGGAGCACACCCGCTCGGCGGCGCAGGAGCTGACCCGGCTGTTCCGGGACGAGGTGTGGAGCCCGTACCGGGAGCGGGAGTCCGATCCGGAGCACGTCGCGGCGATGAAGTCGCTGTCGGCCCATATGCAGCCCATGGTGGTGCAGGCCCTGGTGACCGCGTTCCGGCGTTCGTTGAAGGAAGAGCTGCGGGCCGCGTTCACGGCGCGGTAGCACCGGACGAGCGCGGCCCGCACGGAGCGGGTCAGTCGTGGAAGGTCTCGCCCTTCTCCGCCTTCTCCACGAGCAGGGCGGGCGGCAGGAAGCGGTCGCCGTACTTCTCGGCGAGTTCCCGTGCGCGCGCCACGAAGCCGGGCAGGCCGCCTTCGTATCCGTTGATGTACTGGAGCACTCCGCCGGTCCAGGCGGGGAAGCCGATGCCCATGATGGAGCCGATGTTGGCGTCGGCGACCGTGATGAGGACCTCCTCCTCCAGGCAGCGGACGCTGTCCAGTGCCTCGGAGAAGAGCATCCGCTCCTGCATGTCGGCGAAGGGGACGTCCGCACCGGGCTTGGCGAAGTGCTCGCGCAGGCCGGGCCAGAGCCTGGTCCGCCTGCCCGCTTCGTCGTACTCGTAGAAGCCCGCGCCGCCGCTGCGTCCCGGGCGCCCGAACTCGTCGACCATCCGGTCGATGACCCCGTCCGAGGGGTGCCCGGCCCAGGTGCCGCCCGCCTCCTCGACGGCCCGCCTGGTCTCGTTGCGGATCTTACGGGGCAGGGTCAGCGTCAGCTCGTCCATCAGGGAGAGCACCTTGGCCGGGTAGCCGGCCTGCGCCGCGGCCTGCTCCACCGAGGCGGGCTCGACGCCCTCGCCGATCATGGCGACGCCCTCGTTGATGAACTGGCCGATGACGCGCGAGGTGAAGAAGCCGCGCGAGTCGTTGACGACGATCGGCGTCTTCTTGATCCGGCGCACCAGGTCGAAGGCACGGGCCAGGGCCTCGTCGCCGGTCCGCTCGCCCTTGATGATCTCGACGAGCGGCATCTTGTCGACGGGCGAGAAGAAGTGCAGCCCGATGAAGTCCACCGGCCGCGACACGCCTTCGGCGAGGACGGTGATGGGCAGCGTGGAGGTGTTGGAGCAGAGCAGCGCGTCGGGCTCGACGATGTCCTGGATCTCCTGGAACACCTTGTGCTTGAGCGAGGTGTCCTCGAAGACGGCCTCGATCACCGCGTCGCAGCCCGCCAGGTCGGCCGGGTCGCCGGTGGGGGTGATCCGGGCCAGCAGTTCGTCACGCTTCGCCTCGGTCGTACGGCCCCGGGAGAGCGCCTTGGCGAGCAGCTTCTCGCTGTACGCCTTGCCCTTGGCGGCGGCCTCGGTGCTGACGTCCTTGAGCACGACGTCGATGCCGGCGCGCGCGCAGGAGTACGCGATGCCCGCGCCCATCATCCCCGCGCCGAGCACGGCGACCTTGCGGACCGGGCGCTCCGCGATGCCCTTGGGGCGGCTGGCCCCGGAGTTGACGGCCTGGAGGTCGAAGAAGAACGCCTGGATCATGTTCTTCGAGACCTGGCCGGTGACCAGCTCGGTGAAGTAGCGGGCCTCGATGGTCAGCGCGGTCTCGAAGTCGACCTGCGAGCCCTCGACCGCGGCGGCGAGGATGTTGCGCGGCGCGGGCATGGGGGCGCCCGCGATCTGCTTCTTCAGGTTGGAGGGGAAGGCCGGCAGATTGGCGGCGAACCTCGGGTTGGACGGGGTGCCGCCGGGGATCTTGTACCCCTTGACGTCCCAGGGCTGCTGCGACTCGGGGTGCGCGTCGATGAACGCGCGTGCCTTGGCGAGCATGTCCTGGGGGGTGGCCGCGAGCTCGTGGACCAGACCGTTCTCCAGCGCGCGCTGCGGGGTGTACTGGGTGCCCTGGAGCAGGACCTTGAGCAGCGCGTCGGCGATGCCCATCAGCCGTACGGTGCGGGTGACACCGCCGCCCGCGGGCAGCAGGCCGAGGGTGACCTCGGGCAGCCCGATCCGGGAACCGGAGACGTCGAGGGCGATGCGGTGGTGGCTGGCGAGCGCGATCTCGTAACCGCCGCCGAGCGCCGCGCCGTTGATGGCGGCGACGACGGGCTTGCCGAGGGTCTCGATGCGGCGCAGGGAGCGCTTGATGGCCGTTCCGGTGTCGAACGCCTGCTGGGCGTTCCCGGGACCGACCTTGATCATGTCCTTGAGGTCGCCGCCCGCGAAGAAGGTCTTCTTGGCGGAGGTGTAGATGATGCCCCGGATGGAGTCCTTCTCGGCCTCGGCGCGGTCGGCGATGACCGCGATGGAGTCCTTGAACGCCTGGTTCATCGTGTTGGCGGACTGGTCGGGGTCGTCGAGGACGAGGGTGACGACGCCGGTCCCGTCCTGTTCCCAGCGGATGGTCGTGCTCTCGGTCATTGGCTTGTCTTCTCCGTAAGCAGGGGTGGCCGGGGACGGTCAGAGACGCTCGATGACGGTGGCGATGCCCATGCCGCCGCCGACGCAGAGGGTGATGAGGCCGTACCGCTTGTCGCGCCGTTCCAGCTCGTCGACGAGCGTGCCGAGGATCATCGCGCCGGTGGCGCCGAGCGGGTGGCCGAGCGCGATGGCGCCGCCGTTGACGTTGACCTTGTCCAGGGAGAGACCCATGTCCTTGACGAAGCGCAGGACGACGCCGGCGAAGGCTTCGTTGATCTCGACGAGGTCGATGTCGTCGATGGTCAGCCCGGCCTTGGCGAGCGCCTTGCGGGTGGCGGGCGCGGGCCCTGTGAGCATGATGGTCGGCTCGGAGCCGGACACGGCGGCGGAGACGATCCGGGCGCGCGGGGTGAGGCCGTAGCGCTCGCCGACCTCCTTGGAGCCGATGGCGACGAGGGCGGCGCCGTCGACGATGCCGGAGGAGTTGCCCGCGTGGTGGACGTGGTCGATCTTCTCGACCCAGTGGTACTTCTGGAGCGCGACCGCGTCGAAGCCGCCCATCTCGCCGATCGTGGCGAAGGACGGCTTGAGCGAGGCGAGCGAGTCGGCGGTGGTGCCGGGCCGCATGTGCTCGTCGTGGTCGAGGACGACGAGACCGTTACGGTCCTTGACGGGGACGACGGAGCGGCCGAAGCGGCCGGCCTTCCACGCCTCGGCCGCGCGCTCCTGGGAGAGGGCCGCGTACTCGTCGACGTCGCGGCGGGAGAAGCCCTCGATGGTGGCGATGAGGTCGGCACCGATGCCCTGCGGGGCGAAGCCGGTCTCGTAGTTGGTCATCGGGTCCATGGCCCAGGCGCCGCCGTCGGAGCCCATCGGCACGCGCGACATCGACTCGACGCCGCCGGCCAGGACGAGGTCCTCCCAGCCGGAGCGCACCTTGGCCGCCGCCAGGTTGACCGCTTCGAGGCCGGAGGCGCAGAAGCGGTTCTCCTGGACGCCCGCGACGGAGTCGGGGAGCCCGGCCGCGATGGCGGCGATGCGGGCGATGTCGGAGCCCTGGTCACCGAGCGGGCTGACCACACCGAGGACGATGTCGTCGATGGCCGCAGGGTCGAGGTTCGGGAACCTGTCGCGGATCTCGTGGATGAGGCCGACGACCAGGTCGATCGGCTTGGTGCCGTGCAGGGCGCCATTGGCCTTGCCGCGGCCCCGCGGGGTGCGGATCGCGTCGTAGACGAACGCTTCGGTACTCAAGACAGCAGCCTTTCGAGGGTGGTTGCGCAGCGGAGGTCAGGCGAGGATCGAGCGGCCGATGATCTCTTTCATGATCTCGGTCGTGCCGCCGTAGATGGTCTGGATGCGGCCGTCGGTGAACGCCCTGGCGACCGGGAATTCGGCCATATAGCCGTATCCGCCGTGGAGTTGGAGGCAGCGGTCGGCGACGCGCTTCTGCAGTTCGGTGGCCCACCACTTGGCCATCGAGGCGTGTACGGCGTCGAGCACGCCGTCCGAGTGGTCCACGATGCAGCGGTCGAGGAAGGTCCGGGTGACGGCGCATTCGGTGGCCATCTCGGCGATCTCGAACCGGATGTGCTGGAGCTTGGAGAGCGGCCGGCCGAACGCCTCGCGTTCCTTGACGTACCGGGTGGTGATCTCCAGGAGGTGTTCGGCGCCGGCGATCCCGGCGACCGCGATGCCCATCCGTTCCTGGGCCAGGTTGGTCATGAGGTGGATGAACGCGCCGTCCCGCTCACCGAGGAGGTTCTCCTTGGGGACCCGGACGTCGTTGAAGAACAACTCGGCGGTGTCCTGGGACTTCTGGCCGATCTTGTCGAGGTTGCGTCCCCGTTCGAAGCCCTCGGCGCCGCGCTCGACGACGATCAGGGACAGCCCCTTCGCGCCGCCCTCGGGCGTGGTCCTGGCGACGACGACCACCAGGTCGGCGAGGATGCCGTTGGAGATGAACGTCTTCGAGCCGTTGAGCAGCCAGTGGTCGCCCTTGTCCTCGGCGGTGGTGCGGATGCCCTGGAGGTCGGAGCCCGCGCCCGGTTCGGTCATCGCGATGGCCGTGATGATCTCGCCGCCGCAGAAGCCGGGCAGCCAGCGCCGCTTCTGCTCGTCGGTGCCCAGCCCGGTGAGGTAGGGGCCGATGATGTCGTTGTGCAGACCGAGGGCGAGACCGGGGGCACCCGCCCGGGTGAACTCCTCGGCGAGGACGGCGCTGTAGCGGAAGTCGGCGTTGCCGCCGCCTCCGTACTCCTCGGGGACGGCGAGACCGAGCAGTCCCTGCCGTCCGGCCGCGAGCCACGCCTCGCGCGAGACGATGCCGTCCTTCTCCCACTGCTCGTAGTGCGGGAGGACTTCCTTGGTGAGGAAGGTACGGACGGTTTCGCGGAACGCGTCGTGTTCTTCGGTGAAGATCTGCCGCTGCACTGAGGCCCCCTAGAGCCGGTCGTCGTCGGTGGAGCTGGTGCGGATGCCCGGTACGTCCCAGTCGCGGGCCACGTCCTCGGTGTCGGCGCCCGGTACGGCCGGCCCGCGGCGCACGGAGACCGGTGTGGCGGAGAAGCGGGGTGCGGGCGCAGGCTGGGTGAGTCCGCCGTGCTCGACGAAGGTGGAGCGGGCGGCGAGGTGCGGATGGTGCGGGGCCTCGCGGAGCGACAGGACGGGGGCGACGCAGGCGTCCGTGCCCTCGAAGACCTCGGTCCACTCCGTACGCGTACGGGTCAGGAACCGCTCGGCGACAGCGGTGCGCAGCTCGCCCCAGCGGGTGGGGTCCGCCCGGTCCGGAGCCTTCTCCGCGATCCCGAGGAGCGCGATGAACTCCTCGTAGAACCGCTGTTCCAGCGGTCCCACCGCCATGAACTGCCCGTCGGCGGTCTCGTAGGTGCCGTAGAAGGGGCAGCCGCCGTCCAGCAGGTTCGAGCCGCGCCGGTCCTGCCAGCTGCCGGCCGCCAGCATTCCGTGGATCATCGTGGCGAGATGGGCGGCGCCGTCGACGATCGCCGCGTCCACGACCTGGCCCGCGCCGCCCGGCGTCCGGGCGTGCTGCAGGGCGGCGAGGACTCCGACGACGAGGTAGAGGGAGCCGCCCGCGTAGTCGCCGACCAGGTTGGCGGGGAGGGCCGGGGGCTCCCCGGGTTTCCCGATCATGGACAGGGTGCCGGTGACGGCGATGTACGCGACGTCGTGCCCGGCGCGCCGGGACAGCGGGCCGTCCTGGCCCCAGCCGGTCATCCGTCCGTAGACGAGGCGCGGGTTGCGGGCCAGGCAGGCGTCGGGGCCCACCCCGAGACGCTCGGCGACGCCGGGCCGGTAGCCCTCGATCAGGATGTCGGCGCGCTCGACGAGGTCCAGCACCCGGGCCGGTCCGTCCTCGGCCTTGAGGTCGACGAGAACGGAGCGCTTGTTGCGGTTGGTGAGGTCGAGGGCGGGGTCGATGCCGAGCCCCGCGCCGCCCGGCCGGTCGACCCGGACCACATCGGCGCCGAGGTCGGCCAGGAGCATGGCGGCGAACGGGCCCGGTCCGATGCCGGCCAGTTCGACCACACGCACCCCTGTCAGCGGGCCCTGCGGAACGCTCTCTGCCCTTGCCATCAAGCCCCCAGAGGTGTGACACAACCGATGTAACATCAATGATGCTAAGAAGGCGCAGCCCTCCGCACAACCCCTTGGGCCGAGCAAGCGCTTAGCTCTCTCCACGGATCGTCCCGCACGGAAGCCTCCCGGGGCGCGCCACCACGTCGGCCTCCGCTAACCTCTGCCTGCTACATCGGCGCCGGCCCCTGCGGAGGCACTCGTGAACAGGCAGAACGGGGCAGAACGCCCCTATGACGTCGTCCTATTCGGTGCCACCGGCTTCGTGGGGGAGCTGACGGCCGCATATCTGGCCGCGCACGCCCCCGACACGTGCCGCTGGGCACTGGCCGGCCGGAACCGGAGCAAGCTGGAACAACTGCGTGACCGCCTCACGGCCATCGACCCTGGCTGCGCGGATCTTCCCCTGCTGCACGCGGACGCCGACGACGCGGCGTCGTTGCGCGCGCTGGCCGAGTCCGCCCATGTGGTGGCCACGACGGTGGGACCGTACGTCTGGTACGGGGAGAAACTCGTGGCCGCCTGCGCGGAGGCCGGGACGGACTGCGCCGACCTCACGGGCGAGGCGGAGTTCGTGGACCGGACGTATCTGGAGCACGACGCACGGGCCCGCGAGACGGGGGCGCGGATCGTGCACGCCTGCGGCTTCGACTCCGTGCCGCACGACCTCGGGGTGTACTTCACCGTCCAGCAGCTGCCGACCGGCGTGCCGCTGACCGTCGACGGCTTCGTCCGCAGCAACGCCGCCTTCTCCGGCGGTACGTTCGCCTCGGCCCTGACCGCGATGGGCCGCGGCCGGCAGCTGATGAGGGCCGCGAAGGAGCGCCGGCTGCACGAGCCCCGCCTCGTCGGCCGCCGCGCCAGGTCACCGCTGGGGACCCCGCACTTCAGCGGGGAGACCGGCACCTGGGCACTGCCGCTGCCGACACTGGACCCGCAGGTCGTGGCACGCTCGGCTCGGGCGCTGGAGCGGTACGGCCCCGACTTCCGTTACCGGCACTTCGCCTCCGTGAAGCGGCTGCCGATGGCGCTCGGCGGCACCGCGGCGATCGGGGCACTCGTGGCGGCCGCCCAGCTCCCCGCCGCCAGGGACTGGCTGATGGAGCGCTACGAGCCGGGTCAGGGCCCCGACGCGAAGCGCAGGCAGCACAGCTGGTTCACGGTCCGCTTCGTAGGGGAGGGCGGCGGGCGCCGGGTCTTCACGGAGGTGTCGGGGGGCGATCCCGGCTATGACGAGACGGCGAAGATGCTGGCCGAGTCGGCGCTCTGCCTCGCCCTGGACGACCTTCCGGTGACCTCGGGACAGGTCACCACCGCGGTGGCGATGGGCGATGCGCTGCTGGAACGGCTGAAGGCGGCAGGCATGGGCTTCCGGGTGGCCGCGGTCCGCTGAGGCCGGCGGGTCAGAGGACCCAGGCGGCCACGGTGTAGAGCATCGCGCCGGCCCAGACGAGCCCCGCGACGGCGCCGAGGAGCATGCCCACCGCGACACGGCGCTGGGCATGCTGAACAGGGACGACTCGGACGCTCGTACGATGCGTGTTCATGCGTTCCAGCCTGCCGATCATGAACGGCGGGCGCCATCCGTACGGATACTCAGGCGGTCGCCTCCCGCAGAACCTGGCGGCAGAGCGCGTCGGCCCTGCGGGTGGTCTCCGGCTGCCGGAAGGAGCGGGCCAGCCGGAGGGTGTGCGCACAGGCGTTGTCCAGGCTCGTCCGGTGCCCGACGGAGACGAACACCGGCTTGGTGCCCCCCTGGGTCCGCAGGGCCCGGCCCACCTCCTCCTCACCGTCGAGGAGCGGCGAGGAGTCGCCGCGGTCGGGCCCCGGCGCCTCGTAGTGGAAGGTGAACGGGTTCTTCCCGACGCCGATGACCGGCAGCCCGGTAAGTACGCCCAGATGGCTGGCCAGCCCGAACCGGCGCGGATGTGCCAGCCCGTAGCCGTCGCAGACGACGAGTCCGGGGTCGACGGACAGGGACTCCAGCGCCTCCAGCACGGTGGGCATCTCCCGGAAGGCGAGGAGCCCGGGGACGTAGGGGAAGGTGACGCGTCCGACGGCGGTGGCCTCGTCCACCACGTCGAGCGTCTCGGCGTCCAGGACGACGGCCGCCGCGACGACGACGTCCCGCTCGTCGTCGTAGGCGACGTCGACACCGGTCACCCGGCCGGTGCCGGGCGGCGGGCCGGGCTCGTCGAGCACCACCCGGGCGCGCAGGGTGTCCTGGATGGCTCGGGCTTCGGCCTCGTCGGCAGGCATGTGGAAGGTAGTCATAGTGGGTCCCAGCTTAGGTAGCCTGGCGATCATGTTCGTACTCGAGTTGACCTACACCGCCCCCGTCGAGCGCGTCGACGCGCTGATGCGGGAGCACATCACCTGGCTGGACGAGCAGTACGCCGCCGGGGCGTTCCTCGCGTCGGGCCGCAAGAACCCCCGCGACGGCGGGGTGATCCTGGCCGTGGGGGACGACCGCGCGCAGATCGAGAAGATCGCGGCGGCCGACCCCTTCGCGGCCGAGGGGGTGTGCGCCTACCGGATCACGGAGTTCGTCGCGACCAGGACGTCACCCGAGCTGGCGGCGTACCGGCAGTAGCCGCCCGGGGCGGGATTCCCGCCGGCCGCTCAACCGCGCGAGGGGCTGAGGACCGCCACCCGCCCCTTCTCCCCCGACGCCCAGCAGCCGAAGTCGGCCGTGCAGTCCACCGTGTCGTACGAACCGGTGTCGACCGTGCGCCAGGTCCGCCCGCCGTCCAGGGTGAGGTCCGTACCCGTCGGCCCGACCGCCAGTGCGCCGGACCGGCTGTGCGGCAGCCAGGCGACGCCCGAGCGGTAGGCGGGGGGCGTGGCGGCGGACTGGTGCCAGCCCCGGCCGCCGTCGGACGTGACCGCGGAACTCTGGGGCGACTGCTGGTCGGCGCGGTAGTCCCCGCCGACCGCGATGCCGTGCGTACGGTCGCGGAACGCGAGAGCGAAGACGCCCCGCGCCGGATCGCCCGCCGGGATCGTCGACTCGCTCGCGGTCCAGGTCAGGCCGCGGTCCGCGGAGTGCAGGACCCGCGCCGTGGCCGCGCCGCCGGTGGCCAGCCAGACGTCCTTCGGCCCCGAGCTGACCAGGCACTGACCGCTCGCGGCGAAGCCCGCCTCGCCCGGCTGGGCGGCCGGCATCCCGGCCGGCGGCAGCACCTTCCAGCTCCGGCCGCCGTCGTCGGTCGACAGGATGCGGAACCTGCCGTCCACCGGGTCGCTCATCGCGAGCCCGTGCCGGTGGTCGAAGAAGGTCAGACAGTCGTAGAAGGCTCGGGCGTCGGTGTTGCGGAAGGATTCCGTCCAGGTCGCTCCGCCGTCGCCCGTACGGAAGACCCTGGATGCCTCGCCCTCACCGATGGCGAGCACCACGGCGCGCCGGCTGTCGAACGCCTCGACGTCACGGAACTCCAGCTCGCCCGCTCCGGGCGGCGATACGTCGCGCCAGTTCCTGCCACCGTCGGAGGTGCGCAGGACGGTGCCCTTCGATCCGGCGACCCAGGCGGAGCTGCGGCTGACGGCGGCGAGTCCACGGAAGCGGGCCGTCGTGCCGGTGTCGGTGAGGGACCAGCTCGCGGTCCGCGCGTCCTGTCCCGCCTGTCCCGCCTGTCCCGCCGGTGCCGCCGGTGCCGCCGGTGCCGGTGCGGCCTGCGCGGTCGGCGCGGCCAGAGCGGCGGTAACTGCCGCCCCACACAGCCCCATTGCTATCAGTCGTCTCGTCTTTCCCATGGTCTTCATGGCGCTGGAAGCTAACCCACGGGCGGCGGGCCGTCCAGCGTGAGCCGCCCGGAAGCGGGCAGATGCGGAGGGAATCGTGCGGTGACGCAGCTCACGCCGTACCCCAGTGCACGAAACGAGGAGTTCCGTCGTCTACTCCAATGCCGGGAACCGTTCACCGCGCGCGAGAGGGAGCAGGTCATGTCCAGCGTTATCGAGCAGGCCGTCCAGGCCCGCATGGTCGCATCCGCTCCGCGGATGGAGACTCTGCCCGCCACCCTGCAGTACGACCGCAAGGACCCGTTCGCCGTACGCATGGCGTTCCCGGCCCCTGCGACGCTGGAGGGGACGGAGGTCTCCTGGGAGTTCTCCCGGGAACTGCTCGCGACGGGCATGGACGCCCCCGCCGGTGTCGGCGACGTACGGGTGCGGCCCTTCGGATACGAGCGGACGGTCCTGGAGTTCCACGCCGTCGAGGGCGTGGCGATGGTGCATGTGCGCACCTCGGAACTGCGCCGGTTCCTGGAGCGGGCACAGGAGCTGGTACCGGTCGGCGACGAGCACCGCTTCCTGGACCTCGACCGGAGCCTGACCGATCTCCTGGGCGGGGCCCTCTGACCCACACTCCCGACCACCCAGCACGTGGCGGGAGGTCGCGCCGCCGTGCCGGGCCCGCAGGCGGCGGGACGGGGGCGGCGGAGCGCTACCCGTGAATCAACGAACGAGGAACACGCACCATGCCCAGCAGAAAAGCTCTCGTCCGCCGTGCGAGTCCGCGCCTCACCGAGGGACTCGTCACCCACATCGCACGCACACCGGTCGACCTCGCCCTCGCCGGCCGGCAGTGGGATCTCTACGTGGCAGCCCTGCGCGAGCACGGCTGGGAGACGGTCGAGGTGGCCGCCGCCGACGACTTCCCGGACGGCGTCTTCGTCGAGGACACGGTGGTGATGTTCCGCAACGTCGCCCTGATCGCCCGGTCCGGGGCGGAGTCCCGCAGGGGCGAGACCCCCGCCGTCGAGGAGGCGCTGACACGGCTCGGCTGCTCGGTGAACCGGGTCATCGAACCGGGCACGCTGGACGGCGGCGATGTCCTCAAGTCCGGCGACACGATCTACGTCGGGCGGGGCGGCCGGACGAACGCGGAGGGGGTGCGGCAGCTCCGGGCCGTCTTCGAACCGCTGGGAGCCCGAGTCGTGGCCGTACCGATCAGCAAGGTGCTGCACCTCAAGTCCGCGGTGACGGCGCTGCCGGACGGCACGGTCATCGGATATCCGCCCCTGGTGGACGAACCCTCGCTCTTCGGCCGTTTCCTGCCGGTTCCGGAGGAGGCGGGCGCGCATGTGGTGCTGCTCGGCGGTGGAAAACTGTTGATGGCGGCGAGCGCGCCCAAGTCCGCCGAGCTGTTCTCCGAGCTCGGTTTCGAACCCGTTGTGGTGGACATCAGCGAGTACGAGAAGCTCGAAGGCTGCGTGACTTGCCTCTCCGTACGCGTCCGGGACCTGCACGCATAACGGGGCGTTATCGGGCGCCACCCGGGATGGGCTTGGCCGGGGCCTTACCCGCGCTTTAACCTACGGTCACGTAACCTACGAGGCCGTAGGTAATTCTCCCGTCCCCAGGAGCCCCCCGTGACGATCACCTCTCCCCATCTCGGCAGTTCGAAGGCGTGGACAGACGCCCAGCTGCTGTACGCACTGGAGGAGGTGGTGGAGAAGGAACTCAACCGCCATCTCAAGGTCGCCAAGGACTGGATGCCGCACGAGTACGTCCCGTTCTCCGACGGCCGCAACTTCCCCGGCATCTTCGAAGACGGCCAGGCGTGGGAGGCCGAGCAGTCCAAGGTCACCGACATCGGCAAGATCGCCCTCGTCGTCAACCTGCTGACCGAGGACAACCTCCCCAGCTACCACCACGAGATCGCGTCCCTCTTCGGCCGTGACGGCGCCTGGGGCACCTGGGTGCACCGCTGGACCGCCGAAGAGGGCCGGCACGGCATCGTGATGCGCGACTACCTGCTCACCTCGCGTGCCGTCGACCCGGACAAGCTGGAGCAGTTCCGGATGATGCACATGGCGGAGGGCTTCGAGTCCGACAACCGCCACTCGATGCTGCACTCCGTCGCGTACGTCGCGTTCCAGGAGCTGGCGACGCGCGTCTCGCACCGCAACACCGGCCACCAGTCGGGCGACCCGGTCTGTGACCGGATGCTCGCGCGGATCGCGACCGACGAGAACCTGCACATGGTCTTCTACCGGAATCTGCTGGGCGCGGCCTTCGAGCTCGCCCCCGATCTGACCATGCAGTCCGTGCGCGACGTCGTGGTCAACTTCCGGATGCCCGGACACGGTATGCCCGGCTTCGAGCGGGCCGCCGCGCAGATGGCGATCGGCGAGATCTACAACATGCGCATCCACCACGACGACGTCATCCAGCCGGTGCTGCGCTACCTGAAGGTGCTCGACATCGACGGGCTCGGCCCGGAGGGTGTCAAGGCCCAGGAAGAGCTCGGCATGTACATGAGCGGCCTGGACAGCGAGGCGTCGAAGTTCGACGAGAAGCTGGCCGCCCGTAAGGCACGGATGGTCGCACGAGGCAAGGCGTGAGCCGGACCGCGTGAGGCGGTCCGCATGAGGCGGTCCGCATGAGGCGGTCCGCATGAGTCAGGTCCTGTGAGTGAGGGCGTCGGGCCGCTGCCCGGCGCCCTCACTCCGTTGCCGTGACCTGTGCGTACGCCGCGTCCCGCACATCGGCGACCGGGTGCTGGCGCAACAGCCTCAGCTGGGTGCGCCATGGGCCCGTCCAGGCCGTGCGGGGGTGGGCGGACCCCAGAGGTTTACGGACCGTACTCTGTGCCGGGTGAAGCCAGTGACGCGTCTTTTCCTCTTCGGCGCACCGATCGCCATCGCCGCATCCATCGTGTTCGGCAGCAGCGGCGACCCGGCGCTGCCCACGGGTTCGCCGCAGGCGGCGGAGCCCGCACCTGCCACGCCTGCCGGTGGTGGCGCCCGTGCCACCGCCAAACAGAAGGCGGAGGACGCGGAGATCGCCGGTCTGCCCGCCGGGCTGGCGGAGCCGCGGATGAAGGAGATCGCCTCGCAGCTGGTGGCCAGCGCGGAGAGCTCCACCCTGGACTGGCGCAGCCAGTACGGCACCATCGAGGACGTCGGGGACGGCACCGGCTACACGGCGGGCATCATCGGATTCTGTTCCGGGACGAACGACATGCTTCAGCTCGTCGAATCCTTCACCGAGGAGCATCCGGACAATCCGCTCGCCCCGTTCCTCCCCGCCCTGCGCGCGGTGGACGGCACCGATTCCCACGAGGGGCTGGACCCCGGCTTCACCGCCGCGTGGAAGGCGGCGGCCGGGGACAAGGCGTTCCGCGACGCCCAGGAGGAGTTCCGGGACAAGCTCTACTTCGAGCCCGCGGTCCGGCTGGCGAAGCAGGACGGACTCGGCACGCTGGGGCAGTTCGTCTACTACGACGCGATGGTTCTGCACGGCCCCGGTATCGAGGCGACGGGCTTCTACGGAATCCGCGACGCGGCGATGGCGGAGGCCGACACCGCGGCCGAGGGCGGCGACGAGACCGCGTATCTCCATGCCTTCCTGGACGCGGGAAAGTCGGTGATCCAGGCGCGGAAGACCCAGCGGGACACCTCACGGATCGACACCGCACAGCGGGTGTTCCTGCGCAACGGCAATCTGGAGCTGAAGGCGCCTCTGGTGTGGCAGACGTACGGCGAGACCTTCCGCATCCCGTCCTGAACCGAAGGGCACGGCACCCGGAGGTCAGCCCTGCTCGCGCATTCCTCTGCGCATCCGGTCCCGTTCCTTCTCCGAGAGCCCGCCCCAGACGCCGAACCGCTCGTCGTTGGCGAGTGCGTACTCCAGGCAGGCGACCCGGCCCTCGCAGGCGTTGCACAACTGCTTGGCCTCGCGCGTCGAGCTGCCCGGAGCCGGGAAGAAGAACTCGGGTCCCGCCTGTGCGCAGAGCGCCGTCTCACGCCAGGCGAGCGCGTCGTCGGTCATGGTGTTGATCAGCATGGTGACCACAGTGCCGGGTGCCGATAAACAACGGATCAACGCCCCGTCAATGGGGCGCACCGGGGACGCGCTCACTCCCTCGGCATCGGTGCGGGCCGGATCAGGGCGAACGCCGCGCCGAACGGGTCGGCGAGATGGGCGATCCTGCCCACGCCCTCGATGTCCTGGGAAGCCACCGTCACGCTGCCCCCCAGCCGCCCGGCCTGCGCCGAGGCGGCGTCGCAGTCCTCCACCGTGAAGTACGGCAGCCAGTGCGGACCCCGGTCGGCCTCGGCCCGGACATCACTCAGGCGGACGAGCCCGCCGAAGGACGACTCCGGGCTGCCGCCCGCCGGTCTCACCGTGGTGTACGAGCCGCCGGGGAAGGACATCTCGTCGGTTTCCCAGCCGAAGAGCGTCTGGAAGAACCCGGCAGCCGCCGAGACGTCGGAGGTGTGCAGCTCCGACCAGATCAGGGAGCCCGGCTCCTGGATGACGCCCAGGCCGCCGTTGGTCCCGGGCTGCCAGACGCCGAAGTACGCCCCTTGGTTGTCCGTGAAGCCGGCCATCCGCCCGAATTCGCGGACGTCCATCGGCTCGAAGAGCACATTGCCCCCGGCCTGCGCCACGCTCTTGGCGGTGGCGTCCGCGTCGGGTGACTGGAAGTAGACCGACCAGGCGGACTTCGCCTGGTCCTCCGGCACGGTCATCACGCCCGCGGCGGAATTCCCGTTCAGCGTGTACATCCCGTACTCGCCGGTCTCGGGACCGCCGGGCAGCAGCTCCCAACCGAAGAGGCCGCGGTAGAACGTGGTGGCCGCCTCGATGTCGGGCGTGCCCAGGTCGATCCAGTTGGGGATTCCGGTGACAAAGCTGGGGTTGAGCATGGTGTGCCCCTTCAGCGAGCCCGGCCGTCTCGCTCGTCTCGTGGCGCGGGGGAATTCCCCGCACGACAGAGTCTCGCACCGGGCACTGACAACCGCAGTCCGGCGCGCGGGTACGCGACCGGCTGGTGGGTGTGCCGACTCAGCGGCCGATGCCCAGCGCCGGAAGCACCTTTTCCGCGACTCGGTACGCCTCCTCCAGCAGGGGATTGCCGGAGAGGATGAAGGTGTCGACTCCCAGGTCCTCGAACTCCTTGAGGCGCTCGACGACCTGGGCCGTCGAACCGACGACCGCGGTGCCGGGCCCCGGCCGGAACAGGCTCATCCCCGGCCACATGTTGGGGTGGACCTCCAGCTCACGTGCGTGGGCGGGGACCTTGCCGCCGTGCTGGCGGAACTGGCGCTGCCAGCCCACCCCGTCCTCGCCCGCCCGGTCCCCCAGCTGCCGGGCGTACGTGGCCTCGCTCGTGACGTCGAGGAGCCGGTCGGCCGCAGCCCACGCCTCGTCCTCCGTGTCACGGACGATGAGGTGAAGCCGCAGACCGATGCGGAGGGTCCGGCCGTACGCGGCGGCCCTGGCCCGTACGCGCTCCAGCTTCTCCTTGAGCAGATGCGGAGGCTCGCCCCAGGTGAGGAAGACGTCGACGTGCTCGGCCGCCATCTCGATACCGGGGGCGGACGAACCGCCGAACCAGAGCGGGATGTGCGGGTCCTGGACGGGTTTCAGCTCGCGGAACGAGGCACCCGCGTTCTTCAGGTCGTAGAAGCGGCCCTTGTGGTCGAAGACCTCACCAGCGGTGAGCCGCTTCACGATCGACCAGTACTCGGCGCTCAGCTCGTACCGCTCGTCGTGCTCGACGTGGAGTCCGTACTCCTGGAGCGACTTCGTCGAACCGTTGACGACGTTGAAGCGCAGCCGGCCGCCGAAGAGCTGGTCGAAGCTGAGCGCCATCTTCGCCAGCAGGGTGGGCGAGATCAGTCCGGGGTGGACGGCGAGCAGCGGTTTGAAGCGGGTGCTGGTGGAGGCTGCGAGCGCGCTGCCCAGCGGCCACACGTCGTACAGGTCGGTGGCGAGCAACGCCCCGCTGTAGCCGAGGTGTTCGACCGTTGCGGCCAGCCGGCTCAGATAGCCGAGGTCGGCCGTGCGCCGCCCTTCGGGTTCCCAGGGAAAGGCACCTTCGCGCGGAATGATGTACCAGAGGACTTCGGTGGCCATGGGGTCACACCACCGGAGCCGTGGCCAGGGCACGTGCGACGGTGACGGGCCCTCCGATGAAGCCGGTGCGGTGGAAGATGTCGGCCGCCTCCTGCTGTTCGGCGATGAACTCCTCGCTCACGGCCTCGATCCGCCACGGGAGGGCGCGCAGAGCGGTCTCCCAGTCGTCGGCGCCGCCGCCCAGGTCGGCCGCCGCGATCTCGGCGGCGGCGCGCGGATGGGCAGCCGCCCAGTCGTCGGCGCGGCGGAGGGCGCGGGTGAGCGCCTCGATGACCTCGGGGCGGCTCTCGGCGAGCTCGCGGCGAGTGAAGAACACGGAGCGGTCGGAGATGACGTCGGCGGTACGGACGAGGGTGCGCAGTCCGCCGGTCCGGCGGGCGGCGGCGAGCTGCGGGCCCTGGGCGACCCAGGCGGCGACGGCTCCGGAGCGCAGGAGCTGTTCGCTCTCCTCCGTGCCGCGTACGGGCGTGATGTCGTCGGCGTACGAGAGCCCGGCGTCGTCGAGGGCCTTGGCGACCAGATGGGTCTGCCAGGAGCCGATCGCGAGATGGACGGTGGTGCCCTTGAGATCGGCGACCGTGCGGGCCGGGCTGTCCTCGAGGACGAGCAACGCCCCGTGTTCGGGGCGTGCGGCGGAGACGGCGGTGTAGACGAGGTCGTGGCCCTCGGCCTGGGCGGTGATGGGCGGGGTGGAGCCGGTGCCGCCGAAGTCGATGACTCCCTGGGTGAGCAGCTCGCCGGTCCGGACGCCGTTCGCGTACGGGTGGAAGGCGACGGTCTCGCCGAGCGGAGCCAGCTCCTCCTGGGCGAAGCCGAGACGGGTGAGGTGGTACAGGTAGTAGAGGGACGGATTGCTGCTGTGTACACCGATGGTGATGGTCATTCAGATCGCTCCGGCTTCGGCTGTGGTGAGGTGGTTGACGGGGGCGGGCGTCCTGGTCTCGACGCCGAGGTCGTTCAACAGGCGCCGGCGCAGTGCTGCGAACGCGGGGTCGCCGGGCTCGCGGGGCCGGTCGACGGTGACGGTCTCGTCGGTGACGAGCCGTCCGTCACGCAGGACGGCGACGCGGTCGGCAAGCCGTACGGCCTCGTCGACGTCGTGCGTGACCAGCAGGACGGCGGGGCGGTGCTTGCGGCAGAGTTCCTCGACCAGGTCCTGCATCCTGAGCCGGGTGAGGGCGTCGAGAGCGGCGAACGGCTCGTCGAGCAGCAGGAGTTCAGGCTCGCGCACCAGGGCTCTGGCCAGGGCGACGCGCTGGGCCTCGCCGCCGGAGAGAGTGGCGGGCCAGGCTTGGGCGTGCCGTTCGAGACCGACCTCGGCCAGTGCCCGGAGACCGCGGTCAAAGCGGTTGCGGGGCAGCGCCACGGTCACGTTGGCGAGCACCTTCTTGGACGGGACGAGCCGGGGTTCCTGGAACACGATGGTGCGTGCTTCCGGGACGAGGACCTCGCCCGCGTCGGCCCCGTCGAGGGCTCCCAGGATGCGCAGCAGCGTGGTCTTGCCGCTGCCGCTCGCACCGAGCAGGGCCACGAACTCGCCGCGGGCGATGTCGAGCCGGAGGTCGTCGAGGACGGCACGGTTCCCGAAGGCCCGGCGCAGGCCCCGTACGCGTACGGCCTGGGTTTCGTTATGGGTCGAGGTCATCGGGAGGCTCCCACCGGGGTGCGCCAGGGCATGATGACGCGCTCCAGCAGGCGTACGACTATGTCGGCGGTCAGGCCGAGGAGGCCGTAGACGAGGATGCAGACGGCGAGAACGTCGGTGCGGGCGTAGCTCTGCGCCTGGGACATCAGATAGCCGATGCCCGCGGTGGCGTTGATCTCCTCGGCGGCGATGAGGGCGATGACGCTGAGCGTCATGGACAGGCGCAGTCCGGCGAGCAGCGAGGGCAGGGCGCCGGGCAGCACGACCTCGCGGATGATCCCGAGCCGGCCCATTCCGAAGCTGCGCATGGCCTCGACGAGCTTGGGGTCGGTGTTGCGTACACCACTCGATGTCGACACGTACATCGGGAAGGTGGTGGCGACGGCGATGAGCAGGATCTTGGCCGTTTCGTTGATCCCGAACCAGACCATGAACAACGGCACGAGGGAGAGGAACGGGATGGTGCGCAGTGTCTGGATGGAGGAGTCGAGCAGTTCGTCGCCGAGCCGGGTGAATCCGGTGGTGATGCCGAGGGTCAGTCCGGCGGCGAGGCCGATGAGGAGCCCGAGCCCGGAGCGGGTGAGGGAGGTGGTCAGCGCGTCGGGCAGCTGGCCGTTGCCCCACAACTCCCCCACGGCTCGCAGCACTTCGGCGGGCGAAGCCAGGACGTCGGCGGTCAGGAGACCCGTGGCGGAGGCCCCCCACCACAGGACGAGCAGGACGACGGGGCCGAGTGCGCGGACGGTCACGGCGTAGCCGCGGCTGCGGGCCCTGCGGAGCTGGGGACGCGGGGTGACGAGTCCGCCGGTCGTCGCGCCGCTCATGTCAGCTTCTCGATGTCGAGGAGATGGTCGGCGACGTCGACCTCGGTCTTCGTCACCTTCTGTTCGGCGTAGAACCTCGCGACGGCTTCGAAGCGCTCGATGTCCTGCGGGCCGATCGGGTCGACCGTGCCGCCCTTGGCGCTGAAGTGCGTCTGGATCTCCTTGGCCCTGCCCGTGACGGCGGTCGGGCCGACGTCGGTGAAGACGTTGAGATAGGCGGCCGGATTCTGCTTCTCCCGGGCACTGGCGTCGTGGAGGTAGTGATAGAGCGCCTCGACGACCTCGGGGTGCTGCTCGGCGAAGCCCGTACGCACGGCGTCGAGGCTGTAGTTGTCGGAGCCGATGGCGGCCCCGTCTGCCACGAAGTGCGCCTTGCCGCTGCCGATCTCGGCCACGGCGTAGGTGGCCCAGACGGCCCAGGCGTCGACCTTGCCCGCGTTGAAGACGGCGGCGGTCTGGTCGGGGCGCAGATAGACCCGCTGGACCTTGTCGGCCGGGATGCCCTCCTTCGCCAGGGCCTTGAGGAGCAGGTACTCGCCGGTTCCGCCCTGGTTGACCGCGACCTTCTTGCCGACGAGTCCGGCGACGTTCTCGATTCCGGAGCCGTTGCGGACGAGGATTCCCTCGCCCGCGGCGTCCGGGTCGACGGCGGCGAAGAACTTGAAGCCGGGGCGCTGGGCGATCGAGGTGATTCCGGAGGTGATGGAGCCGGTCGCGATGTCGAGCTGATCGGCGTTCATCGCCTGGGCGGCGGGGGCGAAGGGGCCGGCGCTGCCGGTCCACCGCACCTTGGCGCCGACCTCGGCGAGTGCCTTGTCGAGACTTCCGTCCTTCTTGCCGAGGGCGAGGACACCGGAGTTGCCCGGGTCGGGGATGCGTACGGCAATGGTGGCCCCGGAGCCGCCGTTGCCGCTGTCCGCCTCCGAGGTGCCGCAGGCGGTGAGGGCGAGCAGCGCGGTCGCGGTGAGCAGGGCCGGGGCGACGAGCTTACGGAGTGGTCGGGTCGCGTTCATGGTGGTGGGTCCTCGGGGCTCAGGGGGCGGAAGGCAGAGGGGCGGGCACCTGCCGGGTCAGCAGCGCGGCACGGCGCAGCGGCTCGGGGTCGGCCCAGGTGGTGACATCCACGGGTTCGGACAGGAACCCGTGGGCGCGCAGCGCGGATTCCTGCTGGGCGAGGAGTGCGAGGCGCTCCGCGGACAGATCGGGGTGGAGCGTGAGGTGGGTGCCGGGCCGGTAGGCGCCCGCGACTCCGTCGGCGCCCGCACCGGTCTCGGCTCCCAGGATGCGAGCGACCTCGCCGGGATGCCCGGTGGCCCAGTCGGCCGCCCTGAGCAGGACGGCGAGGAAGCGGTCGACGAGGTCCGGGTGGTCGTCCAGGAGTTGCTGATGGACGGTGATGGGGCGGGGTGTGCCGTTGTTGACCCGGAAGCGGCGGTCGGGCAGCTCGTCGAGTTCGACGGCGACCTCGGCCCCGGCCCTTCGCGCCGCTTCCACGGCGAGTGCGCCCTTCACGTACACGGCGTCGACGTCCCCGCGCCGCAGCGCGGCCAGTTCGGCGGCCCACTGCTCGGGGTACCCGTCGGCGGGCACGTCGACGAGGGTGGCGTCGTGCGGGGTGAGTCCGGCGGAGGCGAGCGCGCCCTCGAAGCCGCGCAGCGCCATGGCACGCCAGAAGTCGATGTCGATGGAGTGGGCGGGCACGGCGAGCCGCAGACCGCGCAGGGCGTCCGCGCCCCGGATTCCGGAACCGGGGGCGACGAGTACCGCCTGGCGCTCCTCGATCCAGGTCAGCCCGATGAGCCGGGTCCGCTCCCCCCGTGAACGGGCCCACAGCGCGGGCACGTTGCCGCCCTCGCGGAACAGTCCGGGCAGCGCATGGGTGTAGTGCGCGCCCCGGTCGGTGTCGGGGGCGGCGTCCTGGAGGGACCGCACGGCGATGCCGTCGGCGGCGAACTCTCCGGTGAGCCACCCCCGGTCGGCGGCGATGCCGGTGGCGGTGGGTACGGGACAACGGGTGTACCAGAGCGTCCCGGGCAGGACGGCGGCATGCGTCATGGAGTCTTCCCGAAAGGGTCGGTGGGAGGAGAGGAGTGAAGCGAGCGAGGCTCCGGACACGGGGTCCCGGCCGCGGGCGTACGGAGCGGTGCGTGCGGGCCCGCCCGGCTGCGACGGAGCACGAGGGAGCCGAGTGCGTGCGCGGTGAGCCGCGGTGATCAGGAGGAGTCGCGGTGAGCGGAGCTCACGAGATCCGCGGCGTGAGCGGCGGTACGCCGCCGGGCGCGAAGGGTCAGCGACAGGTGGCGCTGGAGACGCGCGCCAGGTCGATATGACGGCGCAGCGTGAGGGTCAGCAGGACCGGAGCGGACGGGGTGGGGGACGCGGTTCGGCGGCCGGCCATGGGACTGCTCCTTCCTGCTCGTCGGTGGTGACGGCTGCAGCCTGCCACGGAGCCGCACTCGCCCACAACTCGCTTCCCATAATGTGGGATTGAATATGAACGGAGTGTTTCCGGGTCCCACCTCGGCGTGTCCACGCTCCCGTAATATGGCAACGAGACCACCTCCCATCCCATGAGCGGAGAGTGAACCGATATGACCGAGGCCGCGACAGCGCGTGCTCCGGGCGGCGCGCAGGCGGTACAGCGGGCTCTGGACGTCCTGCACTGTTTCCACGACAACGGCCCCGATCTGAGCGCATCCGAACTCGCCCGCCGGCTGGAGCTGTCCGTCTCCACGGCCCACCGGCTGGCCCGCACGCTGCTCGGCGCGGGATTCCTGGAGCAGGACCCCCGCACCTCCCGCTACCGGCTCGGGCCCGCCGTGACCGAGCTGGGCCGACTCTCCTACCACCAGCGCGGGCTGCACCTGGCCGCCCCCGAGCTGACCGATCTCGCCGAGCGCACCGGCGCGACGGCCGACCTGGCACTGCGCAGTGGCCCGCACGCGGTGATCGTCGCGGGCGGTTCGGTCACCCCGAAAGTGGGTCTGCGCAGACCGCTCCACTCCACGGCGCTCGGCAAGGTACTGCTTGCCTGGGCGCGACCGGGCGAGGCGGGTCCGGCCTCGCTGCCTCCGCTGCGGGCCTTCACCGACCGTACGATCGTCGAAGCAGACGCCCTTCGGGCCGAGTTGGCGCGGGTCCGGGGCGATGCCTACGCGCTCAACGACGGCGAGTCGGCGTACGGGGTGCGGACGCTGGCCGTCCCGGTGCTGGACGGCGCGGGGTATGCGCGCTTCGCGCTCGCGGTCCGGGCCACCCCGTCCGTGATCACAGTGGAGCGCACCGACTGGTTTGTCGCCCAGGCACGGTCCTGCGCCAGGGCCCTGGAGGTCCTGCTGCTGTCCCCGGCCGAGCGACGGCCCCCCGCGCCGTGACGGATCGGCCGTACCGGCTCCGTGGGACGATGAGCACCGGCCGGGGCGGGTGAGTGCCACGGCGACGGCGAGGCTGTGGGGACAGAGGGACGTACATGACTGAGGCCGGGGCGACGCGCACCGAGGCGCCCACGGGACGGGCCGCCCGGGAGCTGCTCGGCCGTGCGGAGCGGTTGCTGGAGACGGCCCGCGCGGTGCTCGCCGATCACGGCCGGGCCGTCGACGCCGTACGCGGCGCACTCGATCCGCTCCTGGACGCCCTGGTCGGCCAGGAACTGGCGGCCATCCCCGTGGCGCGGCTCAAGGACGTGACCGAGGGCAGGCTGCGGATCGGCGCGGTCGAGGAAGCCGGTTACAGAACGGTCGGCCAGGTGCACGCGGCGAGCCGTTACGAGCTCCGGCAGATCCCCGGCGTGGGGGCGCAGACCGCCGACCAGGCGCTGGCCGCGGCACGGCAGATCGCGCACGCGGTCCGTGACACCGTCTCACTACGCATCGACGTGGACGCCCCCGACGCTCCGACGACCGCGCTGGTGGTGGCCCTGAACCGGCTGGTCGAGGCGGGTCCTGACGTCCGGCGGGCCTGCGACGCCGCGCGCGGGCTCCTCGCCCGCCTGGAACCCCTGCTGACCGCGGCGGGACCTGCCGCGGGCCGGCTGCGGATGATGTTCACGGGCCGGGCCGCCCGGGAACAGGCGCTGGCCGCCGCCCTCTCCGTACGGGCTGCGATGGCCGAGGCGGAGGAGCGCGGACTGCCGCTGCTGTTCGGTCAGGTGTCGGTCGATCTGCTGCGGGCACCGGAGTCCGCGCCCGGAGCCTGGGTCGACTTCGAGCTGAGGTCCGCCGAGTACTACAGCCTGCTGGCCGAGATGTCGGGCACCGGACCCGACCGGGACGCCGCCGAGGGCTTCCTCCCGGCCGGGATCGCGGACCGGGTGCGCGGGCTGCGGCTCGACGACGCGCATCTGCGGGTCTCGTTGCGCGGTTACCAGTCGTTCGGCGCGCGGTTCGCCCTGGCGCAGAAGCGGGTGATCCTCGGCGACGAGATGGGGCTCGGCAAGACCGTCCAGGCCATCGCGGCACTCGCCCATCTCTCCGCGCGGGGCGAGACGCACTTCCTGGTGGTGTGCCCGGCGAGCGTGCTGATCAACTGGACGCGGGAGATCCGCGCCCGCTCCACACTGCGCGCACTCCCGGTGCACGGTCCGGAGCGGCGCGAGGCGTTCACCGAGTGGTGCGAGAGCGGCGGGGTCGCCCTCACCACCTTCGACGCGCTGCACACCCTGCCGGACGCCTGGGCCGGGGCGGTGCGACCGGGCATGGTCGTGGTGGACGAGGCCCACTTCGTGAAGAATCCGGCGACCCGCCGCGCCCGGAGCGTGGCCGGCTGGGCGGAGCGCACCGAGCGGGTCCTGTATCTGACCGGCACTCCGATGGAGAACCGGGTCGAGGAGTTCCGCAGCCTCGTCCGCCAGCTCCGGCCCGAACTGGCCCCGGCCGTCTCCACGACCCACGGCGCCGCCGGTTCGCACGCCTTCCGCAGAGCCGTCGCCCCCGCCTATCTGCGGCGCAACCAGGTGGACGTGCTGAGCGAACTCCCCGCGCTGGTCCACGTCGACGAGTGGGAGGAGTTCAGCGAGGCCGATCTCGACGCGTACCGCGAGGCCGTGAAGTCCGGGCAGTTCATGCGGATGCGCCGCGCCGCGTACGCACGGCCGGCGACCTCCGCGAAGCTGAGCCGGCTGTGCGAGCTGGTCGCGGAGGCGGAGAGCAACGGGCTCAAGGTGGTGGTGTTCTCGTACTTCCGCGAGGTGCTCGCCACGGTCCAGGAGGCCCTGGGCGAGGGTGCGTTCGGGCCGGTCTCCGGGAGTCTGCCGGCCGCCCGCCGTCAGGAGCTGGTCGACGGGTTCGGCGCGGCGGAGGGGCACGCGGTCCTGCTCAGCCAGATCCAGGCCGGGGGCGTCGGGCTGAACATGCAGGCCGCTTCGGTGGTCATCCTGTGCGAACCGCAGATCAAACCGACGATGGAGCACCAGGCCGTGGCCCGCGCCCATCGCATGGGGCAGATACGCACCGTCCAGGTGCACCGGCTCCTCGCGACGGACAGCGTCGACCAGCGGATGCTGGACATCCTGGCGCGCAAGGACCGGCTCTTCGACGCGTACGCGCGGCGCAGCGATGTCGCCGAGGCGACGCCCGATGCCGTCGACGTGTCGGACGGGTCGCTCGCCCGGCGCATCGTCGAGGAGGAACAGCGCCGGCTGGCCGCCGAGGGCTGACCGGGGCTCAGTGCCGGTGCGCCTCGCCGCTGCCGGCGGCCCCATCGGCATCTCCTCCGGCCGTCTTCCCGGCCCCGGCCACGTGGTGCGGTTCGTAGCCCGGGACCGTGCCGTCCGTCTTGGCGACCAGCAGCAGTCCGGCCATGCCCATGTCGGAGTGGCTCTGGACGTGACAGTGGTACATCCAGGCCCCCGCACCCACCTGTTCGCCCGCGATGATCTGGAAGCCGAAGGAGTCGGCGGGCCCGCAGATCTTCGTGTCGATCACCCGGCTGGGATCTTCGGGCCCGGTGAGCAGCCCGGTTCTGTTGTCCGCCCAGCGGTGACCGTGGATGTGGAACGTGTGGTAGTACTCGCCGTGCGTGATCATCACGACTTCGACCCGGTCGCCGACCGTGGCCTCGAAGTTCGGACTCTGGTGGCCCGCCTTGTTGTTGATCGTCATGTCGTTGAAGACGATCGTGAAGGTCCTGTCCGGCAGGATGTCGCCCCTGCGCCGGACGACCAGGGGCCCGTACAGCCCCTTGCGGATGCCGCCGGTGCCGTGGTCCGTACCGACGACGTGGTCGTGGTAGTGCCAGTATCCGGCGCTGCCCGCCCGCCAGGTGCCGTCCTTCCGGCGGCCCGGGGCGTGGGTGCGCCAGGTGTAGGTGCGGGTGCCGCCCGGTTCGACATGGCTCTTGTTCATCCGGGTGCCGTCGCTGGCGATGTCGTAGTCGACACCGTGGACGTGGAGGCTCGCGTCGACGTCTGTCAGGTTCTCGAACTCGATGTGCAGGGTGTCGCCCTCGTTGAGCTCGATGAGCGGCCCCGGGACCGATGCCTTCCCCCTCTCGAAGCCGTACCCGAGGGAGCCGTCCGGCATCTTCTCGGCGTACATCCTCAGCCGGCGCACCTCGCCTCCCGCCGGGGCGGTCCTGGGCGGGGTCTCCGCCGAGCTGGCCTCGACCGCACCGAGCGACAACGATGTCACCCCCGTTGCCGCGGCGGCCGCACCGCCCGCAAGCATGCGCCGGTTGAAGGTCCTTCGGTCCATGTCGAACTCCCCACTGCGAAAGGGCAACTGACGGGCTTCCGGAGACACATGGGGGCAGAGGTGCCCCCTGGACGGCCCATACGGTAGCCGTGGACCCTCCGTTTATCCACACCCAGGACAAAGTTCGTGCCATTGCTGCCATAGCCCTTGGCGAGTCACGAAAAGAGGTCTAGCTTCATCCGCTGTTGCAGTGACCAAAGAGGGGTGGGTGACCACATGCAGCGCACACCACATCACAGGTCCAGATCACGACGAGGTATCGCGGCGGCCGTAGCGGCCGGCGCGCTGACCGCTTCCCTGCTCGGAGGCGGCGCCGCCAGCGCCGGGCCCTATCCGGAGCCGACCGACCGCGCGACAACGTTGTCTCTCCCGTCACCGCCCGGCGGCAGCAACGTCCGGGTGCTCGTCTTCCACGCCTCGGCGGGCGAGGAGTCACCGACGGTGGACGCGGGTATCGCGGCGATCGAGAAGATCGGGCTGAGCGGTCCGACCGCCGGCCGCTTCCGTACCGTCGCGACCGACGACGCCGGTGTCTTCACCGACGAGCGGCAGCTCGGGCGGTACAACGCGGTCGTCTTCCTGACCCGCGGCGACGTCCTGGACCCGGAGCAGGAGGCGGGTCTGGAGTCGTACATGGAGGCGGGCGGAGGGTTCCTCGGCATCCATGACGCGGCACGCACCGAACCGTACTCGGACTGGTTCACCGGACTGGTCGGGGCACGGCCCGCCGCCGACAGCCCGGCCACCGCGCAGCGCGCGACGGTCGAGATCGGCGACCGGCAGCACCCGGCGGCCAAGAACCTCCCGCTGGAGTGGAAGCGGCCCGACAAGTGGCTGAACTGGACGAAGAATCCCTCCGGTGACGTGCACACCGTGGCCCGCGTCCGCGAGAGCACCTACAAGCCGGGAGCGAGCGCCAACGGCTGGGACCACCCGGTCTCCTGGTGCCGCGACTACGACGGCGGCCGTTCCTTCTACACGGGCATGGGCGGCACCGTCGACAGCTTCGCCGAGACGGACTTCCGTGAGCATCTGCGCGGCGCGCTCGCCTGGACCTCCCGCATCTCGCAGGCGGACTGCAAGGCCACCATCAACGGCAACTACCGGGCCGAGCGGGTCACCCGGCCCAACCAGCCGGGCCGGAACGACCAGATCGGCGAGCCGCACGGGCTGGTCACGGCCCCCGACGGCCGGGTCTTCTACATCGGCCGCGGCGGCGCCGACAGCAGCCGGCCGGTCGTCATCGACTGGAACAGCCCGGACATCGGCAAGGGCCAGGGCGAGATCCACGTCTACGACCCCGAGACCGGGAAGGTCACCCTCGCGGGAGCGCTGACAGTCTTCGGCAACAAGGGCGGCGGCGACGAGACGGTCAAGGTCGAGGAAGGTCTCCTCGGGATCGAACTCGACCCGGACTTCGCGGAGAACGGCTGGGTGTATCTGCACTACACCCCGCACGCGAAGATCGACCGCGACAAGCGGATGGCGGTACGCCAGGTCTCCCGCTTCACCTTCGACCCGGCCACGAACAAGCTGGACACCGCATCCGAGAAGGTGCTGCTCCAGTGGCCGGTCCAGATCCACAGCTGCTGCCACGCGGGCGGCGGCATGGCCTGGGACTCCAAGGGCAACCTGTACATCGCGACGGGTGACAACAACTCGTCCGGTTCCAGCGGTGGTTACTCCGGGAACAATCCGGCGCCGAACTACAGGGGCGTGTCGTACGCCGACGCCCGGCGCACCTCGGGCAACACCAACAACCTCAACGGGAAGATCCTGCGCATCCACCCCGAGGCCGACGGCACGTACACCCTGCCCGAAGGCAACCTCTTCACCGGCAGGGAGCCGGACGAGGGTGGCGGCAAGACCCGCGGCGAGATCTACGTGATGGGGGTGCGCAACCCGGCCAGGATCTCCGTCGACCCGGCGACCGACACGCTGTACGCGGGCTGGGTCGGTCCCGACGCCGGCGCGCCCAGCACCACGTGGGGACCCGCCAAGTACGACACCTTCGCCGCGATCACCAAGGCGGGCAACCACGGCTGGCCGTACTGCATGGGCAACAAGCAGCCCTACCGGGACCGCGGTCTGCCCGACCCGTCGGTGCCTCTCGGCTGGTACGACTGCGACGCGCCCAGGAACGAGTCGCCGAACAACGACGGCCTGGTGAAACTGCCGCCCGTCACCTCCAACACCATCTGGTACTCCCCGCAGGGCGGTGGCATCGACTACCCGCGCGACGCCAACGGCATCCCGAGCTACAAGCCCGAGGAGCAGAAGCAGCTCCTGCCGTGGCTCAAGGGCGGCGGCCAGGCCACGATGAACGGCCCGGTGTACCGGTACGACGCGGCGAGCACCAGCGCCGACAAGTGGCCCTCGTACTGGGACGGCAAGTGGTTCGTCGGTGACTTCTACGACGGCGACCAGCCCCGGCACGCGGTGCTCACCGACCCCAGGACGGTCGGACAGGGCGGCCTGCCCACGCACGCCGAGTCCCTGAAGAAGATCATCCCGGTGGGCGCCGACGGCATCCGCAATCTCATGGACTGGAAGTTCGCCCCGGACGGCTCGCTCTACGTCCTGGACTACGGGCGGGGCTTCTTCACCTCGGACTCCAAGTCCGCGCTGTGGCGCGTGACGTACAAGGGCGGAGGGCCGACCCCGGCCGCCGCCGACCTGGCCAGGAAGGCGGAAGTTCAGTGAGACACCGTCCCCGCTCCGCACGGCTCCGGTACCGGCCCGCCCGGCTGTGGCCCGCTCTGCTGGCCTCGTTCCTGCTGATCCTCGGACTCACCTCGACGGCCGCGTACGGCCGGGAGGACGACCGGGAAGCAGCGGCAGCGGACCAGGTGCTCACCTGGACCGCCGGCGACCCCATCGACCGCTATCTGTCCGCGCCCACGACGGCGGTGGCCGGCGCCGCGACCATCGTGTTCGAGAACAGCGCGGCGACCGGCAACACGACGGGCATGCCGCACACGCTGACGTTCAGCGTCTCGGACCCGGAGTTCAACAACGACGTCCAGCTGAACATCCTCGCCAACCCGAGCGACAGCGAGGGCGGCAGGCACAGCGTGCAGGTCACGCTGAGCCCCGGCCGGTACTTCTACCACTGCACCATTCCCGGCCACGGATCGATGCAGGGCATTCTCACCGTGACCGAGGGCAGCGGCGAGGACACCACCGCGCCGGAGACCTCGGCGAAGGTGGACGGTGACAGGAACGCCGACGGCGCGTACATCGGCCAGGCCGCCGTCAGTGTGGCGGCGACCGACGCCGGTTCGGGCGTCGGCACCGTGGAATACGCGGTCGGCGCCGACGGTGCCTGGCAGCCGTACACCACGCCCGTCGTGGTGAACCAGGTCGGCACGCACAAGGTCCGCTACCGGGCCACCGACAAGGCGGGCAACGTGGCGGCGGAGAAGGCCGTCGACTTCAGCGTGGCCCCGCCGCCCACCGACGACGCGACCCCGCCGGAGACCTCGGCGACCGTATCCGGCGAGAAGGACGCCCAGGGCGCGTACCTGGGGATGGCCACGGTCACCGTCACGGCCTCCGACACCGGGTCCGGCGTCAACACCATCGAGTACGCGACCGGGGCGGCCGGTGCCTGGCAGCCGTACACCGCGCCGGTGATGGTGCACGAGGCCGGCACGCACAAGGTCCGCTACCGCGCCACCGACAAGGCGGGCAACGCGGCCGCGGAGAAGGCCGTCGACTTCACCGTCGTCGAGCCGCCCACCCAGGACGCGACACCGCCGGAGACGACGGTGTCGCTGACGGGCGAGAAGAACTCGGACGGCGCCTTCATCACCAGCGCGAAGGCGACGGTCACCGCGACCGACGCCGGCTCCGGTGTGGACAGGATCGAGTACTCCCTCGACGGCGGCCCGTACCTGGCCTACTCCGTGCCGGTGCTCGTCGACCGGATCGGCTCCCACACCTTCGCCCACCGGGCGACGGACAAGGCGGGCAACACCTCCCAGGCGAAGCAGGTGTCGTTCACGGTCGCCGAGGGCGGCGGCGTTCCTGCGCCGAACTGCCCGGAGTTCGACGAGCGGCTGACGGTCATCGTGGGCACGGTCGACAGCGGGGTCCCGAACCGTGTCACCGGCAACCGGTGCACGATCAACGAGCTGATCGAGGACGAGAAGGACTGGTCCTCGCACGCGCTGTTCCTCAAGCACGTGGACACGGTCCTCGACAAACTCCTGGCCGCGGGGGTGATCGACGCCCGCGAGCACCGCACGATCTACCGGGCGGCGAAGCAGTCCGGCATCGGCAGGCCGGGCCAGGTCGACGGCTACCGGAAGCTGTTCGACGGCACGGCCGCCTCGCTGGCCAAGTGGGAGCAGGTGGGCGGCGGCAAATTCGGGCTCAACGCGGACGGCACCCTCACCAGCTCCACGACGGTCCCCGGCATGGGCATGCTGTGGTTCCCGGAACGGCAGTACGGGGACTTCTCGCTGAAGCTCCAGTGGCGGGACGACGCACCCGGTACGGGCAACGCCAACAGCGGTGTGTTCGTGCGGTTCCCGTACGTCCACGACAACCCGGAGGAGTCGCGTCCGGAGTGGGTCGCCATCAAGTACGGCCATGAGGTGCAGATCAACGACCGGCCGGACGGCGACATGTACAAGACGGGCTCGCTCTACGGGTTCGACCGGGTGGGTCTCGGCGGCGCCGGGGTCACCCCCAAGGGCGCCTGGAACGACTACGAGATCCGCGTGGTGGACCAGCACTACTCGGTCTACCGCAACGGTGTCCTGATCAACGAGTTCGAGAACACCGGCGGACAGCTCTTCGAGCCGCCGCGCGGCGACGACCCGGGTACCGACGGCAGGCGGTTCGCCTCCGGTTACGTCGGGCTCCAGGTGCACGGCACCACGGACGTGGTCTCGTACCGCGACATCCGCATCAAGGAGCTGTAACCCGCGACACCGCGTCAGGAGGCCGCGGCCGCATGCCCCGGCATGTGGTCGCGGCCTCCCGGGTGCCGGTGGCGCCACACCCAGAACACCGTGCAGGAGACCAGGGCCCAGCCGCCGAGCACCAGGTACGGGATGGCGAACTGGTGTCCCTGGTAGTAGACGGCCGTGTGCTGGGCGCTGACGGAAGCGCCCGGCGGCAGCCAGCGGCCGATGTGTCCGAGTGCCGACGGCAGGAGCGGCCAGGAGACGGCGCCGCCGGAGGACGGGTTGCCCAGCAGCACCATGAGGCCCCAGGTGGGGATCATCGCCCAGCGGCCCATGATCGTGTTGAACATGGTGAAGACCATGCCGGAGGTGAACATCGTGAACGCCAGGATCAGCCAGGACTCGACGAACGGCAGATCCAGCGCGCCGAGCAGCCAGTCCACGACGGCCGCGATGGCGAAGGCGCCGAGCAGGGCGTAGCCGAGGGTGAACGCGATCCGCTCCAGCGGGGCGAGCCCACGGGCGTGGACGCTCAGCTGGATGGCTCCGACGAAGCCGATGATGACGGCGGCCAGCGAGATGTAGAACAGGGCGAGGCCCCGCGGGTCGCCCTTCTGGAGCGGTTTGACGTCGGTGACCGTCACCGGGACGCCCACGTCGTCGCTCACCTTCACCGCGGACTCGGCGAGCAGCTGGGCGACGGAGGCTCCGGACGCTCCGGCGACGTCGAGCGCGACCCCGCCGCCTTCCGGGCGCAGGACCGCGAAGACCTTCTGGTCCTCCATCGCTTCCCGGGCCTTCGCCACTGTGGCGTAGCGGTGCAGGCGCAGGGAGGCGTCGAGGGCCTTCTCCATCCCGGCGACGAACGTCTTCGTGCGCGGCGCCTCGGCCGGGCCGGCCAGCGCGGCCGGGATCGCGCGGGGCGTCGGATTCGCCATGGTGTAGGTGTAGGACCCGGCGAAGAGCCCCGCAGCGGCGGCGAGGATGAACAGCAGGACGGTCGCGGGCAGATGGGGCGACTTCTTGACCGCCTCCCATTTCTCGCCGCGCGTCGGCGGCCTGCCGTGTGCGCCGTGCCCGCCGCTCACCCCTCGTCGCCGTCCTCGTCGTGCCGGGCCCGGCTGGGCTGGACGCGCTTCGGTTCGCCGGGCATCTTGGGGTACTCCGGCGGGTAGGGCATGTCGCCGAGGCTCCGGTCGCGCTCGTCCCGCGCCGCGAGTTCCAGCACCTTCTCCAGGCTGAAGGCGTGGTCGTCCATGTCGGCGTGGAGGTCGCCCACTTCGGCGTAGCGCGCGGGCATGGTCCTGATGTCGAAATCGCGCGGCTCGACGTCGTCGATCTCCTCCCAGCGCAGCGGTGCGGAGACCGGGGCGTGCGGGAAGGGGCGTACGGAGTAGGCGGAGGCGATCGTCCGGTCACGGGCCGTCTGGTTGTAGTCGACGAAGATGCGGCTCCCGCGCTCCTCCTTCCACCAGGCGGTGGTGACGCGGTCCGGCATGCGCCGTGCCAGGTCCCGGCCGATGGCGATGGTGGCGCGGCGGACCTCGGTGAACGTCCAGCGGGGTTCGATCGGTACGAAGACGTGGATGCCGCGCCCGCCGGAGGTCTTGGGCCAGCCGCGCAGGCCGTGCTCGTCCAGGACGGCACGCAGTTCGTGGGCGGCGGTGACCGCGTCGGCGTAGTCCGTGCCGGGCTGCGGGTCGAGGTCGATGCGCAGTTCGTCGGGGTGGTCGGTGTCGGCGCTCCGCACCGGCCAGGGGTGGAAGGTGAGGGTGCCGAGGTTGGCCGCCCAGATGACCGCGGCGATCTCGGTCGGGCAGATCTCGTCGGCGAACCGCCCGCTGGGGAAGGAGATGCGGGCGGTCGGAATCCAGTCGGGGAGGTTCTTCGGCGCCCGCTTCTGGTAGAAGAACTCGCCGGTGACTCCGTCCACGAAGCGCTGAAGCGTCGTCGGCCTGTCGCGCAGGGCGCGGGTGATCCCGTCCCCGACCGCGAGGAAGTACTCGGCCACGTCCCGCTTCGTACAGCCCTTGTCCGGAAAGTAGACCTTGTCGGGGTTGGACAGTCGTACCGGCCGTCCGCCTGCGTCCAGCTCCACCGCTGCTCCCATGTCGGCCACCGTAGGCCGGGCTCACCTATGCCGCACATCGGGAGCCGTTCCGGGAGGTATGGGTAACAATCGGGCGCATGGACCTTCCGGTGATGCCGCCCGTGAAACCGATGCTCGCCAAGTCCGTGTCCGCGATCCCGCCCGGAATGCACTACGAGGCCAAATGGGACGGCTTCCGGGCGATCGTGCACCGGGACGGCGACGAGGTGGTGATCGGCAGCCGGACCGGCAAGCCGCTCACCCGCTACTTCCCCGAGCTGGTCGTCGCGCTGCGGGACAATCTGCCGTCCCGCTGTGTGATCGACGGGGAGATCGTCGTCATCCACGACGGGCGGCTTGATTTCGACCGGCTCAGCGAGCGCATCCACCCGGCCGACTCGCGGGTGCGGATGCTGGCCGAGCAGACCCCGGCGGCCTTCGTCGCCTTCGACGTCCTGGCCGTGGACGACGCTTCAGTGCTCTCCACCCCCCTGACGGACCGGCGGGCGGTGCTGGAGGCGGCGCTCACCGGCGCCTCGGCGCCGGTGTATCTCGCTCCCGCCACCACGGACCTGGCCACCGCGCAGGAGTGGTTCGAGCACTTCGAAGGGGCGGGCCTCGACGGCGTCGTCGCGAAACCGCTCGATCTGCCCTACCGGCCCGACACCCGCGCGATGTACAAGATCAAGCACGAGCGGACCGCCGACTGTGTGGTGGCGGGGTACCGCGTCCACAAGAGCGGCCCGGTCGTCGGCTCGCTGCTGCTGGGCCTGTACGACTCCGGGGGCGTCCTCCAGCACGTCGGAGCGTGCGCCGCCTTCTCGATGCGGCGGCGCGCGGAGCTCGCGGAGGAGCTGGAGCCGCTGCGCGGCGGCGTCGAGGGCCATCCGTGGGCCGCGTGGGCGGACGCCGCGGCGCACGAGGGGGCGCGGCTGCCGGGCACGCCGAGCCGCTGGTCGGGAAAGAAGGACCAGTCGTGGGTGCCGCTGCGTCCGGAGCGGGTCCTCGAAGTGGCCTACGACCACATGGAGGGCGACCGGTTCCGGCACACGACCCAGTTCCGCCGGTGGCGGCCGGACCGCACACCCGCCGGCTGCACGTACGCGCAGCTGGAGGAAGTGGTGCGGTACGACCTGTCCGAGGTGTTGTCAGGCGGCTGAGGCGGCCGTTGCCGCGCAGGGGTCCGGTGCCTCCGTCCCCGTCTCCGTGCCGGTGGCGGGGGGTGTGGTGTCGGAGGGATCGGGGGACGGGGGGTCCGTGGGGCAGCCCGGTGCGCTGGTGCCCGGGTCCGGGGACGTCGGCGGTGTGGTCGGCGGCGTGGTGGGGTCCGTGGGCGAGGGGTCGGGGCTCGGGGAGCCGGTGTCCGTCGGGTCGGGGCCGGGCCCCGGGTCCGTGGGGTCGGGGCTCGGGCGCGGCGGCCGGGTGGGGCCGGGATGAGTGGGCAGGGGCGGCGGGGTGGTGGGCTGCGGTCCGACCACGATCCCGCCGCCTCCCGTCCCGGGACGGGAGGGGCCTCCGCTTCCGGGTTTGTCCGGCCTGCCGGGGCCGCCGACCGGGGCCCCGGGCTCGCTCGGGCCGCCCGCGCCGGGGCTCTGCGGGATGACGCCCCTGCCGTCGGCGACCGGGTGGGTGCCCTGGCGGTAGTACTCCAGCCAGGACAGCACCGTGCGCAGATACGTCTCCGAGTGGTTGTAGCTGAGGACCGCCCGGTCCAGATCGCCCTGCGTGTTCAGGTTCCGCGTCCCGGCGCAGAGGTAGTGCCCCGCCGCGAGCGCGGCGTCGTAGATGTTGTTGGGGTCGCGGCGGCCGTCGCGGTTGCCGTCCGTCCCCCAGCGCGCCCAGGTGGAGGGGATGAACTGCATGGGTCCCACGGCGCGGTCGTACCGCGCGTCACCGTCATAGGCGCCGTCGTCGGTGTCGCTGATGTTCGCGAACCCCACGCCGTTGAGTACCGGGCCGAGGATGCGGCCGAGCGTGGTGCCGCCGGAGTCGACCCTGCCTCCGCGCGCCTGCCCGGATTCCACCTTGCCGATCGCGGCCAGCAGGTGCCACGGCAGGTTGCAGCCGGGGTCGCTGCGTCCGAGCGCGCCCTCCGCCTTGCGGTAGGCGGCCAGGACCGTTGCCGGGATGCCCGCCCCGGCACGCGCCCGGACGTCCACGGGTCCGGGCTTCGGGCCGCCCTCGGGTGGCTCCGGCGTCTTCAGCGGTGGCAACTCGGTGTGGTACGAGTCGTCGTTGGGCACCTGGGTCCAGACCACGTCGTCCCGGGCCGCGGCAGCCTTCTTCGCGTTCAGTGGCTGTCCGGCGAATCCCGGTGCCTGGGACGCGGTGAGGGCGGCCATCGCGGCGACGGCGGTGGCCGTGCCGGTGAGTCCGCGGCGCATTGTGCCGTTGAACCTCATACGTGCTCTCCTCTCCCCCGGATCACTGTGTGAACGTATCGATGGCGGAGATCCGCCAGTTGTCCCCGCGGCGGACGGCGTCCACGGCGAACATGGCTGCCGCGTACGTGGTCTCGTCCGCCTTGCCCGTACGCGTGTTGCTCTGGTCGGCGAAGACCAGCAGCCGGGCGCGGTCGCCGTCGAGCAGTTCCACACCGCTCTCCGTGACGGTCGTGGTGAGGACGAGCTTCTGCTTCGGCGCCTGCGCCCGTACCTCGGCGAGCATCTCCTCGTGCTGGCCCACGGCCTTGCCGACCAGGTACTTCTTCGCGGCCTGCTGAGAGGTGGCGGGCGAGGCGTAGTTGTACGAGAAGACGGCGCCGACCGCCTCGGTGATCCGGCCCTTCACCTCGCTGGTGCGGGCGATGTCGGTGAGCGCGGTGTTCTGCCGGGACGGGTCGTCGCGCAGTTGGCCGGCCGAGGTGAACGACCAGGCGGCGAAGGTGCCGAGCAGCACCGTGAGGGCGCACAGGACGGCGGGCAGCGGGACACGGATCACGGGTGGGCGCCGCTTCGGCCGGGGCTCGGACGGTGCTTCGTCCTGCGTCCCGGTCCGCGCCCGGTCCTCCGCGTCGGCTTCGGCCCCGGCGTCCTCCGTGCTCTGCGGTCCGGCCGGCTCGCCGGGCGGTCCGGGGCTCGGCTCCGGCGTGGTGGCCGTGGTGGGTGTGGCGGGAGTGGTGGTGCGTTCGGCGGCCGCGGTGGCCAGGCGGCGCTGACGGTTGACGAGGTGCCGTGTCGTCGACATGTCCGGGGTCCTCTCGGAGGCGGGGCGGGAGTCGGGTGCGTCAGCCGGCCGTGTTGCCGACGGGCGCCTGGCCGAGTGCGCTGAGCTTCCACCCCCCGGACGTCCGGGTGAGCTGCCCGAGCATCCTGCTCTCCTTCACCGCGGGCTCGCCCTTCGGTGCGGTCACGGTGACCCGCAGCGCCACCATCACCGCCGCCTTGCCGGACCGGTCGTCGAGTTCGGTCACCGCTCCGGACAGGACCGTGGCCGAGCTGACCGTCTTCGCCGACTCGATCTGCTTCACGAACGCCTCCCGGCCCTCGACCAGTTGCTGGTGCAGATCACCCGTGGTGGAGTCCTCCCAGCTGTCCAGGCCCTGCTCCACCTTCTGGTGATCGAGGGTGTTCATGTTCTGCACGGCCTGCTCGCCGGCGGCCAGCACGTCGTCGCGGGCCTGCGCGTACGCAGCCGAGTCGTCGTGGGCCGCGTCGTACCGGGACAAGCCGCCCCAGCCTGCCGCGCCTGCCGCCGCGACCGTCAGCACGATCGCCGCCACCAGCAGCGGATTGCGCGTCGTCCGTACCCGTGCCATTGCTGTCTCTCCCCTGCCTGCGGATCTGGTCCGTTCCGAGTCGCGTGCCATACGCCTGTGCGGGCCGGCGGCCCGCTACCGGGAGGTGATGCCGACGATGTACCAGCGCCCGTCACGGAGTTCGGCCGAGACGGAGAGCTGGGCCGCGGCCGTGGTCGGCGCCTTCCCCTGACGCTCGTAGACCTGGTCGAGGAAGACCAGGAGACGGGCGCTGCGCTCCGTCAGCCGGGTCACTCCCGCCCGTACGACCTGGCTGGTGAGCGTCAGCTTCTGGTCGGCCGCCTGCTTCTCGACCTGGCCGAACAGCGCCGCGTACTGTTCGAGCGCCTTCCCCGCGAGGACCTGCTTCGCCGATGCCTTCGTGGCGGCGGTGGCCTGCGGGCTGTACGAGAAGACCTTGCCGAGCGCGTTGCTGACGTCCCCCGCGACCTCGGTGGTCGCTTCCGTGTCCGTCAGCGCCCGGTTGGACGTCGCGGGAGTGTCCCTCAGCTGCCGGCCCTCGGCGAAGAGCAGACCACCGGCGACGAGCAGTGCGACCGCCGAGACCACGCCGGCGATCCGGGGCCACCGGCGGCCGCTCCCGCGTGCCCCGCTCGTGTCCTCCCTGTCGTCGTCCGGCGCGTCGGCCCCGACCGCGCCGGCCGCTTCGATGTCCTCCGTGTCCACTCCGGTGCCCACTGTCGCCGTCCCCGCTCTCTCGTTCATGCGCCGCCGCCGACCGGGATCGCAGTCAGCGCCTTGACCTTCCAGCCGTCCCCTGTGCGGGCGAGGCTCGCCTCGAAACGTTTGCGCTGGGTGCCGCCCTCACCGGTGCGCGGGCTGACCTCCACGTCGACGGTCGCGATCAGCGCCGCCGTACCGGTCCGCTCGTCGAGCGCGGTGAGCGCCGCGTCGGTGACCTTTCCGCGGGCCGTGGTTCCGGATTTCGTCAGCTCGCTCGCGTCCTTGCTCCGGGACCGCCTCAGTTGCTCGTGGAGCGGGCCGGTGGAGGAGTCGAGCCAGGCCGCCAGACCCGTCCTCACCTTCCCGGGGTCGCTTCCGTCCAGACTGTTCAGCCGGGCGAGGTGACGCTTCCCGTCGGCCAGGGCGGCATCGCGGGCCTTGGCGTACGCGAGCGTGTCGTCGCCCCGGGCCTGGGCATAGGACCAGCCGCCGAGTGCGCAGATCAGTACGGCGGCGAGCAGTGCGGCCCAGCCGGCGGGGTTCTTCGTACGCCTGGTCATCGGCCTCCTCCGAGTCCCAGCAGGCCGGCCATGCCCTCGGCCCCGGGCCCGGTTCCGGCGGTCGCGCCGAGTGCGCCGGGAAGCGGGCTGCCCGTTGCGTCTCCCGGGAGCGAGCCCGGCCTGACCGGCTCGGGCACGGGTCCGCCCCTGGGGGCGTTCGCACTGCCCCGGACGTTGATGCCGGTGCCGGGCGACGAGGCGCAGCGGGCCCTGGTGTTGACCGAGGCGGGGGGCTTGGTGTCGAGGCCGTTGCGGTAGGCCGTGCCGCCGTATCCGGCGGTGCAGGGCAGCGGCTCGAAGAAGGTGACCGACATGCCGAACCTGGCGCCTTCGTCGTCGACCGCGCTGGCCCCGGCCGCCGCGACGGCGGGGAGCTTCACGAGCAGTTCCTCCAGTCCGCGCTGGCGTGTGACGGCCACTTCGGAGGTGGTGAGGAGATTGGCGACCACCACACCGAAGCTCGGGTCGAGATCGCGCAGCAGACCACTGATCTGTCCGGCGGCGTCGGGCGCGGCGGCGATCAGCTTGCGCAGGTCGGAGTCGGAGCCCTTGAGTTCGGCGGCCAGTTCCTTGGCGCCCGAGGCGAAGCCCTTGAGTGCCTCGCCCTCCTCGGCCTGGGTGCGCAGGACGGTTTCGCCGTCGGTCATCAGCTTCGTCGTGACGGGCAGGGCGTCGTCCGCCGCCTGGACGAACTCGCCTCCGGTGTCCAGGAGGACCTGGAGGTCGTCACCACGTCCGTTGAACGCGGCGCCGAACTCGTCGACGACCGTGCGCAGATTCTCCGGGTCGACGGAGCTCGCCAGGTCGTTGACGCTGGTGAGGACGTCGGTGGGAGGCGCCGGGATGGTGGTGTCGGCCTGGTCGATGACCGAGCCGTTCCCGAGGAACGGGCCCTCCTTGCGGGTGGGCCGAAGGTCGATGTACTGCTCACCTACGGCCGAGAGGTTGGCGACGACGGCCCGCAGACTGTCCGGGATGGGCGGCGCGTCGTCCTCGATGCGCAGCTCCGCCTCGACACCGTCGCCGGTGAGCTCGATGGGCCCGACGCGGCCCACGGACACCCCTCGGTAGGTGACGTTGGAGTGCGTGTACAGGCCGCCCGTCTGCGGGAGTTGGACCGTGACGGTGTAGTAGCCGCGCACTCCGATGTAGTGGCCGAGGTCCGCGTACCGCACGCCCAGGTAGCCGAGCACGATGACGGCGATGAGCAGGAAGGCGATGTTCTTCAGCCGGATGGCGGGAGTGATCATCGTGCGCTCCCCTGCGAGGTCGCCGGGACGGACGGGAGGGGCAGTGGGAGCGCCGCGCCGGACCGGGTGCCGGACGCGGATGCCCCGGGCTCGGCGGACGGGCCGGACGGGGTGAGCGCCGGGATGATCTGTGTGCCGGGCATCGCCGTCACGTCGAGGTAGACGTTGAGGTAGTCGCCCTTCACCCCGCGCAGCACCTCGTCGGTGAACGGATAGGTGAACAGCACCTGGAGGGAGTCGGGCAGGTCCTGGCCGGAGTCGGCGAGTGCCTGGAGGGTGGGCGCGATGGCCTTGAGGTCGGCGATCATGTCGGCCTTGCTCTTGTTGATCGTGTCGACGGCGACGGTGGAGAGCGTGTCCAGCGAGCGCAGCATGGTGAGGAGGGAACCTCGCTGTTTCTCCAGGACCTTCATGCCGGGGCTGAGTCCGGTCAGGACCGTCCCGACGTCCTGTTCGCGGGTCGCGAGGGTGGCCGCGAGGCGGTTGACACCGTCGAGTGCCTCGGTGATGTCCTCCTTGTGGTCGTCCAGGTTGGTGACCAGGGTGTCGACGCGTCCGAGCATCGAGCGGATCTGTGGTTCCCGCCCGGCGAGTGCCTTGTTCAGTTCGGTGGTGATGGTCTTGAGCTGGTTGATCCCGCCCCCGTTGAGGAGCATCGACAGCGCGCCGAAGACCTCTTCGACCTCCGGGTTCCGGTTGGTGCGGTTGAGCGGTATCCGGCCGCCGTCGGCCAGCGTTCCCCGGGCGGTCCCGGTGGCCGGCGGTGAGAGCTGGATGAACTTCTCGCCGAGGAGGCTGGACTGTTCCAGGTGGGCGTACGCGTTCTCGGGCAGCTCGATCTTCCCGTTGACACGCATGGTGACCTCGGCGGTCCAGCTGCCGGGGGTCAGGGAGATCTTGGTGACCCGCCCGACCGCGACGTCGTTGACCTTCACCGAGGACTGCGGGGCGAGGCTGAGGACGTCCCCGAACTCGGCGGTGATCTCGTACGGATGGTCGCCCAGGTCGGCGCCGCCGGGCAGCGGCACCTGGTCGACGGTGAACGTCGGTACGTCGACGGCCGTCACCACCAGGGCCACCGCGACCCCCGCTGCGAGCAGGGCGGCGACGCCGGTCGTACGGGGCCCGGGTCTGCGGAGGGCGCGGCTCATCGGTTCCCCCCCTTCTGCGTCGTGGTCTTCCCGGGAGTGCCGTAGACGGTGCCGATCTCGGGGAGCGGCAGCACGGGCAGTTCGTCGCGGCGGTCGGGGTCCACCGGCCGGAGACCGGTGAGGCCCGTCGTACCGGCGGCGGAGTCGACGAGGGGGCCGCCCATGGAGAGCTCGTTGAGGTTGGTCCGGCCGTTGAGTGTGCGGTTGGCCGGGTCGTAGGCGTTCAGGGCGTTGCCGGCCGCCAGCGGCAGGGTGTCCATGGCTTCGGCGAGCGAGGCCCGCTGGTCGACCAGGGTCTGGGTGAGCGGCACCAGGGCGTCCACGTTCTTCTTCAGTGAGCCGCGGTTCTCCTGGATGAAGGTCTTGACCTGGCCGAGCGCGGTACCGAGTTCCCTGAGCGCCGCGCTGAGGTTCTTCTTGTCGTCGGCGAGGAAGCCGGTGACGGAGTTGAGCTGTTGCTCGGCGGCCCGCACGTTGCCGTCGTTGTCCTTGAGCATGGTGGTGAACGTCTGCAGGTAGGAGAGCGTGTCGAAGAGGTCGCCGCTGCTCCTGTCCAGGGTCTTCGTCGCCTTGCCGAACTCTTCGATGGAGTCCCCGATGGCCTTTCCGTTGCCGTCGAGGTTCTTCGCCCCCGTGTCGAGCAGTCCGGCGAGCGCTCCGTCGGCGTTCGCCCCGTCGGGGCCGAGCGCCGTGGAGAGCTCGGTGATGGACGCGTACAGCTGGTCGACCTCGACGGGGGTGGCGTTGTTCGCGGCGGGCAGCACCGCGTTGTCGGCGAGCTGCGCTCCCCCGTCGTACGCGGGTGCGAGCTGGACGTACCGGTCGGCGACGAGGCTCGGGGCGACGACGACGGCGTGCGCTCCCTGGGGGACCTTGATGCCCTCGTCGAGCCGCAGGGTGACCTTGACCTCCTCGCCCCGCGGTGTGACCGACTCGACGGTGCCGACCTTCACGCCGAGGATGCGCAGATCCGATCCTGCGTACACACCGGTGGCCTGGTCGAAGTAGGCGGTGATGGTCGTCTTCCCCTCGTCGTCCAGGGCCATCACCCCGGTGGTGGCCACGACGGCGACGACGGCGAGTCCGGCGCCGATGGAGACGATGCGCGTGAGTCTCATGTCAGCGGCCGCCTTGCTTCGGAGGCATGCATCCGGGCACCTCGGGGTTCTGGGGCGGCAGGTAGCTCTTGGGGACGACCCCGCAGACGTAGTTGTCGAACCACCGGCCGCTGCCGAGGGTGTTGCCGATTAGCCGGTTGTACGAACCGGTCAGCGACAGCACCTTGTCCAGGCTCTTGCGGTTCTTCACGAGGACGGCCGTGACCCGGCCGAGCGAGTCGAGGGTGGGCTTCAGCTGCTTGTTGTTGTCCTCGACGACTCCGGTGAGCTGGGTGCCCAGGTCACGGGTTCCGGTGAGCAGCAGATGGATGGAGTCGCGGCGCGCCTGGATCTCGCCGAGGAGGAGGTTGCCGTCCTCCAGGAGGGTCTCGAAGCTGCTCTTCTTGCCGGCGAGGGTCTTGGTGAGCTGCTTGCTGCCCTTGAGGAGCGTGACGAGCTGGGCATCGCGCTCTGAGACCGTCCGGGACAGTGCGGAGAGCCCGTCGGCGGCGCTGCGTACATCGGGCGGTGAGTCCTTGAAGGTCGCGGAGATCGTCTCGAAGCTCTTGGCGAGCTGGTCGGTGTCGATCTCGCCGATGGTCTCGCCGAGTCCGTTGAACGCCTGCGTGACGTCGTACGGGGAGGTCGTGCGGCTCGCCGTGATGCGGGAGTCCGGGTCCTGCGGGGCGTCGCCCAGCGGGTCCACGGCGAGGTACTTCTCTCCCAGGAGGGTCTTGATGGCGATGCCGACGGTGGAGGAGTTGCCGATCCAGGCGTCCTTCACCTGGAAATCGACCTTCACCTTGTCGCCGTCGAGCGAGACTCCGGTGACCTCGCCGACCTTCACCCCGGCGATCCGTACCTCGTCGCCGTCGGCGAGCCCGGCCGATTCGGTGAAGTCCGCGCTGTAGGTGGTGCCGCCGCCGACGAAGGGCAGCGAGTCGGCGCGGTAGGCGCCGAGTCCGACGAGAGCGAGGACGAGGAGTCCGACGATGCCGACGGCGACGGGATTGCGTTCCCGTACGGGCTTGATTCTCATGCCAGGCACCTCGGTTGGGTGATCTCGATGCCGGTGGGCGGCGCGCTGCCGTCCTCTGTCGTGACCCCGCCGACCTTGGCTTCGCAGAGGTAGAGGTTGAGCCACGAGCCGTACGAGGTGAGGCGGCCGATCGCTTCCATCTTGGCCGGGGTCTTCTGGAGGAAGTTCTCGATCTGCGGTGTGCCCTTCACCAACTGGCCGGAGAGGCGTCCGAGTTGCTTGATGTCGTCCTTGAGCGGCTTGCGGCCGTCGTTGATCAGGTCGGCGGTGACGGTGGTGAGCGCGCCCATCGCCGTGACCGCTTCGCCCAGGGGCTTGCGGTCCCCCGCGAAGCCCGTGACGAGCTTCTCCAGGGTGACGACGAGGTCGTTGAAGCCGGCCTCGCGGTCGTTGACCGTCTTCAGGACCGTGTTGAGGTTCTTGATGACCTGACCGATCACCTTGTCCTTGGCCGCGACGGTGCTGGTGAGCGAGCCGACGTGCTGGAGGATGCTGTCGACGGTGCCGCCCTCGCCCTGGAGCACCTGGACGATGGAACCGGCGAGCTGGTTGACGTCCGGCGGGGAAAGCCCCTCGAACAGCGGCTGGAAGCCGTTGAAGAGCTGGGTGAGGTCCAGCGCCGGAGTCGTGCGGGAGAGCGGAATGGTCGATCCTGCCGCGAAGCTCTCGCCGACCGGGCCGGCACCCTGGTCGAGGTCCACGTACCGCTGGCCGACCATGTTCAGGTACTTGATGGAGGCCGTCACGGAGGCGGGGAGCTCGCGCCCCTTGCGGACGGCGAAGCCGACCTCGGCGAGCCGCTTGTCGGCCACCTCGATGGACTCGACCTGTCCCACCTCGACTCCGGCGATCCGGACGCTGTCACCGACGATCAGTCCGGTGGCGTCCGTGAACCTGGCCTTGTACGTGGTGGTGTCCCCGACGCCCGTGTTGGCGATGGACAGGGCGAGCACGGCGGTGGCCATGACGGTCACCAGGACGAAGACGATCGATTTCGCGAGCGGTCCCGCGAGGGAGCGGCGCTTCACTTGAGCTTCACCTCCGCACCGCGGAAGGCCGGACCGATGAGCACGCTGCTCCAGTCGGGCAGGGTCTGCGGCTGGACTTTCAGTGAGGGAGCGACCAGCTCGTTGACGAGCCGGGACTCCTGCGGGGAGTTGGGCATACCGAGGGCGGTCTCGGGGGCCGGGGGTTCACCGGTGGCCGGGGGCTCACCCCTGCTCGGGGCCTCGCCGGTGACCTCGCCGACCTCGTGCGCCCTGCGGGCGTCGGCGGTCGGCACGCTCTTGCCGACGTACGGGACCGAGTAGCAGTGCGGTCCGCCGGTCGCGTCGTAGACCGGGGTGTCCCTGCCCGGCACGTACTTCCCCTTGGACGGGACGGACTTGACCGTGACGTGGAGTCCCGGTTGCCTGGTGCCCTTGCCGAGCGCCTTGTCCATGGCCGGGATGAATCCGGCGATGGTCCGCAGCGTGCAGGGGAATTCGTCCGAGTACCGCGCGAGGAGTTCCAGGGTCGGCCGGCCGGCCGCGGAGAGCCGGATGAGGTTGTCCTTGTTCTTCCGGAGGAAGGCGGTGATGTCCTGCGCCGAGGCGGTCGTGGACCCGTACAGGTCCGCCAGTTCCGCCTGCTGTTCGGCGACGGTGGAGCTGGTGGTGGTGAAGTCGGTCAGTGCGTCCAGGACGTCGGGCGCGGCGTCCCCGTACACCCTGCTCACCTTGACGAGTTCCTTGATGTCGGCGTTGAGCGTGGGCAGTTGGGGGTTGAACTCGGCCAGATGCGCGTCGAGCGTGACGAGGGTGTCGCCCAGCTTGTCGCCGCGCCCCTCAAGTGCCTGGGAGACGGCGTTGAGGGTGGCGGAGAGCTTCTCCGGCTTCACGGCGGTCAGCATCGGAAGGACGTTGTCGAGCACCTGTTCCAGCTCGATGGCGTTGCTGGAGCGGTCCTGCGGAATGACGGCTCCGGCCCGCAGCGCCCGGCTGGACGGGATGGGCGGCGGTACGAGCGCCACGAACCGTTCGCCGAAGAGCGTGGTCGGCAGCATCTGGGCGGAGACGTCGTCGGGGATCTGCCCGAGCCTGCCGGGCTCGATGTCCAGGGTGAGCCTGGCCCCGTCGCCGTCGGCCGCGATGTCGCGGACGTGGCCGATGACGACGCCGCGCAGCTTCACGTCGGCGTTGTCGTGCATCTCGTTGCCGACGGACCCGGTGCGCACGGTCACGGTCGCGCTGTCGGTGAAGTCCTTCTCGTACACCGAGACGGACACCCACACGAGCACGACGGGCACGAGCAGGAACGTGACTCCTGCGAGTCTGCGGCGGACCGTCCGGATGTTCTGGGCACTCATCAGCCGGCCACCTTCACCGTCGTCGTTGCGCCCCAGATGGCGAGCGAGAGGAAGAAGTCGGTGACGCTGATCAGCACGATCGCGTTACGCACCGACCGGCCCACGGCCACACCCACTCCGGCGGGCCCGCCCGTGGCGTGGAAGCCGTAGTAGCAGTGGGCGAGGATCACCAGGACGCTGAAGATCAGCACCTTGAGCACCGACAGCAGCACGTCGTCCGGGGAGAGGAAGAGATTGAAGTAGTGGTCGTACGTGCCCGCGGACTGGCCGTTGAAGAGGATCGTGATGTAGCGGGACGCGACGTACGAGGAGAGCAGCCCGATCGCGTACAGCGGGATGATCGCCACGACACCGGCGATGATCCGGGTGGTGACGAGGTAGGGCATGGAGCGCACGCCCATCGCTTCGAGGGCGTCGACCTCCTCGTTGATCCGCATCGCGCCGAGCTGGGCCGTGAACCCCGCGCCGACCGTCGCGGAGAGGGCGAGGCCGGCCACCAGCGGGGCGATCTCGCGGGTGTTGAAGTACGCGGAGATGAAGCCGGTGAAGGCGGAGGTGCCGATCTGGTTGAGGGCCGCGTATCCCTGGAGGCCGACGACCGTGCCCGTGAACAGCGTCATCGCGATCATCACGCCGACGGTGCCGCCGATGACTCCGAGGCCGCCGCTGCCGAAGGCCACTTCGGCCAGGAGCCGCTGGACCTCCTTCAGATAGCGGCGCAGCGTCCGCGGAATCCAGACCAACGCCCGTACGTAGAAGGTGAGGTGGTCGCCCGACTTGTCGAGCCAGCTGAGCATCGCCATCGGTCAGCTCCCCTTCGCGGGGACGATCTGGAGGTAGATCGCCGTGAGGACCATGTTCACGAAGAACAGGAGCATGAAGGTGATGACGACGGACTGGTTGACCGCGTCCCCGACGCCCTTGGGTCCGCCGCGCGGGTTGAGTCCGCGGTAGGCGGCGACGATGCCGGCGATGAAGCCGAAGATCAGCGCCTTGAACTCGCTGATGTACAGGTCGGGCAGCTGCGCGAGCGCGGAGAAGCTGGCGAGGTACGCGCCCGGTGTGCCGTCCTGCATGATCACGTTGAAGAAGTAGCCGCCCAGGGTGCCGACGACCGAGACCAGGCCGTTGAGCAGGACGGCGACGAGCATCGTGGCGAGGACGCGGGGGACGACGAGGCGCTGGACGGGCGAGACGCCCATGACCTCCATCGCGTCCAGTTCCTCACGGATCTTCCGCGAGCCGAGGTCGGCGCAGATCGCCGATCCGCCGGCTCCGGCGATCAGCAGCGCCACGATGAGCGGGCTGGCCTGCTGGATCACCGCGAGGACGCTGGCGCCGCCGGTGAAGGACTGCGCGCCGAGCTGCTCGGTGAGCGAGCCGACCTGGAGGGCGATGACCGCGCCGAAGGGGATGGAGACGAGGGCGGCGGGCAGGATCGTGACGCTGGCGATGAACCAGAACTGCTCGATGAACTCCCGCATCTGGAACGGCCTGCGGAAGATCGCGCGGGTCACGGCTGCCGTCAGCGCGAACAGCTTCCCGGTCTCGCGCAGCGGGGCGAGCAGCCGCGACGGAGGTGTCTGCCGGGGCGGCTTCGGTACGTTCTCGGCGGGCGGCTCGGGCGGCCGCACCGGCAGCGGAGCGGTCATGGGCGCGCACCGCCCACGGTCGGCGTGTAGCTGTTCAGGATCGCCGTGCGGGCGGCCTCCGGCAGCTGGCCCATCATGGAGATGACCCGCTCGCGGCGGCGGAGTGCGGCCTGCCGTACGGGCATGCCGGGCGAGGGCTCCAGCTGCGGGACGACGGTGCGGGGCCCCGCACCGTATCCGCTCCCGTTCACCTGCTCGGCGGCGAGCGTGGCGGCGTCCTTCTCCTCCGACATGCCGATGGGGCCCTCGCGGCGTCCGGCGAGGAACTGCGAGACGACCGGCACGTCACTGGTGAGGAGCACCTCACGCGGCCCGAAGGTGACGAGGTTGCGGCAGAACAGCATGCCCATGTTGTCCGGGACGGTGGCCGCGATGTCGAGGTTGTGGGTGACGATGAGCATCGTCGCGTCGATCTGCGCGTTGAGATCGATGAGCAGCTGGGAGAGATAGGCGGTACGGACCGGGTCGAGTCCGGAGTCCGGTTCGTCGCAGAGGATGATCTGCGGGTCCAGGACGAGCGCGCGGGCCAGGCCGGCGCGCTTGCGCATGCCGCCGGATATCTCGCCGGGCAGTTTGCCCTCGGCGCCCAGCAGTCCGACGATGTCGATCCGCTCCATGACGATCCGCCGGATCTCGGATTCCTTCTTGCGGGTGTGTTCACGCAAGGGGAAGGCGATGTTGTCGAAGAGCGACATCGAGCCGAAAAGCGCGCCGTCCTGGAACATGAGACCGAAAAGCTTCCGGGTCTCCATGATGTCCCGCTCGGGACTGTTGACCATATCGACGCCATTGATGAGGACGCGGCCCTGCTCCGGCTTCAGAAGACCGATGATGGACTTCAGGAAGACGGTCTTTCCGGTTCCGGAGGGGCCGAGCATCACGCTCACCTCTCCTGCCGGGAGGGTGAGGCTGACGTCCTGCCAGATGTTCTGCTTGCCGAAGGACTTCGTCAGGCCCTCGACGACTACTTCGATTCCCATCGGCCCTCCCTCGAAGTGGTGGTGAACGTGGTCATCTGTCAGCGCTCCGGCTCTGAGAAATCCAATGGCGGCTCGTCGCACATGCACCGGACGGCGCACGCTATGTCCGCCGAAACCGTCAGGACAAGCCGTTGAACAGCGGAAATCGGCGTACACGGGGCTCGGTCTGGATCACTTGTCACCGAGTGACAAATCCGTACGACGGCTTTGTCGAAAACTGCGCAAGCTCTCCGTGTGCGGCCGGGGTTCCGCGGCCCGGGGGCCGGAGCCACGAGACCCCGAAGCGAGGGAGACCTCCGCCCCGGCCGGCTGACCCGGGCGCGTCGGGAACTCCCGGGGGAATCCCGGCCAGGGGGGCGCGACCAGGACTCCGTGTGCGTCGAACGAGCAGGTACGGATGGGTTTCCGAGCTGCTCATGCGGGACGCTACGGGTGAGTAACCTCCCTCCGCAATAGCGGTTCACGAACTTTCTCGGACGCGATTGCGCCACCCTGTTTTCTTGTAGTCGAATGAGTAATCGGCGCGCGAAACCTATCGAATAGTGAGGCTTCATATGCGGTGTCGCGGGGCCCGGAAAGGCCCTCCCGGCACGCCGAAGCCCGCCCCGACCAGGGGGCATCCGGTCGGGGCGGGCTCAGAAGCGCGGTGGTGACGGCACGCACGAAGTGACAAGGAGAGGAGCGCGGTGCCGCTGCTGCGTAACGGGGGCTAGTTGACCGCGGAGTGCCAGTTGTCGGAGAGCACCTTGCCCGCGTTGGGCGTCACCAGACCGGGAGCGGTGAGACCCGCCGTGTAGGTCTTGGCGTCGTTGAGGACGAGCTTGTTCGACCCGGAAGCGGCGGGCAGGCCGACCTTGAGGTCGATCGCCCAGCTGAGCAGGCCGGCCAGACCGCATCCGGTGGCCTTCGGCACGGCGAACGTGCTGTCGCCCTGGGCGGCCCCGGTCAGGGCGAACCCGATCATCGACCCCTCGTCCTGGTTGGCCGTGCCGTCACCGTCGAACCTGTTGACGCCCAGGGTCGGAGCGCTCGCGTTCCCGGGGCGCAGGACGACCGGAGCGCTGTTGGTCCCGATGTAGCAGTTGGACCCGAGCAGCGGGTTCTCCAGGTGGATCCTGACGGGCAGCCGGACGATGGGCCCGGAGGTGATCCCCGCGACCAGGCTGAACTCGGTCGGTGCCCCGGCCGACACCACTGTGGCGGTCACCTTGTTCAGCGTGGCGTTGGTTATCTGCCCGCAGACGGCGGAGACGACCGGAATGTTACTGGGGCACATGATCCCGAGCAGACCGCCGGGGATCGTGGTCTCGCCGCTGACGAGGGAGCCGGCGGCCGGCGGCACGACGGTGTACGTGCCCTCGGCCGGGTGCTGGATGACGCCGAACTGCATGTTGGTGGAGCCGGTCGTCGCGGTGGTGTTGCCGAGCTTGATCGACCCGTTGGGCGACACGGAGGTCACGCACAGCGGGACGTTGGTGTCACCGTCCGCGGCGAGCATGGCGGGGGCGTCCACCGGACAACGGTCGAAGGGCGCCCAGCCGCCGTTGAGCTGGGCGGCGGCCGTGGCGGCGCCGGCCGGGGTCGCGGCCAGGGGCATGACCAGCGCGGCGGATGCGGCGACGGCGAAGGCGCCCTTGGTCCAGGTCTTCGTGGCAGGTCTCATCGGTCCCTCAATTCGTTAGCGGCTCTTGGGAGGTGTGGTGCTCGGTGCGATGGTGGGTACGGCCGCGGGGGTCAGCGTGCCGCTTTGGGCACGTCCACCGGTTCGTAGCCGGTCGTACAGGGAGTGCCGGAGCCGGAGCCCTGCGCGGCCGCGCAGGGAGCGCCCTGGACCTGCTTGACATAGCCGGGCACTCCGGACAACGAAGCGGTGAAGAGGTTGTCGAGGTCCTCATCGACACCGCATCCGCTGAAAGGGGGAAGCGTCACCGACCCCGTCAGTTCGCCACCCGTCGCCAGGGTGTATCCCTTGCTGCCTTCCGCGGGCGTGAACGTCCCCAGGCCGTTCAGAGTGAGCGTGAAGGGTCTGCTCGTACGGCAGTTGTCACCGACGTCCAGCGGAACTCCGTTGACCTCCACGTCGCGCAGTCTCAGCATGAGTTCCAGCGTGATGGCCGTGACGTTCCGGCTCGAGAAGTCAGCGAGATTGATGGCCAGGTCCGACTTGATGTTCGGAGCCCTCGTTCCGTCGGCGCGCGTTTCCGTGGGGATCTGTGTCATCTCCAGCGTCGCGGTGGTCGGCATGAATCCGAAGGTCAGAAACGTGCCCTGGGACGGTGGCAGCTGTGTTTTGCCCTGGTAGTCGAGGTCCACGGTCGAGTCCTGGTACACGTGCATGAATCCCGGTTCGGTGAGGTCCAGCCTGGACGGGCCCTGCGTGATCTGCCCGCAGGCCAGGGGAAACCTGCTTGCGCCATTCAGTTTCGCCACGTTCGCATAGCCGGTCACGTACGCGACCATGTTGAGCTGGTCGTCCGGGTCTCCGACACACGGCGGCGCGTCGGCGGGCCTCGGTTCCTCCGCCCTCGCGCCGACCTCCGGCGCGTCCGCTGCGGGCTTCTCCTCGTCCTCCCCCGGCCAGTCGGCCGAAGGGGACGGTGCGGGTGCGGACGATTCGGGCTCACCCGCGACATCCACCGTGGCCAGGGCAGGGTCCTGGTCGGCATCCAGGACACAGGCCAGGTCAGTGGTCGCCGGCTCGGTCGGGGCACCATCGGCCGTCCTGGTCGTGAGCACTCCGGTCAGGCCGGCCGCCGTGAGCGAGAGGTCCCCCGGCGCCCCGGGTCTGACGTAGGGAACGCCCCCCGAGGTGCTCAGCGGCAACTCTCCCTCGGAGGGAATCGGCGAGGCATCGGCAGTCGTGCCGATCCACTCCGCCCGGGCCTCCTGTCCCTTCTGCGCGACGTCGACCGCGAGCCGCATCTCGGCGCTCACGGTCGCCGCCGCCGAGTCGGCGGATCCCGTGAGCGCACCCTCGGGGAGCGTCACGTCCAGGACCACGTCCTCGGGCTGTATCGCCTGTCCGGGCAGCGCCGACTCGGGAATCGTCGCGGTGATCCCGACCTTCACCGGCTGCTCGCCCTGCGGGAAGTCACAGGTGTAAGCCAGCTCCACGTCGATCTCCTGCACACCGGATGCTGCCTGCGCGCCGGGAATCATCCCGCCCAGCAGCACCGCGGTGGCCAACGCGGCGCCCCGCGCCGTATGCCGCCGGGCTCCTGTCATACGACGTCCCCTCACTGACGATGTCCCCCTTCGTACGGACCGGACGTGAAGCGCGCGGTGGGCCGGCCCGCACCGCGCTTGCTGAGCACCCGAGATCGGCGAACGGGCCGGATCAGGGGGTGTGTACGAGGGTCGGCCCGGCCAGGCCGCCGACGTCGCGCACGGAGTTCCGCCGCTCGGACGACGAGGTCGCACCACGGCTGCTGGTCAGGACGGACCGGACACGATCGCACGGCGGGTGAGCCCGCCGTGCGATCTCTGATCACCCGGGACCGGTGGCGGTCTGGGTCAGGGGGTGTACACGATGGTCGGCTTGACCGTGCCGCCGGCCGGCGTGACCGCCAGGTAACTGGCGGTGTACGTCGGGTTGTTACCGACCGCCGCGATGCCCGCACAGCCCGCGCTGGCGGCCGTGACCGTCAGCTTGTACGTGCTGTTGTTGCTGACAGCCAGCCGTCCGGTGGAGTTGGTGTACGTGGCGGCGACCCGGCCCTCCACGGTGAAGGTGCAGGTGAGCACCGTCAGGTTGGCCTTCACCCCGGAGATGTACCCGTTCGTGACACCGGCGCTGTAGGTGTTCGCCATCAGCTTCCACGGGATGGTGGTGTTGGCGGTCGGCGACACGGGGCCGAACGGGCTGGTGCACCCGCTCCAGGTCAGCGGAGCGATGGTGCCGACCTGCACGTTCGTGGTGCCGGCGGCGGATGCCATGTTGCCGCCCGCCGCGGACGACGTACACGTCATCGGGATGCCGTTGAGGTTGAGTGTGACCGTGCCGGCAGTGGCCGAGAACGACGCGGGCGAGGTGGGGCCGACTGTCCACTGGGGGGCAGCGACACCGGCGATGGCGGCGGGTGCGGCGAGGGCGACAGCGGCCGTGGCGGCGCCGGTTGCCATCGCGAACTTCTTGAGGGTGTTGCGCACAGTAGTTCCTCCGATTCGACAATGCGGGTGGGGTGCACTGTTGCGGGGATCGCACGAGAGCCCGCACCAGGGGCGGGACGTGCGGCTATGAACCGTGTTGCGGGGGCCGTGCTGCTCATTCCAGCCACATACACTCTGTGACAGGCCGTGACGTTACTCGCGGGAAACTTTGAGCACAATCCTGCTCGTCGAAATTACTCTCGCCCAGTTCATTTCTCGTCCTTGACTTACTAATTCCCCCGGCGTAGTTGTCACTTGGTGCGCAATATCGCGATGGCCCACGGCACCGGCCGGGCTCCGGACTGTGTGCCGGGCGGCGGTGTCCACGCCCTGTCGCACGAAAACGCACCACCGGCACGACCGGCCACACCCCAGGCGCGGCCAACGCCCGTGTCACCACGATGTACATCGGGACAACCGCCGCCCCGCCCGGGCACGAACAATCTTCTGCTGAACCGCGCATTCCGTCCCGGAATCCGATCCCACCGGATGAATTGGTCAATCGTCGGTTCACCGGCCCGGTTGACGCGCCACCGCATTCACGCGCCCGCGATACTCCGACGCGCCGGCCCGAGCACTTCGAGACAGGTCACGCCGGGCGCGCCACCACGGCGGACACCCGCGTTCAGCCTTACTCCCGGGAGGAGCACGCGGCTGAAAACATTGTCCGGAAGTGAGTAATCCCGCCTCACCTGCACAGGAACCCCATGACAAGGCCACAGTGTGTGGCCTATGCACTTCGATCTTGTGCAAGTGGTGGGCACACTCGTTGACTTGGTCTATCTTCATCGCGAACTTGGTACGCACCTGTCGGTCCGTGGGAGCGCTTTCCCCCCACCGCCTCACCCCCACCGGGCGCCGGAGAGCAAGGGGACACGTCATGCCGCGAGCAATTTCACCGTCGGACACGGGGGATCCGCTGGGGCCACTCCCCCAGGAGTTCGCCGCGATCATGCGGCCCGAACTGCCGAGCCTGATCAAGGAGATCGGGGTCGAAGTCACCCGCGCCTACCCGGAATACGCCCGTCTGCTCAACGGCCCCAACGGCCAGGCCATTCGCGTCGGCGTGGAGCAGAGCCTCGCCTCCTTCGTCGACCTGGTCGCGGAGCCGTCCACCTCGACGACCCTCCGGGACGACATGTGCCGCCGCTTCGGCCGTTTCGAAGCGTACGAGGGCCGCACGATGGACACGCTTCAGGGCGCCTATCGACTGGGCGCCCGCGTGGCGTTGCGGCGGGCGAAGAAAGTCGGCCGCAGTTATAAGTTCTCGCCGATGCTCATGCTCAGTTTCGCCGACGCGGTGTTCGCGTACATCGACGAACTGGAAGCGCTTTCCCGCGAGGGTTTTCTCGAAGTGCAGTCGCAGTCCGGCGAGCAGAGCGAGGCGATGCGCCGCCGTCTCCTGCACCTGATACTCGCCGGCAGCCCCGTCCCCCGTAGCGCCATCGCCGAACTCTGCGAGCAGACGGGATGGGTCCTGCCCGAACAGGTCACCCTGGTCGCCGTCCGCGCCCCCGCCGGGCTCGACCGGTTCAGCGCGGACCGCGACATCCTGGCCGATCTCAGCGACCCGCAGCCGCACTTACTGATCCCGGGCCCGCTCGACGACGCCCGAAGACTCATGCTCGAACAGTCCCTCCCCACCACGCGTGCGGCGATCGGCCTGACGGTCCCGACCGCCCTCGCCTCGGATTCGATCCGCTGGGCACGCCGGGTGCTCGAACTCGTCGACTCGGGCGTGATCGACGACGCGCCCTTCGTGCACTGCGAGGACCACCTCACGACCCTGTGGCTGCTCTCCGACCCAGCTCTCCTGGACCAGCTCGCCGAGCGTGAGCTCGCACCCGTCGCCGGGATCAGCGCCACTCGGCGGGAACGGCTGGTCGAGACGCTCCGCATCTGGCTCGATACCCGCGGCACCGCCGCCCAGATGGGCGAGCTCCTGGATGTCCATCCCCAGACGGTCCGCTATCGCATGCGCAATCTGGAATCGATCTTCGGTGAGCAGCTGGTCGATCCCGAGAGCAGGTTCGCCACCGAGGCGGTGCTGCGGGCGCTGCAGTTGCGCGCCCGCAGTGCGGAATCGGCCCTCTAGGGACCTCTCGTCCGTGGCCCGCGGATCAACGGCGGGTGCCCCTCGAACGATCGCCCGGCCGTGTGGTCCGTGCGTGCCGCGATCACGCCCACGCGGTGCGGGGCTGCCGGTGTACGCGCCCTTGGCGTCGAGGGGGCGGCTCCGCCCCTTCCGCGCGCCCCTCATGACGGGGCCGTGACGCTTACGTGTCCGGAGGCGGCTCGGTGAACGGGGGGTGAAGGGGAACTCCGCCGGGCGACGGCTCGTTTCGACGCTTGGAAGTCGAACGAGGCCGGGCGGACACCGAGTTCGCCGGTTCGTGAGGTACAGAGCGCGCACGGCCCCACCCCCTACCTCATGGAGACACCGGAACCATGACACGCAACCACCCGATGCCGTCCCGGCGTTCCGTTCTCGGCGGTGCCTTCGTAGCCGCGCTCGCCACGGCCACCGGCGCGGAGGCGGTGAGCGCCGCTCCGGCCGCCGCGTGGCCCACCGAATTCCCCCTCCCCGACGGTTTCCTTCCCGAGGGGATCACCATCGGCCGCCGGCCGTACGCCTACATGGGCTCGCGCGCCAACGGCGCCATCCACCGTACGGATCTGCGCACCGGCACGGGCGGGATCATCCATGAGGGCGCCGCCGGCAGTGCCGCCATCGGCCTGAAGCTGGACCGTGACGGCCTGTTGTACGTCGCCGGAGGCGGCGGGGGCACGGCTCGGACGATCGACGCCCGCACCGGCTCACTGGTAGCCACCCACCAGCTGTCCGCCCCGACGGGCCACTTCATCAACGACGTCGCATTCCTCGGCGACCGGGCCTGGTTCACCGATTCGCGCGACGCCGTGCTCCACGGAGTCCCGCGCGGCCGCGGCGGAGGGGTCAGGCGCCTGCCGCTCACCGGCGACTGGGTGCAGACGCCCGACGCCAACAACGCCAACGGCATCGTGACCACCCCCGACGGCCGGGGGCTCATCCTGGTGAAGAGCACGCCGGGCGAGCTCCATCACGTCAACCTCACCACCGGTCACGCCACCCGGATCGCGCTGAGCGGCGCGGACACCGTCGTCAACGGCGACGGTCTCGTCCGTATCGGCCGCACTCTGTACGTCGTGCAGAACCGGCTGAACCTCATCAGCGTGTTCGACCTCGACGCTGGGGCCAGGACCGCCCGTCTGCGCCGGACGATCACCGACCCCCGGTTCGACGTGCCCACCACGGCCGCCCGCTACGGCGACCGCCTCTACCTCGTCAACGCCCGCTTCACTACCCCCCAGACCCCCGAGACGACCTTCAATGGCGTCGCTGTCCCCCTCTGAAGCGCCGAGCGCCCGCAGACGGGACCGGCGGCGCGTCACGCGCCCGCCGGGACCGTGCGCCCCGACGTGTGCGTTCCGGCTGAAGCACGACCTTCACACCAAGTCAACTTACTTGCAGGTAAGGCGAAATAGACGGTCAGTCCCAGACGGTTGCGACACGGAGACGTTCTCAACGAGAAACCCGGAACCGCGTCCCGTACACATGGAGGAGTCGGCCGCCCATCCGGTGGCCGCGCCGCACCGCCTCCTAGCCAACCATCCGAGAGGGAACCCCACATGACCGCCTCGCACCTACTCGTCCCCGTACCGATCCCCGACAGGGTCGCGGCACTGATCGGCGCCTGCACTCCGCCGCACATCCTCCAGGCGGAGTTCGACGCCGAGTGCGCCGCCCGCGAGGTCCGAAGGTTCCGCGGACCCCGCCTCGGCATCGAGGACCAGGCCGACCGTGAGCAGGCCCTCGCCGAGCTGGCACGGGCCAACAAGGCCCTCGCGGCGTACCACCCCCGCCTGATGGTGAGTGCCGATTCCATCTGGTGACCGCCGCCTCGGCCCCCATGTCCCCGTGCTTGCGGAGCGACTGCGGGACCCTTACCTTACTCAAAAGTAAGTTTACTTGAGAGTAAGGAACTGGCGTGGCCGACAAGAGCAGCGGCGACATCACCGCAGAACTGGCCGGACTCGACTTCGCGGCCGTGTCCCCCCAGGAGTTCGCGCGCATCGTCAAGGGGCTGTCCGCCCAACAGCTCAGCGAGGTCATGCACGGGGAGTTCCGCGCCCGGGTGCTCCGCGAGGTGTTCGGCAGGATGAAGCAGCAGTTCCGCCCCGAGGCCGCAGGGCAGCTCCAGGCCCTGATCCGCTGGAAGATCACCGGCGAGAGCGACGAGGTCTTCGAGACCTCGATCGCCGGGGGCCGGTGCTCCGTCCGCGAGGGCCGCTCGGAGGCCGAACCCCGCACCACGCTGGTGATGGCCGACACCGAATTCCTCAAGCTCGTCTCCGGCAACGGCAGTCCCGTCACGATGTTCATGCTGCGCAAGCTGAAGGTGGCCGGTGACGTCGGTCTGGCCTCGGGCCTGACCCGCTACTTCGACATCCCGAAGGGCTGAGCCGGTGAGCTACTTCTCCCTCGCGCTCACCGAGGAGCAGCAGGATCTGCGCAACTGGGTGCACGGCTTCGCCGCCCAGGTGGTCCGCCCCGCGGCCGCCGAGTGGGACGAGCGGGAAGAGACCCCCTGGCCTGTCATCCAGGAGGCGGCGCGCATCGGCCTGTACGGATTCGAATCGCTCGCCGACATGTACGGCGACCCGAGCGGGCTCTCCCTCCAGATCGCCAACGAGGAGCTCTTCTGGGGCGACGCCGGGATCGGCATGGCGCTCTTCGGCACCTCCCTCGCCGTCGCCGGAATCTTCGCCTCCGGCACTCCCGGCCAGCTCGCCGAGTGGGTGCCCCAGTGTTTCGGGGACGAGGCCGGCCCCAAGGTCGCGGCGTTCTGCGTCTCGGAGCCCCAGGCGGGCTCGGACGTCTCGGCGATGGCGACCAGGGCCCGCTACGACGCGGCCCGCGACGAGTGGGTGCTCTCCGGACAGAAGGCGTGGATCACCAACGGCGGCATCGCGGAGATCCACGTGGTGGTGGCCTCGGTCGATCCGGCACTCGGCGCCCGCGGCCAGGCCGCGTTCGTCGTGCCGCCGCGCACCAAGGGCCTCACTGCGGGCCGCACGGTCAAGAAGCTCGGGCTGCGCGCCTCGCACACCGCGGATGTCTTCCTGGACGACGTCCGGATACCCGGCCACTGCCTGCTCGGCGGCAAGGAGAAGCTGGACGCCCGGCTGGCAAGGGCCCGCGAGGGCACGAACACCAAGGGCCAGGCGGCGATGGCCACCTTCGAGGTCAGCCGCCCCACCGTCGGCGCGCAGGCGCTCGGCATCGCGCGGGCCGCGTACGAGTACGCGCTGGAGTACGCGGGGCAGCGTGAGGTCTTCGGCCGGCCGATCATCGAGAACCAGTCGATCGCGTTCGCCCTGGCCGACATCCGGACCGAGATCGAGGCCGTACGCCTGCTGATCTGGCAGGCCGCCTGGATGGCCCGCAACGACCGCTCCTTCGACGCCGGCCAGGGCTCCATGTCCAAGCTCCGCGCCGGTGAGCTGGCCGTGGCGGCCACGGAGAAGGCCGTCCAGGTCCTCGGGGGCGCGGGATACAGCCGTGAGCATCCCGTGGAGCGGATGTACCGCGACGCCAAGATCTACACGATCTTCGAGGGGACCAGCGAAATCCAGCGGCTCGTCATCGCGCGGGCGATCTCCGGACGTCACATCCGCTGAACGGTGCCGGTCCCCCTGGCTGGACAATGGCGGGCAGCGGCGGCGCCCTCCTGTCCGCCCCCACCTCCCAGGGAGAACGCCTTGTCCACCGCACGCCCCTCCGTCCTCTACGTCACCGACTACACCTACGAGGCGCGCGGCCGGCGCTACTGCGACGAGGACATCTTCCTGAGCCGGCGGATGCGGGAGGAGTTCGACGTCGTGGTCTGTCACCCCCGGGACGCCGCCGCCATGCTGGACGGCTACGACGCCGTGGTCGTACGCAACAGCGGCCCCGTACTGCACTACCAGGAGGCGTACGACGCGTTCCGTGCCCGGGCGCGCGAGCTGAAGGTCCCCGTCTACAACCCCTTGGACGGCCGCGGGGACATGGCGGGCAAGCAGTACCTCGTGGACATGAGCCGGGCCGGCCTTCCGGTGATCCCGACCGTGGACCGGGCCGCGGATCTGGGGCTCCTGCCGGAAGCGGCGGAGTACGCCGTGAAGCCGAAGACGGGGGCGGACTCCGTCGGACTGCGCTTCATCCCGGCCCCCGTACTGCCGGAGGGATCGGACGGCACGCTCCTCGTACAGCCGAGGATCGACTTCCGCTACGAGGTGTCCTTCTACTTCATCGACGACGACTTCCAGTACGCCCTGTACGCGCCGGACACCGAACGGCGCTGGGTACTGGAGCCGTACGGTCCGAGCCCCGCGGACCTGGAGTTCGCGCGGACCTTCATCCGGTGGAACAGCCTCGCGCACGGAATACAGCGGGTCGACGCCTGCCGGACCCCGGAGGGCGAGCTGCTGCTCGTCGAGCTGGAGGACCTCAATCCGTACCTCTCGCTGGACCGGGTTCCCGAAGAGGTCAGGGAGGCGTTCGTCGCCCGGATGAAGACCTCCGTACGCGGTCTGCTGGCCTGACCCGTCCGGTCCTTCCCCGCATGCGACGCCCCGGGGCGGGTGTGAGGGTGCAAGCGTGACCACTGCCAGCGAGACCGTCCCCGCCGCGCAGAGTGCCGCCGCGCCGCCGCCCGTGCTGGATCCGCGCCGCCGCAACGTCGTGTTCGCGACCATCGTGCTGGGCATGCTGCTGGCCGCGCTGGACCAGACGATCGTGGGGACCGCGCTGCCCACGATCGTCTCGGACCTGGGGGGCGCCTCCCACATGTCGTGGGTGGTCACCGCGTATCTGCTGGCCGAGACCGTGGCGACGGTCCTGGTCGGCAAGTTCGGTGACCTCTTCGGGCGCAAGCTGGTCTTCCAGGTCTCGGCGATCGTCTTCATCACCGGTTCGTTCCTGTGCGGCCTCGCCTCGGACATGCTGCTCCTGATCATCTGGCGGGGCATGCAGGGCATCGGCGCGGGCGGACTCATGGTCACGTCGATGGCACTGATCGCCGATGTGATCCCGTTGCGCGAACGCGGCAAGTACCAGGGCGCGATCGGCGCCGTCTTCGGGATCTCGACGGTCATCGGGCCGCTGCTGGGCGGGCTGTTCACCGACCATCTGACCTGGCGCTGGGCGTTCTACATCAATGTGCCGATCGCGATCGTCGTGGTCATCGCGGCGGCGCGCAACATTCCGTCGGTGAGGGCGGCCGGACGGCCGGTCATCGACTACCTCGGCATCGCGCTGGTCGCGGTCGGCGCCAGCGGTCTGATCCTGGCGACGAGCTGGGGCGGCAACGAGTACGCGTGGGGATCGCCGGTCATCATCGGTCTGTTCGTCGTCGGCCTCGTCGCGCTCGCGCTCTTCTGCGTGGTGGAGGGGCGCGCGAAGGAACCGATGCTGCCGATGCGGCTGTTCCTGAACCCGGTGTTCACGGTCTGCTCGATCCTGAGTTTCATCGTGGGCTTCGCGATGCTCGGCTCCATGATCTTCCTCCCGACGTATCTCCAGTACGTGGACGGGGACTCGGCCACGCTGTCGGGGGTGCGCACGCTGCCGATGATCGTGGGCCTGCTGATCGCCTCCATCTTCAGCGGCAACGTGGTGAGCAAGACGGGCCACTACCGGGTGTTCCCCATCGTGGGCACCCTGGTCATCGCGCTGGGGATGTATCTGCTCTCCGGGATGGGTCCGGACACCGGTGTCTGGCTGGAGTCGGTGTACATGCTGGTGCTGGGACTCGGCATCGGGCTGGCCATGCAGGTGCTGACGATCGCCGTGCAGAACACCGTCGACTACTCCGACCTGGGCACGGCGACGTCGGGCGTGACGTTCTTCCGCACACTCGGCAGTGCCTTCGGTACGGCGGTGTTCGGCACGATCTACGCCAACGCGCTGCGGCCGAACCTCGCCGAAGGCGTGGCGCAGGCGGCGCGGGCCGGCGGTGATCCCGCGGTCCTGATGACGGCCTCGCAGAACCCCCAGGCCGTGCATGCCCTGCCCCCCGAGCAGTCCGCGCCCCTCGCGCAGGCATACGCGGACACGCTGCACACGGTCTTCCTGTGGACCGTGCCGGTGGCCCTGATCGGGTTCGTCGTGGCGCTCTTCCTGAAGCAGGTGAAGCTCCGGGACTCCGCACGGGCCGGTTCGACGGACATGGGTGAGGGTTTCGCCCAGCCCAGCGCCGGAGACTCCGCGAGGGTGCTCGAATTCTCCGTGGCCAAGATCCTGCACAGCGCCGGACCGGACACGGCGAGACGGATCGTCGCGGACTCGGACACCCGGCTCGACATGGCGGGGGCCTGGGCGGTGATGCAGGTCGACCTGTTCACGAGGATGGTCGGCCATGCGGGGCTCGGCCTGATCGCGACCCGGCACCGCATCCCGCCCGAGGTCCTGGTGCCGGTCTTCGACCGGATGATCGAGGAGGGCTATCTCACCGGGGACGGCCGTCTATTCGCCCACACGGCCGCGGGCGGACGGGAGGCCACCACGATCTCCGACGCCTGGGCGGGCTGGCTCAACGAGCGCCTCGCCGAGGACGGCGCCCGGCCGGACGACGGTCAGCTGCGGGCGGCCGTCGACGTGATCGCCAAGCGGCTGCTCGCCGAGGATCTGGCCCAGGAACTGTCACCCGCGGCCCCGGTACGGGGATCGACGCGGGTGGGCGCCCCGGCCTGACCGGGTCAGGCGTGGTCCCAGGACCTGGGGCGGTCCTGTGCCTCCCATTCGGGGCGGAGCAGGGACAGCAGCGAGATGTCGTAGCGGCGCCCGCGGTGCAGGCAGGCGGAGCGGCGTACGCCCTCGTGGACGAAGCCCGATCCGGCGAGGACGCGGAGGGCCGCGGCGTTGTCGGTGTGGGTCTGTGCCTCGACGCGCTGGAGGGGCAGTTCGCCGAAGGCGAGGTCCAGCAGGGCGTCGAGGGCGTCGGCGCCGTGGCCCTTGGCCCGGTGTTCGGGGGCCAGAACCAGATACGCCTCCGCGGATCCCTCGGCCAGTTGCTGGTCGGTGAGGGCGGCGTGCCCGATGGGAGTGCCGTCCGGGAGGAGGACGAGGAAGTCGTCGCGGCTGCTGTCGTCGTGATAGCGCTCGATACGCTCGCGGAGTTCGTACAGCGAACCCGGCCAGACTCCGGTCTCATGGGCGGTCACCGGATCGAAGCGCCAGCGCCGGATCAGTTCGGCGTCGTCGGTCTCCACCGGGGTGAACGCGATGTCGCGGCCGCGCCAGCAGGGCTCGCGTACGGTGTCCGGCTCTGCCGTGTCCTCGCTCATGCGCGGATCGTACGGTCCGAGGGGTGGCCGGGGACACCGGTTTTCACTCGACGAAGACGGCAGCCGCGTAGACCCAGTCGCCCTCGATGCGGACGAAGCGGCTCTGCTCGTGGAGGGAGTCGGGGCGGCCGTCGTCCGTGTAGTGGGCGCGGAACGTGACCGTGCCCGTCGCGTGGAAGGGGCTGCCCTCCGTCGTCTCCAGGATCTCCAGGCGCACCCAGCGCAGGCCGGGGTCGAAGTCGACGGTGGGCGGCCGGGTGTCGGGGTGCCAGGTACGGAGCAGGTACGCCGCGTCCTGGACGACGAAGGCGGTGTACCGCGAGCGCATCAGCGCCTCGCAGGTCAGGGCGTTGCCGCCGGCGTGCAGGCGTCCGCAGCAGGTCGCGTACGTCGCGGGCAGGCCGCACGGGCACGGGGACTCCGGGGTGATCCGCGGTGCGGGGGCTCCGGTTCCGGCGGAGCGGCGGGGGCGGGAGGTGCGTCGTGACATGCCTCCATTGTGACCTGCGGGATTGCGGCGTGCGGGGGCGGTCGCTCAGCGGGCAGGGCCGAAGCGGCTGCGGTACTCGCTGGGGGTGAGGCCGGTGCGGCGGCGGAGCTGGGAGCGCAGGTTCGTCGCCGTGCCGAGACCGCTGGTCCTGGCGACCACGTCGAGTCGTTCCTCGCCGCGCTCGATGAGGCGGCGGGCGAGGGTGACCCGCTGTTCGGTGAGCCAGCCGAGCGGGGTGGTGCCGAGCTGGGCGCGGAAGCGGCGGTGGAGCGTGGCGGGGCTGACGGCGGCCCTGGCGGCGAGTCCGGTCACGCTCAGGCCGGTGCCGAGGTGCTGCTGTGCCCATGCCAGGAGCGGGCCGAGCGAGGTGTCGGCCGTGTCCGGCAGCGGGTGCTCGACGAACTGGCGCTGGCCGCCGTCGCGCTGCGTGGGGAAGACGAGGCGCCGGCTGACGGCGGCGGCGATCTCCGCGCCGTGGTCGCTGCGGACGATGTGGAGGGCCGTGTCGAGTGCGGCGGCGCTGCCGGCGGCGGTGATGACCCGGCCGTCGTCGACGAACAGGACTCCGGGGTCGAGGTGCACCCGCGGAAAGCGCGCGGTGAAGGCGTCGGCCCAGCGCCAGTGGGTGGTGGCCCGCCGGCCGTCCAGAACGCCCGCCGCGGCGAGTGTGAACGTGCCGGTGCAGAAGCTGACCAGCCGGGCGCCCCGGGCGGCGGCGCGCCGGACGGCGTCGAGGACGGCCGGGTCGGCTGCGGCTTCGGGGTCGGGGCGGTTCGGCACGATGACGGTGTCGGCCCGGTCGACCGCGTCGAGACCGGCGACTCCGGAGAGCTGGAAGAAGCCCGCGTGCATGGGTACGGAAGGGGTGGCGGCACAGAGCTCGAACGCGTACCAGGGGACGGGCAGTTCGGGGCGTCGCAGTCCGAAGAGCTCGGTGGCCACGCCCAGCTCGAAGGGGTTGGAGCCGGCCGAGACGATCATGGCGACGCGATGCGGCGAACGGTGCGGCGTACCGTGCGAGGATTCTTGCGTCATGTGCGATTCCTAGCACTCCCCGGACGGCGGGGCCAAGCCCGAGGATGGCGGACATGAGCGAAGACACCGCACAGACCCCGACCGGACCGCTCCTGCTGAGCGATGCGCTGAAGTCCTTCGACGCGCTGTGGAGCCCTCGGGTCGTGACGCGGGTAAACGACTACGACGTCCGGGTCGCGAAGGTCCACGGCGAGCACGTATGGCATGTGCACGAAGACACGGACGAGTTCTTCCTCGTACTCGAAGGCTCCCTGGACATCGGCCTGCGCGAGGAGGGCGGGGAGCAGTCCGTCACGCTCGGCCGCGGTGCGGTGTTCGTCGTTCCGCGGGGCACCTGGCACAAGCCCCGCTCGGCGGACGGTGCCTCGCTCCTGCTGTTCGAGCCGTCCGGGACACTGACCGTGGGCGACGACCACGACGAGGTCCCGGACCACGTCGACGCGACGACCGGACACGCGCTCAGCCTCTGAACGCGTCCCCCGGACACCGGGGTTGACACTGCGACCGATGCCGGGACAGAGTCCCGCCGATGGAGATCACCGGCCTGACCCCCGCCGAGCGCCGCGTCCGGGACGCCTTCCCGCGCGGCGCTCTCGTCGACTTCCGTACGGGAGTGGCGGACGAGGACGACCCGGAGGGCGGGGCGGCCTGGGGCGCCGAGCGCACGGTACGCGCCGAGGTGCTCCGGGCACTGCTGCTCGCCGGGGGGCAGGCGGAGGGAGAGGTCTCCGCCCTGCGGGTGTGGGGCGCGCGGATCTCCGGGACGCTGAACGTGCGGTACGCGGTGGCGGAGTGCGCGGTGCTGCTGGCCGGCTGCTCCTTCGAGGAGGCGCCGAACCTGTACGGGACGCAGGTGCGGCAGCTGAATCTGAGCGCCTCGGTCCTGCCCGGCCTGGACGCGGCGACGCTGCGCGTCGACGGGGTGCTGCGGCTGACCGGGTGCCGGATTTCCGGCCCCGTGCGGCTCGGCGGCGCGCGGATCACCCGGGCGGTGTTCTTCGACGGTACCCGGATCGGCGTGCACGCCGACGGCACGACCGTCCCCAACGAGGAGCCCGTGCTCCAGTTGAACCACGCCGTCACCGAGGACGATCTGTGGTGGCCGCGGCTTGAGGTGCGCGGCGAGGTCCGGATCGACGGGGCCTCGGTCACCGGGCAGATCCAGCTCGACGACGCGGTACTGGTGCATCCGGGCGCGACGGCCCTTCAGGCGGAGAACGTCACCGTCGGCTCCGATGTGCGCGGCATGCGGCTGCGGGTGAAGGGGCGCGTCAATCTGCGCGGTGCCCGCATACCCGGCCAGCTGAACCTCGCACACGCCGGGATCTCCAACCCGGGCGGGGTCGCGCTGCGCGCGAGCAGCTGCACGATCGGGGAGCTGTGGCTCCGGGAGGCCGAGCCCATCGAGGGCCGGGTGAATCTGCGGCGTTCCCAGATCGACCTCATCCACGCCGACCCCGGGGTATGGCCGCCGGAGGTCCGGCTGGACGGACTGACGTACACCTCGCTGCTCCCCCATCTGCCCGCCCAGCGGCGGCTGCCGCTCCTCGAACGCGAGGTGGAGGGGTATGCGCCGTACGCCTACGAGCAGTTGACGGCGGCGTACCGCAGGATCGGTGACGACGACGCGGCCCGCACAGTGCTCCTCGCCAAACAGCGCCGGCACCGCGAAACGCTGCCCGGGTACGCCAGGGTCTGGGGGTATCTGCAGGACGTCACGGTGGGGTACGGCTTCCGTCCGGTACGGGCGGCGGCCTGGCTCTTCTCGTTGCTCCTCGCCGGAGCGGTGACGTTCGCGTCGCACCATCCGCGTCCGCTGAAGGAGGGCGAGGCGCCGCCGTTCAGCCCGGTGTTCTACACCCTGGACCTGCTGCTGCCGATCATCGACTTCGGCCAGGAGAAGGCGTACAACCCGACGGGCTGGTACCAGTGGCTGTCGTACCTGCTGATCGTGACCGGGTGGCTGCTCGCGACAACGATCGCCGCGGGCATCACCCGGTCCGTCAGCCGTCAGTGACCGCGCGCGGTCAGGGCTTGCGGGCGACGCCCGCGTAGCCGGGGATCGGTTCGTCGCCCGGGACGTCGATGACCTCGCCGAGCTCCGGGTGCCAGTCGGCGGAGAGCGAGACGCCCGGCTCGACGAGCTCCAGGCCGTCGAAGAACGTGGTGAGTTCGGCGCGGGAGCGCGGACGCAGCGTCATCCCGCGGGCCTTGTACATGGCGCGCGCCTGGGCCGCGCCCTCCGGGTTGAAGTCGCCCGTGGTGTGCGAGAGCACCAGATAACTGCCGGAGGGAAGCTGCTCCACGAGCTTGTCGACCAGGTCGGCCGCGCCGTCCTCGTCGTCCAGGAAGTGCAGCAGCGCGAGCAGCGACAGCGCGATCGGCTTGCTGAAGTCGAGTACTTTGCCGGCCTCTTCGAGGATCGTCGCGGGTTCGCGCGCGTCCGCCTGGATGTACTCGGTGGCACCTTCGGGCGTGGAGCGCAGGAGGGCCGCCGCGTGCGCGAGCACGATCGGGTCGTTGTCGCAGTAGACGATGCGTGCGTCCGGGGCGGCCTGCTGGGCGATCTGGTGGAGGTTGGGCTCGGTGGGTATGCCCGTGCCGATGTCGAGGAACTGGCGTACGCCCTGTCCGGCGAGCCAGCGGGTGGCGCGGTGCATGAAGGCCCGGTTCACGCGGGCCATGTCGCGGCCCCGGGAGTCCAGGGCCAGCAGCTGCCGGGCCATCTGCTCGTCGACCGGGTAGTTGTCCTTGCCACCGAGAAACCAGTCGTACATCCGCGCGGGATGCGGCTTGCTGGTGTCGATCTCGATGACATGGCTGGCCTGTGGATCGTGCCCGGTCATATCGCGCTCCGTTGGGGTTCGTAGGTCGGCGATCACAGCTGACTGTTCGTGGGGCGAGGATATGTGCCGGTGCGTCAGGTGAGAAGGAAGTCGGCCTGCCCTGCCTTGGCGCCCTGGATGAACGCGGCTATCTCGCCGGTTGAGTAGATGAGTGCGGGGCCCTCGGGGTCCGCGGACTGGCGTACGGCCACTCTGCCGTCGGCCAGCTTCATGGCCTCGACGCAGTTGCCCCCGTTGCCGCCGCTCCAGGGCTTCGACCAGCCTTCGGAGCCGAGGTCGGCGGCCGGCATGCCGTTGTAGATGTCGCTCATCACAGCTCCTTGCGGAAGTCCCGGAGGATTTCCTTCGTGCGTTGTGCAGTTGCGGCCTGAGCCGCCATGCGGTCCATGACTTCGAGGTAGGACGCCACCTCGGGGCGCGCGTCGAAGTAGACGGCGCCGGTCAGGTACTCGCTGTAGACCATGTCGGGCAGTTCGGGGACGGCGAAGCGGAAGAGGACGAAGGGGCCGTACGTGCCCGGATGGTGACCGGTAGCGAACTCCGCGATCTGCAGCGTCACATGGGGCATCTCGGTGGCTTCGAGCAGCCGGTCGGTCTGCGCCCGCATCGCTTCGGTACTCCCCACCGGGCGGCGCAGGACGGTCTCGTCCATGATCACCCACAGCTTCGGGGCGCCCTCCTTGGTGAGCAGGGACTGCCGCGCCATCCGCAGGTCCACATGGCGCTCGATGTCCTCCGGCCTGGTCTGGCCGACGGCTCCCGTGCGCATGACGGAGCGTGCGTAGTCCTCGGTCTGCAGGAGGCCGGGGACGAAGTGCGGCTCGTACATGCGTAGGAGACTCGCGGCTCCCTCCAGGCTCACGTACATGCTGAACCAGTCGGGCAGCACGTCGTGGAAGCGCTGCCACCAGCCGGGCCTGTTGGCCTCTTCGGCGAGTTCGACGAAGGAGTCGGCCTCCTCCTCCCCGATCCCGTACGCCTTCAGCAGGAGCTGGACGTAAGGGATCTTGAGCCCGACCTCGGCCGTCTCCATCCTGCGTATGGTCGCGGGAGCGACCCTGAGCACCTTGGCGGCCTGGTCGCGGCTCAGACCTGCGCGTTCCCGCAGATCCTGCAGGCGCTTGCCGAGGACGACCTGGCCCACGGTCGGGGCGGACCGCGGTTCGCTCACTTCAGACCTCCCCATGCGCTGTGTGCCAGCAGTGTGCCATGCGGGTGGCCTCAAAGACACAGTCACTCTGCATTTTTCAGAGTGCCCCTTGCCAAGTGTTCACGACAGAGGGAGAGTTGGGTCGTGAACCAGTTCGCATGGTCACGCCCGCCCTCTTTCACAGGGGTGCGAAGCGTGACGCATCCCCCACTGTGAGGAATCGGTCGTGGCACCTGGCAGTGCGCTCATCCCCCGGCTCGTGGACCTCAGCCCCGGGACGGAAGCGCTCCGTTACTGCTTCGCCCTGCCGGCGCAGCCGGAGTCGGTGGCCGGCGCGAGACGGCTGACACGAGTCCGGCTGGACGCGTGGCGCCTCGGCGGCGACGCCTGCGAGGCGGCGCTCCTCATCGTCTCCGAACTGGTCACCAACGCGGTCGTGCACACCGCGAGTTCCCGTGTCGTCTGTGAGCTCAGACGTCTCGACCGGCGGCTGCGCATAGCCGTGCAGGACCAGGGTCACCAGCCCGGCGGCCCGCGGCTCTGCCGCACCGCCGACGACGAACACGGACGCGGCCTGCTGCTCGTCGACGCGATGAGCAGCGCGTGGGGTTCCCATGACGCCACAGACGCCTCGGGCCGCATCGTCTGGGCAGAACTGCCGCACGGCACGGAGCAGCCATGCTGAAGAACGCCCTGTCCCAGCTGCGCGGAGCGCGCCGCTCCCGGGTGCCGGAGCAGGGCGGCCGGGTGAGGCTGTCGCTGCCGCCCACACTCTCGGCCGGCCTCGGCTGTGACGCGGTGGGGGTTCCCGCACGGTACGGCTTCCGCCTGATGTCCCACCTGCCGCGCACCGGGTGCGTGTTCGCCGACACCGACCGCTGGTGGTGGATCGTTCCCGCCGGCTCGGATCTGGACCTGGACTGGCCCGAGCAGGTCTCGTACGCCGCCGGGGCTCTCGTCGCGTCGGTACGGCCACGGCTCATCCACACGCCGGACAGCCGTACGCCCTACACCCCGCCCATTCCGCTCTTCCTCATGGTGTGTCAGGTGACCGGCGTGACTCCCTCGTGGGCGTCGCCAGGCCGGCCGAGGGCCGTGCCCGCTAGCTGAGCAGGGCCCGTCGGGGCCCTCTCCTTCACCTGTCCGAGGCGTTGTCAGTGGCTGGTTCTAGTGTGGCCTCACTGATCGAAGCCCGCGGCGGAGCGGGTGGTCCGGGGCGGGAAGGGGGGCGGTTCTGTGCGCCGCTGGGAGTTTGTCGAGGGCAGCGCGTCGAAGTTCTGGGAGACCGGGGCCGAAGGCGCTGTGGTGACGGTGCGGTACGGGCGGTGCGGAACCGACGGGCGGACGCAGTCGAAGGAGTACGCGTCGGCCCGGGCGGCGGATGCCCAGGTCGCGAAGACGATCGCGGAGAAGGAACGCAAGGGGTACCGCGAGGTCGGGGCATCTGCTGCGGCTCCCGCGGGGGCGGTGGCGGCTCCCGCCGACGCGGGCGCGGTGGTTTCCGGAGCGGTGGCGGAGCCGGGCGACGCGGCCGCGGACGGGAGCGCCGGGGCGCTCCCCGACGAGGACACCTTCGTCCTGCCGGCCGGCTGGCGCCGGACGCTCCACCCGCGGCGCGGTGGCGTGAAAAGGACCCCCGCCAGAGCGAAGCCGCACGAAATGGAAGCCCTCGAAACCCAGCTGTCCCGGGAGACCGCGTGGGTCCACGAGTTCCTGGACGCGCCGCGCACGGATGCCGCGCTGGCCGACGATGCCCGTGCACACCTCGCCGGAAGTCCCTCCCCCGTCGGTGCCGCCGTACTGGCCGCCATCGTGGGTCTCAACAACTCGCCCGCCACCTGGGCGGACCTCTGGACAGCCCGTTTCGGCCTGCCGTTCGCGGCGTGCGCCACGGTGGAGCTGTTCACGCTCGAAGCCCACTGGGAACAGCACGGCGCCCGGCGGTACGACCCCTGGATCCGCCGGCAGGCACTGACCGGTTACGCGTACTCGTCGGGTAGGCGCCGCCCGGCGGCCGATCGCGTCCGCGCCCTGGTGGCCGCGACCGACGAGGAGACCTACCGGGCGACGGTGGCGGCGCTCGCCAGGCACCGCGCGGACCCGCAGCACAAGATCCTCGCGTCGTACCTCGCGCCGAGCGAAACCGGCTGGGTGGCCGACCTCTGCTCCGATCCCGGTGTCGTCGCCGAGCGGGAACTGACCCTGTCCTCCATGCTGTACTGCTCGCTGAACTCCGGGGACCAGCTGGAGGTGTTCCCGCACCGGCCCAGCCACGGCCACAGCGTCGCCCTGATCGCCACGGTGGCCGAAGGCGTCGGCACGGCCGTCGCCACCCTGCTGGCCGAGGGCCTGGACGGCCGGAGCTACGCGGACGACGCCACCGTCGCCGAGGCCCTGATGGAGATCCCGACGGACGAGGCGTTCGTGGCCCTGCTGACGCACGCGGACTCGAAGCACGCCCGCGCGGCTCTCCTCGAAGCGATGCGCCGCTATCCGAAGCGCGCCCTGCGACTTCTCGCCACCGAGGTGCGCGAAAGCGCCGGCGCGGTGTCCGCGAGGACCCGGCGGCTGCTCCTCGGCCATGTCGGCGCCCACCGCGACCTGGTGACGGCCGTGCTCCCGACGCTGGAAGCCGGGCTCGCTGAGATCGTGGAACCCCTGCTCAACCCGGCCGACCGGATCGCGGACGCGCCGGCCGCGGCCCTGCCGTCCGTGCTGACGTCCCCTCCGTGGTCGCGCCCGCGCACCACGGCCCCGGCCACGGTCGTCCCCGGGCTCTCGGCGGCGTCCGGGCCCTCGGTGGAGTGGCTGCCCGGTGAGCGGGACGAGTGGGCGGCCTGCTCCAGCTGGTACACCCAGCGGCACGGGGAGGGCGACTGGGAGAAGGACATCGCCGGCCTGCGCCACACCCTCGACGCGGGGGACCTCCAGCCGGCGTGGGTGTACGTCCACGGGCCCGAGGAACTGGTCGTCCCGCTGCTCGACTCCTGGGACCCGACCGACCTCTGGGACGCCGCGGACACCTTCAAACCGATCGCCGCCCGCTTCGGCCTCCTCGCGCTGCCCCTGCTGCTGCGGGCGGTTCCGCGCCGGCCCAGCGCCCTGGCGCCCCTGCTGCTGCCGTTCGTCGACGCGGCCGTGGCCCGCCACATGGCGGACTGGTCGGTCCGGCTCAAGTCCACGGCCGCGACGGCCCGTGCGTGGTTCGCCAGGCACGGCGTGGTGGCCGCCGGGCTCCTCGTACCGGACGCCGTGGGCAGGGCGGGCGCCGCGCGGCGGGCTGGCGAGCAGGCCCTCCTCCAGATCGCCGCGGTCCACGGCGACCAGGTGGTCCGGGAGGCCGCCGAGGCGTACGGCGCCAAGGCGGCGGAAGCCGTCGGTGCGCTGCTCGCCGCCGACCCGCTGGAGCGCCTGCTGCCCGCCACGATGCCGGTGCTGCCGGGGTGGGCGGAGCCCGCGCCGCTGCCGCAGATCGTGGTCAGGTCCGGTGGTGCGCTACCCGAGCAGTCGGTGCGCCATGTGGTGACGATGCTGGCGCTGTCGAAGCCCGGTGAGGTGTATCCGGGGGTCCCGGTGCTCAAGGAGGTGGCGGAACCCGGCTCGCTCGCCGCGTTCTCCTGGGCGATCTTCGAGCAGTGGACGATGGCCGGCCTCCCCGCCAAGGAGTCCTGGGCGCTCCACGCGCTCGGACTGCTGGGTGACGACACCACGGTCCGCCGGCTCACCCCGGTCATCCGTGCCTGGCCCGGTGAGGGCGCGCACCACCGGGCGGTGGAGGGGCTCGGCGTACTCGCGGCCATCGGGACCGACATCGCGCTCGTGCAGCTCCACGGCATCGCTCAGCGGGTGAAGTTCAAGGGGCTGAAGGAGCGTGCCAAGGAGAAGATCGACGAGGTCGCGGCCGGTCTCGGACTGACGGGCGAACAGCTCTCCGACCGGCTGGTGCCGGACTTCGGGCTCGACGCCGACGGTTCGACCGTCGTCGACTACGGCAGCCGCCGCTTCACCGTGGGCTTCGACGAGCAGCTGAGGCCGTACGTCCTGGACGGTGACGGCAAGCGCCGCAAGGACCTGCCGATGCCCGGTGCGCGGGACGACGCCGAGCTGGCCCCGGCGGAGCGCAAGCGGTTCATGGCCCTGAAGAAGGACGTGCGGACGATCGCCTCCGACCAGGTGCGCCGGCTGGAGGCCGCGATGGTCGCAGGGCGGACCTGGACGGTGCCGGAGTTCACCGGACTGTTCGTCGCACACCCGCTGATGTGGCATCTGGTCCGCAGGCTGGTGTGGCTGAGTGAGGCGGACGGGACGACCACGGCCTTCCGCGTGGCGGAGGACCGGACGTTCGCCGATGCCGAGGACGAGGTCTTCGCCCTCGCTGACGGTGCCACAGTGCGACTGGCGCATCCACTGGACCTCGGGGACCGGCTCGACGTGTGGTCGGAGGCGTTCGCGGACTACGAGATCCTCCAGCCCTTCCCCCAGTTGGGGCGTGCGGTGTTCGAGCTCACCGAGGAGGAGGCCGGAGGGTACCGGCTGACGCGCTTCGAGGGCATCAAGGTGCCGACGGGCAAGGTGCTCGGCCTCCAGCGGCGCGGCTGGCAGCGCGGGGTCCCGCAGGACGCGGGGGTGGAGCGGTGGATCTCGAAGCGGCTCGGCGAGGACCAGTACCTGGTGATCGCGCTGGACACGGGCATCGCGGTCGGGGTGGTCGACATGTTCCCCGACCAGACCCTCGAAACGGTGTGGCTCGATAGTCAGCCGGCTGATCACTGGACGAGGCGCGGTTACCCGCTGCGTTTCGGTGACCTGGACGCGCTCACCGTGTCCGAGCTCATCGCCGACCTGACGGAACTCACCGAAGGCGCAGCGGCATGAGCGTACGGACGAAGGACGAGCCCACGAGCGGGCCGGCGCGGGCGAACGGCACGGCATCCTCGTCGGCGGCCGTGCAGCGCCCGCCCGCCGAGGTGCGGTACGCCGAGGAGCTGGCGGCGCTCCGGGCCGACGACCGTGACCCCAGGCCGCCGGGCTGGGAGCTGAGCCTGCGCGCCGCCCGGCGGTTCGTCATCGGCGACACGAACGCCGGGATCGGCCGCAAGTTCGTCGGCAGTCCCTCGCTGGTCGACCGGGCGCTGGTGACGCTCGCGACCAGCCGCGGGCTGATGCTCGTCGGTGAGCCGGGTACGGCGAAGTCTCTCCTGTCCGAGCTGATCGCGGCAGCCGTCAGCGGGGTGTCCACCCTGAC